>NZ_MAWZ01000056.1:0-1130 GCF_001854685.1 Rhizobium sp. RSm-3 | reverse complement strand
ATTACCGGAACTACGGCCAGAGCGGCGGTGCCAAACGTCAATACGAGGATCCCGCCGCCAAGGCCGAAGACCTGTCGGCAGCGCTGCGTTACCTGTCAAGCCGGCCGGATGTGTCCGGAACAGGCCTTCTCGGAATCTGCACCTCTGCTGGAACCGCTCTCTACACGGCAGCCGAAGACGGCAACGTCGGTGCGGTGGCGGCCGTGGCGGGCTACTATGCTGAACCAGAGTTAATGACGGCGATGATGAACGGGCGTGATATCATCGAGCGCCTGAGGGCTGACGGTCGTCTCGCACAGGAGATTTACGACAAAACTGGCGAGATCAAGACTATCCTGACCTACCACAATGCCGATGAAACAGCGGCGCATCTCAGCCCAAGCGAATATTACATGGACCAGACGCGCGGTGGCGGCGTTCGATCCTGGCGTAACGAGTTCGCTGTCATGGCTTGGGAGCACTGGATCGATTTCGATCCTGTCTCACGGGCCTCGCGCGTCACTGCGCCGACGCTCATGATCCACTCCGAGGGTTCGGCCTTCCCAGACCAGGCCCGAAAAGTCTACGGGCTGCTGGCTGGACCCAAAGACTTGCATTGGGCCGAAGGTGCGCAATTCGATTTCTATGATCAGGGCGACGCGGTAGGCGACGCCGCCGACCGCGTTGCTGCGCATTTCCGTGCCACGCTTGGGTAGCGGCGGCGATCGATTCCGGCGCCGCCGTAACCCGTGAACGTCAGGATGCCGTACATCAGAGAGCATCTTTCCCCATCATTTAACAGAGGAGACATGGATGACTGCCTCATCGATCACCCGCCGCACCTTCGGCCTGTCGGTTGGAGCTGTCGCCCTGTTCTCCCGTGTAGGAGTTGGCATGTCTCAGACCCTGAGTGCACATCGCGGAAAAATCACACCACTGACCGTCAGCTTTGCCAGCGGCGACAGCTATGTGGTCGCCCATCTCTACCTGCCTGAAGGCCATGATCCTGCCAAACGCTATCCGGCCGTGGCCGTCGGCGGGTCCTTCACCTCGGTGAAAGAGCAGATGGGCGGCATCTATGGCGGTGAAATGGCGCGTCGTGGCGTGATGGCACTGGCCATCGATTACCGGAACTACGGCCAGAGCGGCGG
>NZ_MAWZ01000055.1:0-1556 GCF_001854685.1 Rhizobium sp. RSm-3 | reverse complement strand
GGCGGCATCGGCGGCGCTGAGATCGGGATGGGCCGCCTTCAGCGCGTCCGCCCAGGCCGCATTGCTCTGCCCCGGCAGCTGCGGTGTCTGCCTAGCGAGTTCGTCCAGCCTCGCCTGGTCCTGGGCCGACACCGTCCGGAACGCCGCCCTCCTGGCGATTTCGTCCTTTGCGGCGCCCACGATGGTGGCGGCATCGGCGGCGCTGAGATCGGGATGGGCCGCCTTCAGCGCGTCCGCCCAGGCCGCATTGCTCCGCCCCTGCCGCGGTGTCACCGCCGCGATTTCGTCCAGCCTCGCCTGGTCCTGGGCCGACACCGTCCGGAACGCTGCCCTCACGGCGATATCGTCCTTTAAGGCGCCCACGATTGTGGCGGCATCGGCGACGCTGAGATCGGGATGGGCCGCCTTCAGCGCGTCCGCCCACGCCCCCTTGCTCTGCCTCGACTGTCGCGGTGTTTGCCTGGCGATTTCGTCCAGCCTCGCCTGGTCCTGAGCCGACACCGTCCGGAACGCCGCCCTTTTTACAATATTATGCTTTACGGAACCCACAATTATGGCGGCATCGGAGGCGCTGAGATCGGGATGGGCCGCCTTCAGCGCGTCCGCCCACGCCC
This sequence comes from Rhizobium sp. RSm-3, assembly GCF_001854685.1. NCBI lineage: Bacteria > Pseudomonadati > Pseudomonadota > Alphaproteobacteria > Hyphomicrobiales > Rhizobiaceae > Rhizobium > Rhizobium sp. RSm-3. Next base: position 942 of record NZ_MAWZ01000055.1, on the reverse strand, counting down.
CCTTGCTCTGCCCCGGCAGCCGCGGTGTCTGCCTAGCGATTTCGTCCAGCCTCGCCTGATCCTGGGCCGACACCGTCTGAAAAGCCGCCCTCCTGGCGATAACTCGCTTTACGGCGCCCACGATGGCGGCGGCATCGGCGGCGCTGAGATCGGGATGGGCCGCCTTCAGTGCGTCCGCCCACGCCCCCTTGCTCTGCCCCTGTAGCTGCGGTGTCTGCCTGGCGATTTCGTCCAGCCTCGCGTGGTCCTGGGCCGACACCGTCTGGAACGCTGTCCTTTTAGCAATATCCTGCTTTACGGCATTCACGATTATGGCGGCATCGGCGGCGCTGAGATCGGGATGGGCCGCCTTCAGCGCGTCCGCCCACGCCCCCTTGCTCTGCCCCGGCAGCCGCGGTGTCACCGCCGCGATTTCGTCCAGTCTCGCCTGGTCCTGGGCCGACACCGTCTGGAACGCGGCCCTTTTAGCAATATCCTGCTTTACGGCACCCACGATTATGGCGGCATCGGCGGCGCTGAGATCGGGATGGGCCGCCTTCAGCGCGTCCGCCCACGCCCCCTTGCTCTGCCCCGGTAGCTGCGGTGTCTGCCTGGCGATTTCGTCCAGCCTCGCCTGGTCCTGGGCCGACACCGTCCGGAACGCCGTCCTCCTTGCAATATCGTCCTTAAAAGAGCCCACGGTTATGGCGGCATCGGCGGCGCTGAGATCGGGATGGGCCGCCTTCAGCGCGTCCGCCCACGCCCCCTTGCTCTGCCCCGACAGCTGCGGTGTCGCCGCCTTGATCTCGTCAAGCCTCGCCCGGTCCTGGGCCGACACCGTTCGATACGCCGCCCTCCTGGCGATAACCCGCTTTACGACGCCCACGATTACGGCGGCATCGGCGGCGCTGAGATTGGGATGGGCCGCCTTCAGCGCGTCCGCCCACGCCCCCTTGCTCTGCC
>NZ_MAWZ01000054.1:0-1623 GCF_001854685.1 Rhizobium sp. RSm-3 | reverse complement strand
GCCGAATAGACTTGTCGTTTCGAGGATCGGAGGCAGCATTTTCTGTGTCGCTTCAGCGCCGGACGCAAATTTCAAAAAAGCCTCTGTCACCTTCTTGTTCCCCTTTTCAACAGATGCGCCGAACTGATCTGGCACCTTGAGCGACGATGACCCCGGGTTTTCGATCGTTTCAAAGGATCTTTCGGAAATCTTGGTCATTGCATTTTCCTTCTCTTTGAGTTGGTTGCAAGCTGTGACATCGGGATTGACCCTTCCGCCGGCGGATGCATGGCCGCTTGGTAGAACGCGGATCCGATGACGAACGGTCAGGTGGCCTCCGTTCCGTTCGTTTCATGAACCGGCATAATGCAGACTGCTTTCTGCCGCTTGTAACCAGGGATCAGCAAACACCATGCCAACTGCTCCGACGCGCCAAGAAGATCATTTTCTTTTATCAATGGGCGGGTTGAGGGCAGGTTGATGTGTATTTGACGGAGAGACCGGCGAACAAAACGTTCCAATCACGACAAACCTGACAAAAGTGGCGGATGCCCGACATTTGCGAGAAATGTCGACGGTTGCGCTGGGGACAAGGGAATTAGCATGTAATTCAACCGCGCTCAGGATCGTCCTGTGTCGGATCGTATTGAGCCTGCGGGGTGGAAAGTGGCGTTGCGGTCCTCGCCGCAAGTGCCTCCGTCAGCTGCGCACTGGTGCTTACCTTGACGGTCAGCTTGCGCGAGACATTGCGTGCAATTGCAGTGCCTTCTTTGCACCGGCCGCCATTGATTAGAACCGCCGCATCCGCGGATCAGGCATGGGACACGAACGGCACGATCTGTGGCGATCCAATCGCGGGGCATCTGCCTTGGCAACCGGATAAGTTCATCGCCGAGGGCGACGAGACAGCGATCGCCACTTCGCGCTTTTAAAAAAGTCCTATTGAAAGAAGCGACGAACTAGCCACCATCGCAGCGCTAACTTTGTGGATGGAATGCCACACGAAGTAACTACGTTCGTTCGTTTGCGCAGACGACGAGCAGCAGGAGACAACAAACGATCTGAAGGTAACAGCGTTGACTTGTTCGCGAGATCACGCAGTAACCTTGTCTGCCGCGACATGGGTCTGACAGTTCTTCGGGCAGACGCGCGCGCAGGCGCCGCAACCAATGCAGCGGCCGGCCTCATCGACAACCATGATCATACGATTGAGCTCGCCATCGAAGTCTTCCTCCTCGTCGTCGCAGATGCCGAGGATTTCACCCGCTTCACCGACGCCATAGAGGTGCATGACTTCGCGAGAGCAGGCTTTGAAGCATCGGCCACAGCCGATGCAGGTTGTAGCATCGATGCAGGTCAGGTACTCCGGCACCCAGCTGGAGCCGTCGCGCGTGACGAAAGGGCCAGTCATCGTGAATTCTCCAATGCAGCGAGCTCTTCCTTCGCAGCGTTCAACTCGGCGAAGGCGTCGAACGTCTCTCCTGCAATGGTCTTGATTCTAGCCCAATTAATCGGAAGGTCCTCGGCAAGATCGTGCAACTCCATCTTCGCAGCGGCGGCGCGGGACTGCAGCTTGCGGACCTTCTTCAGCTGCTCCACAATGTCTGACATGATCTCTTTCCTCGAAAATTGATTTCATGATGC
>NZ_MAWZ01000053.1:0-2430 GCF_001854685.1 Rhizobium sp. RSm-3 | reverse complement strand
GGCTTCAGGCCAGGACGAAACCCGCCCATGGCGCCGGATGCATTTCATACAGCGATCATGAGCCAACGTGTGAGTTGGGTGCTCGATGCCGACCCCGTATCCTGCAACTATCAAACTATGCCTGCTGTCAAGCGAAGTGAAGATTTGACCCCGTAGGCGAAACGAAGAACTGACCCCTTCATTGATTTGCTGTTTCGTTTGTCTCAAGCGCTGTTCCGGCCTTCTGCAGAAGGCCGGAACGGCGCTTTTCGCGAAGCCTGTAGCTATCACCTCGGATGGTGATCACCGTCGAATGGTGCAGCAGGCGGTCCAATATCGCGGTGGCGACGACAGGGTCTCCAAAGACGCTCCCCCACTCTCCGACCGATCGATTGGAGGTAATCAGGATCGATCCCCTTTCATAGCGGCGAGAGACCAGTTGGAAGAACAGGTGGGCGGCGTTAGCTTCGAAGGGCAGATATCCCAGCTCGTCGATGATCAGCAGTTTCGGCCGCGATAGGATTGTCAACTGCTTGTCCAATGAGCCATCGTTATGGGCCTTGGCGAGCATCGCAACCAGAGTGGCCGCCGTGACGAATTGAACGTTGTAGTTCTGGCGGATTGCTTCTCGGCCAAGACTGACAGCAAGGTGCGTCTTACCGGTGCCCGGAGGTCCGAGGAATAGGACGGTGTCGCCGTGAGCAATCCAGCGGCAGGTTGACAGCTCCCTGATCTGTCCTCGATCCAGCGAGGGCTGTGCCTCGAAGTCGAAGCCATCGAGTTCGCGTACGAAGGGGAACTGCGCCAACTTGCTCGACATCGAGATGCGCCGTTCATCGCGCCGGGCAATCTCTCGTGAGACCAGGAACGCCAGAGCTTCGCGCAACGTCATCTTCGAGCGCCTCGTCCAGCAACGTGTCGAGTTGATCGCGGATCGCCGTCAGCTTTAGCCGATCGAGTGTCGCGATGAGTAAATCGTGATCGACGGTCGTCATCACCAGCCACCTCCAACAACGGCCTCGTATTCCGCAAGAGGTCGCAGCAAGGCGGCTGGTGCCAGCTCGACTGGAGCGGTGCGAACCAGTCCTTCGCTACCCGCGAAGCCAACAAAGTGATCCCGGTCGACGATCCGTTGTCGCCGTCCCTGGCAGAGAGGATGATCGGCCACAACCTGGCCAGCGTGACGGATAATTACACGGCCAGCCAATACAACGACTTGGACGCTCTCGCCGATGAGACGCCAGGGTACGGAATAGCTGTTTGTGTCGAGATCGATGGCGCAGTCCGCCTGCACTTTGCGCACGAGGTCGCGTAGTTGTCCAAACGGTACGCGGCCGGATAGCGGCCGAAGGGCTTCGGCCTCCGCAGCAAAGCGTTCAATTGGTGCTTCACCAGTCGTGCCGTGTTCTCGTCGGTCTGCGATCTCTCGTATCCATCGGTCAAGGTGCGCCTCGAACGAAGCCCAGTTCTCAAACCGGCGACCAGCGATAGCATTCTTCTTGACGTACCCGACCCCGCGCTCGTCCTTCCCCTTTGTTCGCGCCCGGTAGGGAGCGCAAGCGCGTGGCGCGAAGCCCCAGTAACGGGCAAACGCCCAGAGTCGCGCATTGAAGCGAACCTCCCGGCTAACCGCGTCGTGATGTTCGACAAGTGCCTTCGCATTATCCAGCAAAACCTCAACGGGAACGCCGCCAAACCGAAGAAACGCGCCTTCCATCCCCTCGAACCAATCTGTCTGCCCTTCTCTCAATGAGGCACGGATATGAATGCGTCTGGAATAGCTTAGCGTGGCGACAAAGACGTTTACCCGAAGCCGCTCGTCACCGATCCAGACACGCGTCTGCCCGAAGTCGATCTGCAACTGACGACCAGGCGGCGTTTCAAACCGCACTGTCGCACGCTTTTGCGCCTTGAGTTCCCGCCGCCATTCCCGGACTCGAAGCTCTACCGAACGCAAACCGATGATAATTCCATGCTCGCTCGCCAGCTCCTGCCGGATCACATCGGCATTGCCATCATGGCGAAAGAAGCGTTCACGAAGCCAATCATCAAGGCCATCAAAAGCACTCCTCCGAACCGGCTTCTTGAAGGGTACCGCTCCACCCTCACGAAGATATCGACGGACAGTGTTGCGAGCACATCCAAATTCCTTCGATAGACGCTTGGCACCCCAACCAAGCTCGTGCAGCCGCAACATTGCCACCACCTCATCTGCCTCAAGCATATCTTCGCCCTGCATCGTTCCCCACGATGCAGGATGCGCTGAAATCGCACTTGTCATCCATCTCTCCTCGTTGTCACACGAGGGGGCAGTTCTTCATTTCGTTAGGGGGTCAGTTTCTCATTTCGCCTGACACCTGCGGGCGGGTGCCGCGGTGGACCGACTTGTTCATCACGCAACGATCATTCGAAATGAACGTCGAAAGCTGTCGACGACGTTCCGCCATGGAG
>NZ_MAWZ01000052.1:0-2530 GCF_001854685.1 Rhizobium sp. RSm-3 | reverse complement strand
TGTCAAAGCCGAATAGGGCTGCGACGCTGTCGGCCAGTTAGAAACGCGACACTGGCACCGATGATCAGCCCCCGATCCGACCGGCTGGGCCGGGTTGAAAGGGCGGAGCGGGGGCGGGTGAAAGAACACCTCTTCGGCTTTAGCTTTCTCAATAGCAATTGTTCAGTCGCCGGCTGATACTCGCTTTTATCTGAATTGAGCGGGTAGGGATCAAAGCTGCACGATGCTTCCGGAAATCAAGCTGCAGGGTGACGTCGATGTCGCCGCGCTGTCACCTCTTCTTCGCGGCATGCTTCTGTCCGTTGCCTATGCTGACGGTGAGGGTGGCATAGGATTGACCGCGACCGGTGCTATGAACCGCAAATTCGTACATTGGGCCGCTGTGAACTTCCTGTGGCCCGACTTCACAGCCGAAGACCTCTACAGCATGAACAAAGTGCTGAACGAAAGCGACATGCCGCCGCTCTGGGTCGTGCGGGACATGACCCGCCATCTGAAGCTGCTTCGCCGGAAAAAGGATGTGCTGCTGCCAACCAGACGCGGCCGGGAGTTTCTGGTGAACCCGCAAGCCTTCTTCGATCTCGTGGCCACAGACTATCTCTACTCGTATGTCCATGCCACCGAGCGGGAAGCTGAGGTGCAAGCGCGCCTACGCTGGTGGCGCATGTTCCTCAATCTTCTCAATATCAAGGCGAGAGAAGGCTGTACGCCTTTGGACGTCGTGAAGATCCTCTATCCAGACACGGCACCTCTGTCCGCCACCGAAATGACCCTGGAAGCCTGGGAGCTCAAATTCGATCTCCAATATGGCGTCCTGCGGCGCCTGTGCTGGCTGGGCCTGCTTTATGAGGCACGAGAAGGGCTCACGCTTCTTCAAGACGGAGCCTTCCACAAGACGCCGCTTTGGTCCGCCTGCCTGCAATTGGAGTCAGATACGCAAAGCGATATCGGCGTGCATTGACGCCCTTTATTCCGCAGCCGGCTGCCTCAATAACGCTTTCTCCCGCCGTGCGATCACCGCCGGATCGTTCATGTAATCCGTTCTCGGCTTGCGTCCACGCTTCTGGTAGCCGTTCCCCGTGCTGCCATCGCGAATGCCGAACATATGGTCCGTCTGCCCAGTTCGCCGTGGTCCGCCCTTGCTGCGCTGCTGCTCCCGCCCAGCCTGCAGCTCGGCGACAACAGACAGCATGTCGTCCAACCGCTTGTTATCGACGACCTCGGCGCGATGCACGGAGCGTAACGTGTCAAAGGTTCGGTAGGGCAGGGCAAAGCTCTCGTGCATGATCTCGAGGCGCCCGTCCGGATAGTCGCAAACCACGACCTTCTTACCCGCCAGGGACCTGGAAAGATCTGTCGGATCAAGGATGAACAGCACCTTGTCATAGCGCAGCGTCAAAGCCTGCGACAGCGTGCGAACTTCCTTGCGGCACATGGCGCCATCGAGGTTCTCATGGTCGGCCAACGGCCGGTGCATGTCCTTCGGATTACGCGGCTGTTTGCCAAAACGCGCGTTGAAATCCGCAATGAACTCAGGCGCATAGGCGTTGGCTTCCTCGATCGTGTCGATGCCGCGCAGCCGCATTTCCTTGACCAGCCGATCCTGCAGTGTCTGGTTCGCACGTTCGACGCGGCCTTTGGCCTGCGGGGTATTGGCACAGATGATGTCGATGTTCAGCTCATAAAGCGCGCGGCCGAATTGTGTCAGGCCGCTCGTCCGGTCCTTCTCCGACGCATGGGTCGAACGAAAGACGCCGTGCTTGTCACTGTAGAAGGCCAGCGGTTTGCCCCATTGCTGCAGATAGGCCTTGGTCGCGTGCAGATAGTCGAAGGTGTTCTCCGAGCCGGCAAACCGTAGATGCAGCAGCTTGCCGGTGGCGTCGTCGATATAGACGAGCAGGGCGCATTTGGGCCCACGGTTCTCGAACCACCAGTGATGCGAGCCATCGATCTGTACCAGTTCGCCAAAGCAATCACGTCGGCCGCGTGGCTGGAAAACCCGCTTCTTGCGTTCCCGACGCGAGACCCAGATGCCGGCCTCGGTCATCCATTGCCGCAGGGTCTCCTTGGCGACCGAGATCCGGTGCAGCTCGATCAGCTTCTCACGCGCCAGCGTCGGACCGAAATCCAGATAGCGCTCACGGATCAGATCCAGTGCCGCATTGCGAAACTCCTCGCTATGGCGCCGGTTGCTCGGTCGCGATCGCTTCTTGGAAACAAGCCCGGCCGGACCATCCCGGTCATAGGCCTGCAGCAGCCGATGGACCTGACTTCGACTGAGGTCGAGCCGTTCGGCGGCCTGCACAACGCTCAGGCGTTCGTCACGGATCTTCTGGATGAGTTCGAGGCGATGCAATTCTTTCTGCGACATAGTGATCATAAAGGACATGACGACTCCGACCGCTCATGGTCTCGACCAGGCTGAAGGTCGTCATCCTTGCTCCCGACATTGGCATTGACCAGTCGTCGAGAGGCGAGATTGTCGCATCTCTAACTGGCCCAACTGTCGCATTACTAAATAGCCTCTACA
>NZ_MAWZ01000051.1:0-2123 GCF_001854685.1 Rhizobium sp. RSm-3 | reverse complement strand
ACTTCGCGAGAATCGTCATCGCGCGGCTGGTTCCGTCTTGGGTACATCGATGCCGGTCCTCCGGAAATTCAAATTTGGAACCTCGATCCTAATGCCYGCCGACCGCCGCCCAGCATGCTAAAGCCAGATCCAATCATGCCCTCAAGGCATGGCCGAACACCATATGGCGACGGCTTGCCGACAATCGTCTGCACTCGACCATCAGGCCGACACAGAGGCTCGCCAGCTTGCCGCTTGCCATGCGGAGCCCGCTAAAATTGGCCTTCATTTAAGCAGTTCGAGTGATGTGTTGGACATGCAGCGTGAAGGGTGCCGTCAGAATTTCCGATTCCAACCAATCTTTCCGCCGGCCTTTCTGATTTCGCCGCCTCAGGCAACGGAACCATTGCGGTGTAGCTGCTTGCAGAACCCGTTGCACGCCTGATAGTTATGCGACCTATGGGGCGGCGATCAGGATGAGACGCCGTATTGCCTCACCCAAGAGTGTTCCCGGAGAATAATGTCGTTGGCTCACTCGATGTTTTCGAATGCCTCACGGGTTGTTCCGATCGTATCCCCGCACCTGGTGCAGGTGACGGAGGTAGCGAAGCCGCTCGCGAGCGCGCCTCTCAATAGCGCTGTAGCGAGCGGGCGGCTTCGCGGGCGGTCATCATGTTTTCCGGTGGGGTCGGTTGTCGAAGGCCAACCTGGCGGTAAGAGCGCGGATGACGATCCTGTATTGTTCGGTAATGATCTCACTGCCCGACCTCTATACTTTCCGTCTGCCGCGCGGCATCGGCGAATGGCCCGAACACCAGCGCATGGCCTGTGTACTGCGCCAGATTTTCATTCGGCGCTGCACGGTCCGAATGAGGCCGTCGGGATACACGCCGGGGCATTTGACCTGCAAGCGTTCAAGCAACTCTCGCGAAGTTCGCCAAGGCTCCGCCTCGAACCATTCCTCGAGTTCGGCAGTGACGGCGAGTAGAGGATCGGGCCTCCGCCGCTCTCGCTTGGCCGCTGGCTTGGAGCTGGCAGTCGGTTTCACTTCACCACCACGCCAAGCAATCCGTAAGCCAGAAAGAAAGTCTTCGAGCGTCAGGTACATCGCCTTGAGCCAAAGGCATGTATCCTCCGGCGTGCGTGGGTCGTCAAGCAGCCGCTGGAAGAGTGTGGCAGGACGATGATAGCGCTTGATCACCTTGGCTCCGTCACGGTGCTTTTCTTTCAGCTTGAATGATGGCTGAAAGAAATTCACGAACAACCGCATTGACGAATAAAGCTTGGCCAGCTCCCGAGTGGCTCGCAGCCCCTCGAAGCGTCGGTATCCAACGATCTTGCGCACGATTGCGCCATTCTTCTGCTCGACAAATGCCTGATCATTCTTTCGGTAAGGGCGGCAACGGGTAAGTTCGATATTATCGCGCAAGCAATACTCATGAACACTCTCGTTCATGAACACACTGTCGTTATCGGTGTCGAAGCCCAGCAGCGGGAACGGCAGCAACTTGCGCAGTTCGGCCAACGCAGTGATCAGTACCGTTTGCTCGCGAACCATCCTTGAGGACCCGATCAATCGTCGCTGGGCTCATCGTCAAGAGTCGCCGGCGCGTCTCGCTATTCATATCGCCGTGTCCATGACGTTCCATCGCTTCGATTAGTGTTGGCAACAGGGGGTGTAGTCGCTTGCCGCAAATTCGATCCGACGCCTCCCAAACAACGACGAGCGCTGCCCGCACGTCGTCGCCGTAAACCCGGCGCCCTGGCCGAGGACCACCCTTCGCCGGTTTGCGTTCTCCTCGCAGCAGTCGCATCGCATGCTTGCGATGAAAGCCCGTGAGCGCCACGAACTCGTCTAACATCCTCGCCTTCTCGGCCCGCCCGCCTAACACATAGCGACAACTGATCGCTGCCACCAATTCCGCACGTGTCGCCATGCTGACCTTCCTCATCACAGCTCCCGAGGTTGATTCGGCGGGAGCAATTTAGATGAGGCAATAACCCATTCTCAGGGAGCAGTTCAGGCGAGGCAATGCGCGCGACAAACTGGCGGTGCCTTTGATTGTCGCGAATGAGGCTGGCCTGCCGCGCCGGCGTTTGACCCCCATGGGTGGAACGTCGTCGATAGCTTTCAACGTTCATTT
>NZ_MAWZ01000050.1:0-1225 GCF_001854685.1 Rhizobium sp. RSm-3 | reverse complement strand
CATCAGGCCGGCACATGGCTTGAGAGGCTCGCCAGCAGTTTCGGGTGATGTGTGGAACATGCAGCGCGAAGGGTGCCGTCAGAATTTCCGATTCCAACCAATCTTTCCGCCGGCCTTTCTGATTTCGCCGCCTCAGGCAACGGAACCATTGCGGTGTAGCTGCTGACAGAACCCGTTGCGCGCCTGATAGTTATGCGACCTATGGGGCGGCGATCAGGATGAGACGCGCGCGACAATCTGGATGAGATTCTTATGTCGCGGTCGGGATGAAGTTATCATGTTGATTGTCGCTGGCAAGAGCTTCATCGTGGTCTGATTGCCGCTCCGCGACAAACTGTGCGGTGCCTTTGATTGTCGCGAATGAGGCTGGCCTGCCGCGCCGGCGTTTGACCCCCATGGGTGGAACGTCGTCGATAGCTTTCAACGTTCATTTCGAATGATCGTTGCGTGATGAACAAGTCGGTCCACCGCGGCACCCGCCCGCAGGCATTAGTTGCAGGATACGGGGTCGGCATCGAGTACCCAACTCACACGTTGGCTCATGATCGCCGCATGAAATGCATCCGGCGCCATGGGGGGGTCGTCCGGGCCTGAAGCCATAGTAGAACCCGCAAAGGATAGGCCGTCATCGACGGCACTAAGCACTTCAGCGACCGCGCCAGCATCCTTCGCACCCGAGGCTCTTCCCGCATCCGTATCTGTCTACACTTCAGATGCGACAGCCGTCGCCTCTTGGGATGCTGGCCAAACGTCACGTTTTGAAGGAAGACGGACGACGTGCACATTCGATGTTGCCCCGGCACTGGGGATCGTCTCATCTGGGTTGGCGCGCTGCACGTGGCCGCGTAAAAACGGATTCTCTCTCAACGGTTTGGTGCTTTTTCAAGAACCACTGGCATCTATTGCTCGATCCATCTCCACCCTATTGCAGGAAAAGGTAAATGTCGTTCTCCATGCCTGATGGCCCCAGAGTGGCCGTGTAGGGCACACCATGGATAGTGATGCTGGTCTGGGGTTTGTCCGCGCTCGGCAGCAACTCAAGCCAGGACATCGCAAGCCGAAGGCCAGCCTGTGCCGGTTGATTGCGGTGTTGCCAGCTCGGAGGGACAGCTCCTCCCAAGTCGTCCACAGGCAGCGTGTACTGTGGGGTGCCGAAGATCGATGCCCCCAAGCTTTGCTCCCATGGTGCGTCTGGCGGATTGACGCTTTGCACCGGTGAATAGGC
>NZ_MAWZ01000049.1:0-710 GCF_001854685.1 Rhizobium sp. RSm-3 | reverse complement strand
GCGGTGCCTTTGATTGTCGCGAATGAGGCTGGCCTGCCGCGCCGGCGTTTGACCCCCATGGGTGGAACGTCGTCGATAGCTTTCAACGTTCATTTCGAATGATCGTTGCGTGATGAACAAGTCGGTCCACCGCGGCACCCGCCCGCAGGCATTAGTTGCAGGATACGGGTCGGCATCGAGCACCCAACTCACACGTTGGCTCATGATCGCTGTATGAAATGCATCCGGCGCCATGGGCGGGTTTCGTCCTGGCCTGAAGCCATAGTAGAACCCGCAAAGGGTAGGCCGTCATAGACGGCACTAAGCACTTCAGCGACCGCGCCAGCATCCTTCGCACCCGAGGCTCTTCCCGCATCCGTATCTGTCTACACCTCAGATGCGACAGCCGTCGCCTCTTGGGATGCTGGCCAAACGTCACGTTTTGAAGGAAGACTGGCGACGTGCACATTCGATGTCGCCCCCGGCACTGGGGATCGTCTCATCTGGGTTGGCGCGCTGCACGTGGCCGCGTAAAAACGGATTCTCTCTCAACGGTTTGGTGCTTTTCAAGAACGACTGGCATCTATTGCTCGATCCATCTCCACCCTATTGCAGGAAAAGGTAAATGTCGCTCTGCATGCCTGATGGCCCCAGAGTGGCCGTGTAGGGCACACCATGGATACTGAAGTTGGTGGGTTTGTCCGCGCTCGGCAGCAAGTCAAACAAGTACA
>NZ_MAWZ01000048.1:0-261 GCF_001854685.1 Rhizobium sp. RSm-3 | reverse complement strand
GTTCTGGCCCCGGAAGGAGTCATAGTGATAGGCAGCCGGCCCCTCGCGGTTGCGACGGTCAACGAGTAGCAGCGACCAATGGGTGCCGCGGTGATCAGGATCCGAAGCACTGGCATCGCTCACTGGAAGGAACAGGAAGTCGGCTGTATCTCTTCCATTCTGATCATTAACGATGCGCTGGAAAGCGCTCAGCGCGGTGCTCTCATCGCCCAGGCGCAGATGATAATGGGCTATCAGGGGATCGATAAGCCGCGTCCTGGC
>NZ_MAWZ01000047.1:0-3632 GCF_001854685.1 Rhizobium sp. RSm-3 | reverse complement strand
CGGCAAGGGCATTGCCGCCAACGGCTCAGACGGCGGGCGCTTCTTCGCCGGCAGCGGCGGCGACGCCTGGATCGCCGAGCGCATGTTCGCCACCAAGGACAATGGCTGGAGCAAGACCATCCAAAGTCTCGATCTGCCCTATATCGACAGCGACTATCTGACATCCAGCCTCAAGAAGATGGACCTTGTCATGTCGGGCTCGGATGCCATCGAGCCGGTCGTGGAGCGCCCGATCGACGAGAACGACATCCTGGAAAGCAAGGTGCTGCGCGGCTACGCTCCGTCGACCGCCTATGAGCCGACGCTGAAGAAGCTCGACGAACTCAAATACGGCATTCTCGGCGACGCCGTGAAGACGTGAACCGGGATTTCGTCGCGCCCGACAACATGGACCACCTCGACCAGCTGACGCCGGAACAGAAGGCGACGCTGCTCTACGATCTCATCGAGATCAAACAGCAGTTCAATGGCTATATGAACCAGTATGGCGACAGCGTGCCCGATGGCGAGCGCGTCGGCAAGGACCTCGATGCGCGGATCGAAAAGCTGACGGCCGATCCGGCGACGCAGCAGCATCTCTCGGATATCTTCGCGAGCGGCATGAAGGAATATCTGCAGCGACCGGAGAATTCCGATCTGCTCACCAACATCGAGGACGCCTATCTGATCGACATCGGAGGAGGCAAGGCGATCGACCGGGCGCTGAGCGCCGGCAAGAGCTTCGAAGATGCCCTGAAGGATTATTATTCCGAACTCAACACCCTCGTCGATCTCCTGCCCCAGGATTATATCGATGCGCATCTCGACGCCGCGAACGTCACCTTCGCCAATATCGTCAAGGAACATTATATCGGCGACGGCCAGGGTGTCGATCTCGAGCCGCTGCTGTCGGGGCCGGATGACACCTTCGAGCCCGGGGCGACGAATGACGCCATCAGCCAGTTGGCAACTACGTTCGCCGAGGATTTCATCAGCAAAAACGGCCCGGCCGATGGCGGCGAAACGCTGAAACAGAACCTGGCGCAGGATATAGCGCGCGACGTCGACGGCGTTCTGCGGATGGTGCGCGGCGGTATGAAGCTCGACGATGCGCTCGCCTCCTTCAAGGATTCGCTCGATCTGCCGCGCCAGACCCGGACACCTGCCGGCATCGATGCCGAGGTGTACAAGGCCGGTCTGGTGCACGCCGTGCAGATGCTGACGATGTCGAGCGTGCTGGTGGCGCGCGGCCTCGGCGCCGGCGGCAAGTGGACGCCGGCCGATATCGCCGCCGCGGTCGGCTCGGCGACGCAGATCGTCGGCATGACGATGGAAGGTCTCGGCAAGAACCTCGACGTTGCCGGCAAACCGTTCAGCGCCTTCGGCAATCAGCCTGGCAGCTGGGGCAAGGGGATCTCGATGAACTTCTCGCCGAAGACGATTGAAGCGGCAGGCAAGATCCTCGGCGCGGCCGGCGGCCTCGCCATGGCCGGCCTCGGCTTCTATTCGGCGTCGCGGTCGATGAAGGCCGGCGACCGCGCCAAGGGCGCGCTCGAAATAATCGGCGGCATTGCCGGTACCGGCAACGCGCTGATCGGTTTCTCCGAGGCGATGCTTTATCTGACCAATGCCATGTCCCGTGCCTTTTCCGGACTCGCAACGGTGGCGCCGGAAGTCGTGACCATCTTCAGCAGCGCCGCCAAAACCGGCCTTGCCGCGGCCGGACTGGTCACCGGCCTCGTTGCCTCGGCCGTCGGGCTGGCGCTTGGTCTGTGGGATATGGCCAATGGCGTGAAGAAGCTCGACAAAATGGAAAAGCAGCTGAACGAGAAGCTTGAACGCTACACCGGCGAGTCCGTGCATCTCGAATTTGGGCCAGACCCGTCATTCATCTGGTAGAGGCAGAGGGGCGGCAACGATGACCGCCACAGCCTGGGAAATACCCTGCGACCCCTCGGTAAAAATGTGATTTTTGATCTCCAGGCGCGAGGCCGCTGCATTTTATGCAACCGCGATGTCGCGATCGGGCTTGAATTATCACGCAAAGGTCGATCTTATGCCTAACGTAAGGTAAACGACGTCATCCGCGAAAAGCGGAAAAAGAAAATCAAAGGGAACGCATGTCATCGATCGCACCAGCATCTTCGGATATCGATACGGTTTCATTTCTCCGGCTAAACGCCAATTCCGATCCAAAGTCCGAAAATTCCACGAGCCAGGGCAAAACCACGAGCACCACGGTCAAGAAGGCATCGCCTTTTGCCTCTGACGGGACCACGACGGCAGCCCTGACGATTTTCTCCTCTATATCGGCGCAGACGAGCAGTCCGAAGTTCGTTTCGCTGGCCGCCACGTCGAATGGCACGTCCCGCCCTACCGCGCCGATCCAGCCGGTCATCGATCTCCTGTTCAATTCCGATTTCATGAGCGAGATCAATCAGGGCTTCATGGAAGGGCTGAAGGACAAGGACAAATCCTTCGAGAGCATCGACGTCGTCAAAAACCCTCACAATTACACTGCCGAGCAGAAACTGATCATGTATCTCGATCTGCTTCAGACCAAGGCGACCTTCGGCCAATACAAGGACAGCCTCGGCGACAACCAGCGCGGCATCTACAACGACCAGGAGATCCTGAAGGATCTCGACAAGTCGATCGCCATCCTGGGCTCGGACCCCGACGTCAACTCGCTGATGACGGAGAAGGCGCTGAAGGCCTTCAAGCTGATCTTCTCCGGTTATCGCGTGGCGCCGCCCGATACGAACAAGGACGCTTCCGAGATCATCAACGACACGATAACGCGTGACGAGAAGATGAAGGACCTGCGTACGAAGGTCGAGGATGCCTTTGAGCGCGACATCGTCAATGGCGGCCTGCTGAATGACGGTCTCAAATCCGGCAAGGACGTCACCACCATTCTCAAGGAATATAATGCCGCCCTCGGCTTCTATTCCATGGTGCTTCCCGACGATTTCGTAAAGCAGCGCTCGGCGATTGCCGACAAGACCTATGCCGAATTCTTCGACAAGAACGTGCTGCCGACGATCTCCGATCCGACGACGGCGCTCGATGGCCTGATCCGCATGGGACTGGCCGGCAACAAGACCGAGCGGGAACTGAAGGGGCTCGGCTCCATCCTGCCGGTTGTGGATTTCGACCAGTCGCTCGGGCTCGGCGGGAGCCTGTTCCCCGATCTCAAGATCGACCTCGACGGTTTGAAAAAGGTTGCCGCTTCCGAATTCGGCAGCACCGTTCCCAACAATATCACCCACCTGTTCAACCCGACCATCCAGGCGATGGCCAACCAGTTTTACGGGTCAGACAGCCCCGAGGTGCGCGATCAGTTCAAGGCCGACGTCAAGGCGCTTCTCGGTCCGCTGCTCGACAAGGTAGGCGCCGGAGAAATCGGCATCGGCGATCTCGCCGGCAATCTGGAGCGCCTGACGTCGCGCCTGAGCGCACCCGGCGGCAAGGAGGTCTTGGGCTACCGCCATGCGGTGCAGACCGCGCTGGAAGGGCTCGTCATGGGCGCCAGCCTGGTCTCGAAGTTGCCGGCCAATGCCGAGTGGGACAAGAGCGTCTCGCCGCTGCCCTCCAGCAATCTCGCCAGCTATTCGTTCAACGACGTCATGGCGGCGATCATGATCGGCACC
>NZ_MAWZ01000046.1:0-387451 GCF_001854685.1 Rhizobium sp. RSm-3 | reverse complement strand
GAGGTGGTCGAACCGGCCGGCTCCGACACCTTCGCCGTCACCAAGCTCGGCGGCAAATCCGTCGTCGCCCGCCTGCGCGCCGATGCCGGCATCGCCCCCGGACAGACCACACGCCTCGCCTTCAATCTCGACAAGGCTGTGTTCTTCGATCCCAATAGCCAGATGCGGATTGTGTGACGGCCATCGGAGCGCCGCGCGCCCGAGAAGGCGCGCGAGCTATGGGCTGAATCAGGCGGCCGCCGTCACGCTGAGGGTCACCGGAGGGAAACGCGAGGAGACCGCTTCGACGGTGATCTCGCCCACCAGCCCCGTTGCCTCCAGCCAGAAGCCGGCGGTGCCGCCCTGCAGCGGCACATTGGCCGGGCCGACGATCTTCGCGGGGCCATGCACCTTCAGCGAAATGCTGTCGTTCATGAAGGGCAGGCGTTGGCCGCACTGATCCAGCGCGCGGATGATGACGCGGGTGCTGTCGCGTTCGCGCGCCTTCAGCGTCGAGCTGTCGGCGACGATTTCCAGCGTCGTCGGCAAGGGATCGGCGGCAAACGTCAGGCTCGCCACCGGCTCGCCGGCGATATAGCCGGTCAAGGTGCCGTCGATCCATTCGAGACCCCAGGTGCCGAGCTCATCGGCAGTGAAGTGGCGATGGTCGAGCACGACGGGCGGATGCGGCAGATGTGGATAATTCTCGCGGTCCGGGCCGATGCGCTTGCTGAGCTCGCCGTATTGCAGTTCCACCTCGTCGCAATTGGTCAGGATGATCAGCGGCAGAACGCCGCCGATATTGCGCTCGCCGCGCGCCCAGAAGGTCGCCGGCTTCATGACGATCTCCTCGGACGGATCGCACTGGCTGATATAGGCATAGGCTGCGAATTTCGGCTCGCGGAACATGTCCATGACGCCGTGGTAGCAGATGCGGTCGCCGGAGCCGAAATCCTTGTGGGTGTTGTAATCGAACATGCACCAGCCGATGGCGCCCGAGATATCGGGGTCGCCATAGGCGGCGTTCAGCACCTCGAGGTGACGGCGCACATGCTCGGCCTGGCGCTGCTCCTGGTCGTAGATCTTCGTCGGGTGCATGTGGCCGTTGAACTCGGTGATGAGGTACGGCACCTTGCGGGACAGGCCGGTATTTTCCTGCTGACCGCGCAGCACCGTGCGCGGGCGGTTGGCGCCCGGCAATTCCTCATTGCCGAGGATGAAGTCGTTCATCGTGTAGACGTCCTCGAGCAACTCGCTCTCGGTGATATAACGCACACCGCCGGTCTGGCGGGTGCTGTCGAGTTCGCGGGCCAGACGATTGGTCTCGACGTAGAAATCATGACTATCCTGGGACTCGTTGATGCGCACGCCCCAGATGATGATCGAAGGATGGTTCCAGTCGCGCTCGATCATGCGGCGGACGTTTTCGATCGATTCCTTCTGCCAGTCGGCATCGCCGATATGCTGCCAGCCAGGGATTTCCTCGAAGACGAGCAGGCCAATGGCATCGCAGCGGTCGAGGAACCATTTCGACTGCGGATAATGCGAGGTGCGGACGATATTGCACTTCAGCACGCTCTTCATGATGTCGGCATCGCGCTCCTGGGCGGACCGGCCGGCGGCATAACCGACATAGGGGAAAGACTGGTGGCGGTTGAGGCCGCGCAATTTCAGCGGCCTGCCGTTCAGCAGGAAACCTTCCGGCGTGAATTCGGCGGTGCGGAAGCCGAAGCGGGTGGAGACGCGGTCGGAGCCGTGTTCGGTTCTGAGTTCGACGGTGACCTCGTAGAGCGTGGGGTCGGCGATGTCCCAGAGGGTAATGCCGGTGAGGCCGCCGAAGGAAAGCCTGGTGCGGTCGCCGATCGTCTCGGTTGCTGCGGTGGCGATCACCGCGCCGTCGGCCTGCTTCAGCGTGGCGGTGACGGTCGCCGAGAAGCTGCGGCCCTCGGGGTTGGCGATATCGACGCGGATGGCTGCCGATTTCTCCGGAGCGAGAACGTCGGTGGTTTCGATCTTGAGATTGCGGATCGAGACGGGGTCGGTGACCTTCAGCCAGACGTCGCGGTAGATGCCGGCATAGGTGAGATAATCGATGCGGCCGCCGAAGGGCGGGATGGCAGGGTTTTCGCTGCCGTCGATCTTGACGGTCACGAGGTTCTCGCCCTTGAGCAGCTTGCCGGTGAGGCGGGCCTCGAAGGGGGTGTAGCCGTCCTTATGGGCGATGATTTCTTCGCCGTTCAGATAGACGACGCTGTCGGCCATGGCGGCGTCGAAGACGAGCGAGACTTCACGGCCCTCGAATTCCGGCAGCCAGCGCAGCACCTTCTGATAGGTGAAGGCGCGCTGATAGCTGGTCTCGTCGAAATAGTTGAAGGGCAGTTCGACGGCAGTATGGGGCAGGCTGACCGACCTGGCGGCATCAAAGCTCTCGAGCAGACGCTGGCCAAAACCCTCGTGGAAACTCCAGCCTTCGTTGAAGGAAACGACGGACCGCATCTCAGGCTCTCCCAGTCATGGCATCGGGAGCGGTGCGGCGCCTTTCGGCGCGTGAAAATCGGGTCATCTTGTATTCCTCCTTGATGCAATAAGCTGCGGGCCGCTCAAACGCGTCATATCGAATTCGAACCATGCGACGCGCTTTAGCTTTTTTCATGCATGCCGTCATCCAGAACCGCTTCACAGCTTTTTCGGGTTAGATGTGTTGGAGCGATGCCGTTTCTCGCCGACGCTGGGATCGTCGGCTGTGTCTGTCGAGCGCGCGGCGCCATGTTCCTTACGGATACTGGGCGCCGTTGGTCTTCGTATAGATCGAATAGACCGAGCGCGTCGCGGTGATAAAGAGCCGGTTTTTCCTAGGGCCGCCGAAGGTGAGATTGGAGACCGTCTGCGGCACCCGGATCTTGCCGAGCAGCGTTCCATCCGGCGAGAAGCAATGAATGCCGTCGCCGGCACTCGTCCAGAGATTGCCGCTGACGTCGAAGCGGAAACCGTCGGGGTGGCCGGCATCGAGGCTGCAGAAATAGCGGCTGTTTGTAAGCTTCCTGCCGTCGACGACGTCGAAAACTCTTATATGGCAAGGCACTTCATGTTTTGCCGAGCCGGAATCGGCGATGTAGAGCTTCGTCTCGTCGGGCGAGAAGGCAAGGCCATTCGGTTGAATGAAATCCTCGACGACCGCCTCGATCTCGCCGCTTGCAGGATCGATCCGGTAGACGTTACGGGTCGACTGTTCGGGCTCGGCCTTGTGGCCTTCGTAATCCGAGAGGATGCCATAAGTCGGATCGGTGAACCAGATCCCGCCATCGGAATGCACGACGACGTCGTTCGGCGAATTCAGCCGTTTGCCTTTGTAGCTGTCGGCGAGAACGGTGAGGGTGCCGTCGATCTCGGTGCGGGTGACGCGGCGGCCGCCATGTTCGCAGGAGATCAGCCGGCCCTGCCGGTCGCGGGTATTGCCGTTGACGTAGTTGGAGGGCGAGCGGAAGATCGAGACCGTGCCATCCGGCGTCCAGCGCATCATGCGTTCGTTCGGGATATCGCTCCAGAGAAGGCAGTTCAGGTCGGAAAACCAGACCGGGCCTTCCGTCCAGCGGCAGCCGGAATAGAGTTCCTCGAGGGCGGCGCTGCCGATGACCAAGGCGCCGAAACGTTCATCGCGGATGTCGTAAAGCGGATTGTCGGCCACGCCATTTTCTCCCTGAATGCTGCCGTCCCTTCCTAGCTGCAAATCCTGGGAGGTGCCAGAGCCCGGCATGGGAAATGCCGGGCTCGCGACCGATCAGAGGGCTGCGACCGGATGCGGCGAGCCGTCGTAGGCCCCCCAGATCGACTGGTCGAAGCAGATGACCGAACCGGTCATCAGGCCGGATTCGGCCGATGACAAATAGGCGCAGGCGCGCGCCACTTCATGGGGATCGACCAGGCGGCCGAAGGGCTGGGCTGCCGCCGCCTTCTCCAGCCAGTCGGCGGGTGCATCGTGAAATTCGCGCTGAATGCGGTCCTCGCCTTCCGACGCCATCCAGCCGATATTGAGGCCATTGACGCGGATGCGGTTGCGCAAAAGCGCATAGGCGGTGTTTTTCGTCAGGGTTTCCAGCGCGCCCTTGGAGGCGCAATAGGCGGCGATGAAGGGTTGGCCGGCTTTGGCCGACATCGAGCCGATGTTGACGATCGTGCCCTCGGTCTTTTCGCGGCGCATGACCTTCACCGTCTCCTGCATCAGGAAAAACGGTGCGCGCACATTGACGGCGAACATGGCATCGAAGAGTTCAGGGCTGGTATCGAGGATGGTGCCGCGATCGGTGATGGCGGCGGCATTGACCAGCGCGTCGACCCGGCCGAAGGCCTCGTCGCAGGCATGGACGACATTCCTGGTGTCCTCGACCTTGCCGAGATCGGCCCTGGTGTAGACGACCTTCACGCCGGTCGCGGCCGAAATCTCCGCCGCCTTCGCCTTGCCCTTGGCTTCGTTACGCCCGCAGATGACGATGCCCTCCGCGCCGCGTTCGGCGAAGAGACGGGCGATGGTGGCGCCCAATCCTTGCGTGCCGCCGGTGACGATGGCGATCTTGCCGTCGAGACGGCCGTGGTCCGTGCTCATGTTGTTCCTCCTTGGTGATAATATGCGAATGGCCTCCCGCGGGTGCGGGAGGCTTTTATTTCAGTGCGGGTCGGCTCCTGATCCTTAGTCAGCTCAGCTTCTTCTGCGCCTGTTCTGCAAGTGCCGCCGCAAAGGCTTCGTCGCTCCAGCTTTCCTTCAACGCCTCGTGCATCAGCTGCGCCTGCGTCTTCGGCGCCAGGCCGCCAAGCGGGGGATCTCGATCGAGATTGGTCGGGAAGGAATAGCCTTCGGCGCAGGCGGCAACGGCATTGGCGATCTCGTCGGGCGACAGCCTGTCCTGCAATGTCTTCAGGGCGGGAAAGAGCCTAGCGCTCATTTTTTCGCGGTTGACCGTTTCCATCGCCCGGCCGAAGGCAGAGGAGACCTGCAACAGGTTGGCGACGCGCTTGATGTCGGCCGAGCGATTGGTGCCGGCGGCGTGGAAGAGGGCGGGATTGAAGAAGACGACGTCGCCTTTTTCGAGTGGCAGCTGGATGTGGTTGGTCTCGAAATAATCCCGGAATTCCTGGCGCTTGAGTGCGAGATAGCCCGGCACATAGGTCTGGCTGTGCGGCAGGAAGAGCGTCGGGCCGCTTTTGAGCGGCATGTCGCAATGGGCGACCGCACCCTGCAGCGTCAGCACTGGCGAAAGCCGGTGCACATGCACCGGAAACTGCTCGATCACCGCGGACGATTGGAAGCCGAGATGATAGTCGCGATGGGCCGATTGCGCCGCGCCGCCTGGATTGACGCGGTTGACCTGCGCCGTCATCTGGTAGCTTGGGCCGAGCCAGGCTTGGCTTGCGAGTGCGACGATGGCATTGCCGTAATATTCGGCAAAATTCGCTGGATCGGCGAGGCAATGTTTCTCCAGCGAATTCCAGATGCGGTCGTTGGCGCCGGGCTTGGCGAAGTGATCGCCGCCGCCGGTCGAGGTGCGGTGCTGCTCCTCGATGATCTGATCGAAGACCGCGCTGGCGCGGTCGATAATGCCGGGATCCTCGTAAGCATGCTTGAACACGGCGACGCCCGGACCGTCGCCGAAGGCCTCGCAGATCTCGGCCAGCACGGCGCGCCGGCCTTCCGGCGTCGCGGCTGCTGCCATCACCTTGCAGCTGTCGTAGATCAGCACGTTTTTTTCGACTGCAGACGCCGAGGGATAATCGGCAAGCGCGGTGGTCTTTTCCGCCAGGCGGCGAAAGTCGTCGAGATCGCAGCTGTCTTCGCTCAGCCAGACACGGTCGGCGCGCAGTTTTTGCGGATTGTCGGTCTTCATGATGGCTCCTCCTCTTTCGAATAGAGGCACTATACGCCGTGATCAGAGGTGATATAGATCAGGAATCCATCAAAAAGCCATCAAACGGATTCCATGGCCCATCTCTTCCTCGTCAAGGATATCGCTTTTCAAGCGGGCCTCAGCACCGCGACTGTCGACCGGGTGCTGAACGGCCGGCCGGGTGTGCGCCAGCAGACGGAAATGCGGGTGCAGGCGGCGATTGCCGAACTCGAAAAGCAGCAGGCCGGGGCGGTGGCGAGTGGGCGCATGCTGGCGATCGATATCGTCATGGAAACGCCTCAGCGTTTCAGCGATGCGGTGCGCGCCGCCTTCGAGGCCGAGATGGCGGCCTTCCTGCCCGGCGTCTTCCGGTGCCGGTTCCATTTCGCCGAGGTGATGAAGCCGGCCGAGATGGTGCAGCTTCTCGACCGTATCCGGCTGCGCGGTACACACGGCATCGTGCTGAAGGCACCTGATGTTGCCGAGGTGGCCGCCGCCGTCGCGCGGGCGGATGCGGCCGGCATTCCGGTGGTGACACTGGTGACCGACCTGCCGAATTCGGCGCGCATCGCCTATGCCGGCGCCGACAACCGGGCGGCGGGGGAGACCGCGGCCTATCTGATCGGCGAAGTGCTCGCGAGCGCTGGCGGCAAGGTGCTGGTGACGCTGTCGAGCGGGCGGTTTCGCGGCGAGGAGGAGCGCGAGATCGGCTTTCGCCGCATCATTCGCGCCCGTTATCCCGGGATCGGCATCACCGAAATCAGCGAGGGGCATGGCACCGATATGGCGACGGGAACACTTGCGGCGGCTGCCCTTGCCGCCGATCCCACCATCAATGCCGTCTATTCGATCGGTGGCGGCAACCGGGCGGTGCTGGCGGCCTTCGATGCGGCCGACCGCCCGGTCCACGTCTTCGTCGCTCATGATCTCGACGTCGACAACCGCGCCCTGCTTGCCGCCCGCCGGATCGGCTTCGTGCTGCACCATGATCTCAGGACCGATGCGCGTTCGGCCTTCAGGGCGATCATGGGCCGGGCGACGTCACCGGGTCGGGCGGTTCCGGCCTCGCTCTCGTCGGTCGAAATCGTCACGCCCTACAACATGCCCGTCTGCGATTGAGCCAATTGGCTTCCTTCGATGCCGAATTCGGACTACAGCTTGGGCGAGAGTGAAGGTGAGCGGCATGGATTATAGCGACGTCAGCACAATTGCAGCCTGGATCACGGAGCAGGGACTGAAGGGCGCCTCGGAAGCCGAGTTGATGACCGGTTTCTGCGCGGCCTGCCGCAATGCCGGGCTGCCGCTCGACCGCGGCCTGGCGCTGATGGATACGCTGCACCCGGTGCATGAGGGCCGCGCCTTCCGCTGGGACAGCGAGGAGGAGATCGAGACCGAGTTCGAATATGGCTCGACGAGCTCCGGGGAGGCCGCGGCGAACTGGCAGCGCTCGGCCTTTTATTATCTCTGGGCCAACAATGAACGGGAGATACGCCGGCGCCTCGGCTTTGGCGATCCGATCGATTTCAGCCTGCTCGATACGATCGCTGAGGCCGGCCATACGGATTTCATCGCGATGGTCCATCGTTTCAGCGAGGCCGGCACGATCGGCGAAATGGATTGTTTCTTCTCGCATTTCGCGACCAAACATCCCGAGGGTTTTTCCGATCACGACCTCGCCATCCTGCGCAAGCTGGTGCCGGTGCTGGGGCTGGCGATCAAGTGCATCGGGCTCGGGCGCATCGCCCGCACCATCGCCGAAGTCTATCTCGGCGAGGACGCGGCGCGTCAGGTCATGGAGGGCAAGATCAGTCGCGGCAAATCGGAGCGGATTTCCGCCGCACTCTGGTTTTCGGATCTGTTGAACTACACAAAGATCTCCGACAGCGTACCGCCGGAGGAGATCATCCCGTTGCTCAACGACTATAGCGAGGCGGTGATCACGGCGATCCACGAATCCGGCGGCAATGTGCTGAAGCTGATCGGCGACGGCGTGCTGGCGATCTTCAAGGGCGAGGTGCCGGCAGAGACCTGTCGTGCGGCGCTCCACGCCGAAGCGCTTCTGCGGGAAAAGCTCGCCAACCTCAATGCCGAACGCAAAGCCGACGACCGGCCAACGACCGATGTCTATATCGGCCTGCATATCGGAGACGTCTTTTACGGCAATATCGGCAGTCAGGACCGGCTGGACTTCACGGTCATCGGCCCTGCCGTCAACGAGGTCAGCCGCATCGCTTCGATGTGCCGATCAGTGGATCTCAACCTGTTGATCTCCTCCGATTTCGCCACAGCGATACCGGAGGAACAGCGCGCGGCACTTGCCTGTGTTGGACGTTATGCGTTGCGCGGCGTGAAGCGCGCGCAGGAACTCTATACGCTCGATAACGCCCGGCTGAGCGCCTGATCGTCGCAGGACGCAGGCCTATCGCAGCAGCCCCTGGCCGCCGTCGATCCAGATCGGCGTCCCGGTGATGTGTCGAGCCCGGTCGGAGGCGAGGAAGAGAATGGTTTCGGCGACATCTTCGCTCTTGCCCGCTCTGCCGCCGGCGATCGGGATATCCCCTTGCGGCCAGATGACCGGAACCTCGGTGTCGTCGCGATGCCGGCTATTCGTGTTGGCGCCGATATTGGTCTCGATCTCGCCGGGGCAGACGGCATTGACGCGGATGCCGTGCCGGCCAAGTTCGAGGGCGAGCTGCTGAACCATGGCGACCTGGCCGGCCTTGGTTGCGGTATAGGCGGTGGCGCCCGGCGTCGTGAATGTCCGGGTGCCGTTGATCGAGGAGACGACGACGATCGAGCCGCCATTTCTTTTCAGGTAGGGGACCGTCAGATGCAAGGTCAGATAGGTGCCGCGCAGATTGACCGCGATGGTCTTGTCCCATTCATCCGGCTTCAGATCGTCGATCGGCGCCCAGACGCCATTGATGCCGGCATTGGCGACGACGATGTCGAGGCCGTGGAACATATCGGTCAGCTGCTCCACGGCGCGCCGCATCTGCGCCTCGTCGCTGGTGTCGGCGATCAACGCGATCGATTCGCCGCCCGCCGCCTTGATCTCGGCGCAGGTCTTTTCGACCTCGTCGGCGGTGCGGCTCAAGACGGCGACCCTTGCTCCGTCGGCGGCAAGCCTCAGCGCTGCCGCCTTGCCGATGCCGGAACCGGCACCCGTCACCAACGCGATCCTTCCCTTCAGCTCCATGGTCGGGCTCTCCTTGCCGTTTGCCGGTAAGCCAATGTTCGGCATGGCTGTTGGTTCCGGCGGAGGGTGTCTCGGGGGCTATCTGAGGAGGCTGTGTCTCAACGCCCATTTCTCCGGCCCATGGACGGCGGCAAAGAGCAGGCCGGCAAGGAAGGTGAAGTGATCGACGAAGAAGCCGAACTCGGCCTGGTTCTGCTGCCAATGGGATGGGCCGTGGAAGGCAAAGGCAAGAAAGATCACATAGATGCCCGCCAGCAGGCTGGCCTCGGTGAAGAAGGCGCCTGTGATGAAGGCGAGCGCCAGGGCAATCTCGAAGAAGGCCGCGACCCAGGCAAGCAATGTCGCCATGGGAAAACCGGCGGCGGTGATATAGCCCGCCGTCGCGCCGATATCGGCGAATTTGAAGCCGGCGGCCATGAAGAAGATGAAACTGAAAATGATGCGCGCGACAATGATTGCGATTGCTCTGGCCATCTGAAATCTCCCGGTTGAATTTCCATTATGACGGATGAGACGCGCGATATCCGACACGACGAATGAAAAAGGGCCGCTTGCGCGACCCTATCATTTCTCTCACCACTCGGCGAAGCTGCCGTCGGCATGGCGCCAGATCGGGTTGCGCCAGCGATGGCCCTCTTTGGCGCGCTCGATGACATAGGCCTCGTCGACCTCGACGCCGAGACCCGGCCCTTGCGGGATCGACACGAAACCATCGGCATAGTGGAACACCTCCTTGTTGGAGATGTAGTCGAGAATGTCGTTGCCTTTGTTGTAGTGGATGCCGAGGCTCTGTTCCTGAATGAAGGCGTTGTAGCTGACGGCATCGACCTGCAGGCAGGCGGCAAGCGCGATCGGGCCGAGCGGGCAATGGGGCGCCAGCGCCACGTCGTAGGCTTCGGCCATGGCCGCGATCTTGCGGCATTCGGTGATGCCGCCGGCATGGGAAAGATCCGGCTGGATGATATCGACATAGCCGTCCGACAGCACCTGCTTGAAGTCCCAGCGCGAAAAGAGCCGCTCGCCGAGTGCGATCGGCGTCGAGGTGTGGTTGACGATATCGCGCAGCGCTTCCTTGTTTTCGGAGAGCACCGGCTCCTCGATGAACATCAGCTTGTAGGGCTCGAGTTCCTTGGCGAGAACTTTCGCCATCGGCTTGTGGACGCGGCCGTGGAAATCGACGCCGATGCCGATATGCGGGCCGATCGCCTCGCGGATGGCGGCGATGGTCTCGACCGCCCTTTCCACCTTCTCATTGGTGTCGACGATCTGCATTTCCTCGCAGCCGTTGAGCTTGATTGCCTTGAAGCCGCGGGCGACCACCTCCCTGGCATTGTTGGCGACATCGGCGGGACGGTCGCCGCCGATCCAGGAATAGACCTTGATGCGGTCGCGCAGCTGGCCGCCGAGCAGGGAATGGATCGGCTGGCCGAGGGCCTTGCCCTTGATGTCCCACAGCGCCTGGTCGATGCCCGAGATCGCGCTCATATGGGCAGCACCGCCGCGGTAGAAGCCGCCGCGATACATCACGGTCCAGTGGTCCTCGATCAGGAAGGGGTCCTTGCCGATCAGATAGTCTTCCAATTCGTGGACGGCGGCCTCGACGGTGAGCGCGCGGCCTTCGACGACCGGTTCGCCCCAGCCGACAATGCCCTCATCGGTCTCGATCTTCAAAAACAGCCAGCGCGGCGGAACGATATAGGTGGTGAGTTTGGTGATCTTCATTGGGGTTCTTCAGTCTCTCTTCGGATTTTTGACCGGCGGCCTGGCCGTGGATTGCTCATGATCCATCATTTGGTTCTGCCGATCGCCTTTTCAGCAGCGGCAAGGTCGCGCACCGCAAGATCGAGCATGCGGTTGGCGCAGTCGCGGGCGCCAGCCTTGTCGCGCATGCGCAGGGCCTCGACCAGCTGGCCGTGAACAAGCACCGCATCCTCGCGACTTTCGACGCCGATGTTGGAGGCATGCAGCGCATATTTCAGCGCCGCGTGAATGGCGCTCGACAGGCGGCGGAAGACCTGGTTGTGGCTGGCGGTGAGCAGCACCCCATGGAACATGACATCGGCATCGGTGAAGCTTTCCGGGTCGCCGGCACTGTCGCGCATCTGCCGCCAGGCCTTGTCGAGATCGGCGATCTCCTGGGCGCTGGCGCGCTCGGCGGCATATTCGGCCGCTGCCGGCTCGATGGTGCGGCGGGCTTCGAGAATGCAGCCGAGCAGGTCGAAGTCCTTGATATAAGGACCTATCCAATCGAGCACGTCGGCATCCAGAATATTCCAGTCGTCTCTGTCGCAGACGGTGGTTCCGATGCGCGGCTTGCCGCGGACGAGACCCTTGGATTCCAGCACTTTCAACGATTCGCGGATGACGGTGCGGCTGACGCCGTAGAGTTCGCAGAGATCGTTTTCGCGGGGCAGCGGCGAGCCCGAGGGATAACGCTCCGCACAGATATCCTGAGCGATCGCCGCTGTGACGTTGCGGCGTACACGCGGGCGGCGCTCGATGCCGGGGCTTTCGGCCCCGCCCTGTCGCTCGTTTGTTTCCAACTTACCTCTCCGCTCTATCTCTGGCGCCAGGCAATCGAACCTCATTATCCGAATTCGATCCGCTTTGCGACGCTTCCTCCGGCCCGCTTCTCGATTATCGTAATATTGCAATCATCATACATTGGCAATTGACTGGTATGATGATTTATCTTAATTCATAGACGCTGCCCGGGAGGCGGCTGCATGATTTTTTGGGATTTTGGGAGAGAGACATGCGCTTGTTCAAAGCAGCCATCCTGGCTGGCACTTTCGCCATCCTGACAGCCGGCTCGGCATTTTCCGCAGACGTCAAGATCGGGTTCATCGTCAAGCAGCCCGAAGAGCCGTGGTTTCAGGACGAATGGAAATTCGCCGACCAGGCGGCGAAAGAAAAAGGCTTCACCGTCGTCAAGATCGGCGCCGAAGACGGCGAGAAGGTCCAGTCGGCAATCGACAATCTCGGCGCCCAAGGCGCGCAGGGCTTCATCATCTGCACGCCCGACGTCAAGCTCGGCCCCGGCATCGTCGCCAAGGCCGAAGCCAACCAGCTGAAGCTGATGACGGTCGACGACCGTCTGGTCAGCGCCGACGGCAAACCGCTGGAAGAGGTGCCGCATATGGGCATCTCGGCCACCAAGATCGGCGAGACCGTCGGCCAGGCGATCGTCGACGAAATCAAGACGCGCGGCTGGGACATGAAGAATGTCGGCGCGATCCGGGTCTCCTACGATCAGCTGCCCACCGCCGTCGACCGCGTCGAAGGCGCCATCGCGGTGCTGAAGTCCGCCGGCTTCCCGGCGGAAAACATCTATGACGCGCCGCAGGCAAAGACCGATACGGAAGCGGCTCTCAATGCCGCAACCACCGTTCTCAACAAACATGCCGACGTCAAATACTGGGTTGCCTTCGGCCTCAACGACGAAGCCGTTCTCGGCGCTGTCCGAGCTTCGGAATCTGTGGGTATTCCGGCGGCCAACGTTATCGGCGTCGGCATCGGCGGCGCGGAATCGGCGATCAACGAGTTCAAGAAGCCGGCCGCGACCGGCTTCTTCGGCACGGTCATCATCTCGCCGAAGCGCCACGGCTACGAGACGGCGCTGAACATGTACGACTGGATCGCCAACGACAAGGCGCCGGAAAAGCTGACGCTGACCTCCGGTTCGCTGGCGCTGCGCGGCGATTATGACAAGGTCCGCAAGGATCTCGGCATCGAGTGATCGTCCTCTCGGGATGACCTTATACCCGGCGGCTTCTAGCTGCCGCCGGGTTCTCTCGGCGGAGCGGCGATGGCTTTCCTCGAATTCAACAATATCTCCAAGGGGTATCCCGGCGTGCAGGCGCTGGCGGCGGTTTCTTTCTCCGTCGAGAAGGGCGCCGTGCATGGCCTGATGGGTGAGAACGGCGCCGGCAAATCGACGCTGATCCGCGTGCTGTCAGGCGATCAGGCGGCCGATAGCGGCCGCATCCTGATCGACGGCGAGGAACAGAAATACGGATCCGTGCGTGACGCCTTTCATGCCGGCATCGTCGTCATCCATCAGGAACTGCAACTCGTGCCGGAGTTGACGGTCGCCGAAAATCTCTGGCTTGGGCGCTTTCCGGCCAAGGGCGGCGTCATCCATTCGACGAGGCTGATCGAGACGGTGCGGGCGAAGCTCGAGGGCATCGGCATCGATGTCGATCCTTCGGCCAAAGTCGCCTCGCTTTCGATCGGCGCGCGGCAGATGGTCGAGATCGCCAAGGCCGTCATGCTCGACGCACGGGTCATCGCGCTTGACGAGCCGACCTCGTCACTCTCCTCGCGCGAGAGCGAAATCCTGTTTTCCCTCATCGACAGGCTGAAGGCGAAGGGAACGGTCATTCTCTACGTCTCGCATCGTCTCGACGAGATTTTTCGGCTTTGCGACAGCCTGACGGTGCTGCGCGACGGCAAGCTCGCCGCCCACCATCCAGACATCGCCGGGACGACGCGCGAACAGATCATCTCGGAAATGGTCGGGCGCGAGATCAGCAATGTCTGGGGATGGCGCGCACGTCCGCTCGGCGGCATCAGGCTGGAGGTCAACGGCCTGTCGGGAACGAAGCTGCGCAATCCGATCGGCTTCTCCGTCCGCCAGGGCGAGATCCTCGGCTTCTTCGGTCTGATCGGCGCCGGCCGCAGCGAGATGGCGCGGCTGCTCTACGGCGCCGATACCAGGCATCAGGGCAAGGTCGCCATCGACGGCGTTGTCGTCTCGCCGAACAATCCGAAGGCTGCGATCAATGCCGGCATGGTGCTTTGCCCCGAGGACCGCAAGTTCGACGGCATCGTCCAGGGCCGATCGATCGAAGAGAATATCGCGATTTCGTCGCGCCGGCATTTCTCGCCTTTCGGCATTCTGAGCCCGAAAAAGGAGGCAGCGCTGGCCGATCGGTTCATTGCCCGGCTTCGGGTGCGAACCCCGTCGCGCAAGCAGGACATCATCAATCTCTCCGGCGGCAACCAGCAGAAGGTCATTCTCGGCCGCTGGCTCTCCGAGCAGGGCATCAAGGTGCTGGTCATCGACGAGCCGACGCGCGGCATCGATGTCGGGGCGAAATCGGAAATCTACGAGATCCTCTATGAGCTGGCGGCCAACGGCATGGCGATCGTGGTGATATCAAGCGAATTGCCCGAAGTGATGGGCATCTGCGATCGCATCATGGTGATGTGCCAGGGCAGGGTGGCGGCCAATGTCGCCCGCCGGGATTTCGACGAGCGCGCCATCCTGACGGCAGCACTCCCCGACAAGAATGCTGCAGGCATCATTTAGGACCAGGAATACGGATAATGAATTCGTTGAAAAAGATTCTTCTCGGCGAGCAGGGGCTGGTGGTGATTTTCGCTGCCGCCTTCGTGATCGTCTCGCTGTTCGTTC
Source organism: Rhizobium sp. RSm-3 (assembly GCF_001854685.1). Lineage (NCBI taxonomy): Bacteria > Pseudomonadati > Pseudomonadota > Alphaproteobacteria > Hyphomicrobiales > Rhizobiaceae > Rhizobium > Rhizobium sp. RSm-3. The sequence goes on along the minus strand of NZ_MAWZ01000046.1, from coordinate 372,978 downwards.
CGAACTTCCTGACCGAGCGAAACATGCTGGGGCTGCTGCAATCGGTGGTGACGATCGGCATCGTCGCCTGCACGATGATGTTCTGCCTGGCGTCGCGCGATTTCGATCTTTCTGTCGGGTCGATCGTCGCCTTTTCCGGCATGATCGCCGTGATGGTCTCGAACGCCACGGGCTCCATTCCGCTCGGCTTGCTGGCCGCCCTGCTGTGCGGCGCCGTCGTCGGCTTCGTCAACGGCATCGTCATCGCCCGGTTCCGCATCAATGCGCTGATCACCACGCTTGCGACCATGCAGATCGTGCGCGGACTGGCGCTGATCGCCTCGGATGGCCGTGCGGTCGGCATCAACGATCCGGTTTTCTATCAACTGGCCCTGTCGCGCTTCCTGACCGTGCCGACGCCGATCTGGATCATGCTGATGCTTTTCCTCCTCTTCGGTTTCGTGCTCAACCGCACCGTCTTCGGCAAGAACACGCTGGCGATCGGCGGCAATCCCGAGGCCTCGCGGCTTGCCGGCGTCAACGTCGTCAACATGCGCATCTGGATCTTTGCGCTGCAGGGCCTCGTCTGCGGCATTGCCGGCATCCTGCTGGCCTCGCGCATCACCTCCGGCCAGCCGAATGCGGCGACGGGACTTGAGCTTTCGGTCATTTCGGCCTGCGTTCTCGGCGGCGTTTCGCTGGCCGGCGGACGGGCGGCAATGAGCGGCGTCATCGTCGGCGTGCTGATCATGGGCATTGCCGAAAACGTTATGAATCTGCTGAATATCCAGGCATTCTATCAGTATGTCGTGCGCGGGCTGATCCTGCTGATCGCCGTGCTGCTCGACAATTTGAGATCTTCGGCCGCGGGACGACGTGGATGAACCAAGAACGAGCCGTAGGCGACATCGAACTGAGGCACGGCGAGCTCGCCGTCCGGGTCAGCGCCCGGGGCGCCGCGGTCACCGCCGCGATGTTTCGAGGCATGCCCTTTCTCGTTGCGGCCGGCGGGCCTGACGGCGCGATGGCGAATTTTGCGATGGTGCCGTTCGGCAATCGCGTCGAAGGCAACGCCATGTCCTTTGCCGGACGCGACTATGCCTTCCAGCCGAATACCGCAGATCCGCTCTATCGGCACGGCGACGGCTGGCTCGGCCTCTGGCAGCTTGAAGACTCCAGTTCAGAGCATGCGCGGTTTTCCTTTTCCCGTAGCGCTGACAGGGTTTCACCCTATGCCTATCTGACCCGGCAGGAGATCCGTCTCGCCGGCGATGCGCTGGTGCTGACGCTGTCCGTCGAAAACCGCGGCGCGGCGGCGCTTCCCTTCGGGCTCGGGCAACACCCTTTCTTCGTACGGACGCCAGAGACGAGACTGACGATTGCGGCCAATCGCTATTGGAGCGAGCGGCCGGACCATCTGCCCGACATGGCCGGTCCTGTGCCCGGCTATTTCGATTTCAGATCGGAAAAGCTGCTGCCGCAGAGATGGATGAACAATGCCTTCGAGGGGTGGAACGGCCGGGCGGCCATCGCCTGGCCGGAGCTTGGAATTCAGGCGGTGCTGGAGGCCGACGGCGCGCTTGATCGCTTCATGCTCTATATGCCGGTCGACCGGAACGACTTCTTCTGCCTTGAGCCGATGAGCCACCTGCCGAACGGCCACCACCTGCCGGAGTTCGGCGGCCTCATACCGCTTGCGCCGGGTGAGGTTCTTTCCGGCAAGGTGACGATCGATCTGTCGGCGTTGCCGGTTCAACCGGAGGATAGATGATGAGCAATCGCCTGCAGGGCAAGAACATCCTGATAACGGGCGCTGCGCAGGGTATCGGCCTTGCAATCGCGAAGGCGTTCATCAGTGAGAATGCGGCCGTCTATCTCGTTGACCGCGATGCGGCGCTGCTGGCGCGGGCAGCGGGGGAACTGGCGAGCACCGGCGGCCGGGTCGGTTATCTGCCGGCCGATATAACCGATGCCGGAACGATCAGGCGGGCGGTTGCTGAGGCGAATGAGGAGATCGGTCCGCTGAACGCGCTCGTCAACAATGCCGGGGTCAACGTCTTCGCTGAACCGCTCGCCACGACGGATGAAGAGTGGAGCCGCTGCTTCGACATCAACCTCAAGGGTGCATGGAACTGCTGCAAGGCGGTGCTGCCGGGCCTGATCGAACAGGGCGGCGGCGTCATCCTCAACATCGCCTCCACGCACGCCTTCACCATCATTCCGCATACCTTTCCTTATCCGCTGGCAAAACATGCGCTGCTCGGCATGACGAAATCCCTGGGCCTGGAGTACGCGGCCCGCAATATCCGGGTCAATGCTCTGGCGCCGGGCTATGTCTCGACCCAGAAGGTGATCGACTACTGGAACGGCTTTCCCGATCCCGAGGCGGCCAAGGCCGAGACGATGCGGCTGCATCCCGGCGGGCGGATCGCAACGCCTGAGGAGATCGCCATGGCGGCGGTCTTCATGATTTCCGACGAATGCCCTTTCATGAACGCCACCTGCCTGACGGTCGACGGCGGTCTCAGCGTGCTGCAGCATCCCGCCTGAAAACGCTTCGATTCCCACCGATTTTTACAGGCCTGTCGTCTTCTCGGGATAGAGCATTATATTGTCCATCGGGAAGGCTCTCAGATCTCCCGCAGGCATGGAGCGGCACCCTGCCGCTGCTGGAAATAGTTGGGCATGATGTCGTCCGAAAACCGTTGACACTTTTCGGCATCATTGCTCTGAAACCACAATCGAAACAGGAGGACGGCATGCAGATCAATCGCACGGCTTCGGCTCATTGGACCGGTGGCCTCAAAGACGGCAAAGGCCTGATCTCGACGCAGAGCGGCGCCCTGACGGACTATCCCTACGGCTTTGCCAGCCGCTTCGAAGGCATTCCCGGCACCAACCCGGAAGAGCTGATCGGCGCCGCCCATGCCGGCTGCTTCACCATGGCGCTGTCCTTGATCCTCGGTGAAGCCGGCTTTACCGCCGAGCATATGGAAACCTCCGCCAAGGTGACGCTCGAAAGCGTCGAGGGCGGCTTTGCCATCACCGCTATCCATCTTTCGCTCGCCGGCCGTATTCCCGGCGCCGACGAGGCAACCTTCACCGAACTCGCCAACAAGGCGAAGGCCGGCTGCCCGATTTCCAAGGCGCTTGCCGCCGTTCCCATCACCCTCGACGTCAAGCTCGGCTGACCTCCTGCTGCCGCCGATGATGTGCCGCGTGTTTCCAAGCCGCGGCACTTTCAATTTTACCGGGTGTTCATCATCTCTCTCTAAACCCTGGCTGTCCATCGGTGCGGTCGGTTGACGACGCCCGTTGTCCCGTTCGAGTATTGACAAATGACGCCTGATATTTTACGACTGACGAAATTCAAAATTCGTCAGTCGTAATTCGGGCATCGAAACCATGGACGACATCGCGGAAAATACACTCGACGTCACCCGGCAGGAGAATGTCACCCGCATTCTCGATGCCGCCGAGCGGCTGTTTCGCCACTATGGCTACAGCAAGACGACGGTGGCCGATATTGCCCGCGATCTCGGCATGTCGCCGGCCAATATTTATCGCTTCTTCGCCTCCAAGGTGGAGATCCACCAGGCGCTCTGCGGGCGCATGCTCGCCACCGCCTATCAAATCGCCTACGACATCCGCCATCAGCCGGTCAGCGCCAGCGAGCGACTGCGCCGCTATGTCCAGACCCAGCATCAGTTGACGCTGGATCTGATGCTTGACGAGATGAAGGTGCACGAGATGATCATCGTCGCGATCGAGCGCGACTGGCATGTCATCGAGAAACATATCGACCGCGTCCACGATCTCATTGCCGAAATCATCGCCGAAGGCATTGCGGCCGGAGAATTCGCCGAGCAGGACCCGGTCGTGGCCTCGCGCTGCTTCGGCGCAGCGACGATCAATCTCTGCCATCCGCAAATGGTGGCGCAATGTCTTGCCAAAACGAACCGCGCGAGCGTCGACGAACTGATCGACTACGTGATCAGGGCGTTGAAGAAATAATGGACGGCAGCCGCCGTCGAGACCCCCGAAACGATCCAGGAGTGCGGAAGATGTTTTCGCTCAAGACCCTCAGCCATTGCATGCCGTCCGTCGCCCGCCTCGTATTTGTCGGCGCCATCGGCATCGGTGTTTCCGCCTGCTCGGAAGAAAAAGCTGAGGTCAAGGAGGTTATCCGGCCGGTGAAGGTCGTCGAGATCGCCAAGGCCGGCGACACCCGCAAGCTCGATTATTCGGGCTCGGTCAAGGCGCGCACGGAAATGAATCTCGGGTTTCGCGTCGCCGGCAAGATCACCGAGCGCCTCGTCGACATCGGCGACCGGGTGACGCCGGGCGACGTTCTCGCCCGCGTCGACGCCACCGATTACCAACTGGCGGTCAAAACGGCGGAAGCCAATCTTGCCGCGGCCGAAAGAAGCGTCGAAACCGCCGATCTTGCCAATCGACGCGCCGAGCAGCTCTTCGACAAGAGTGTCGCCCCGAAGTCGCAGGTCGAGCAGGCGGCGCTGAGCCACGACCAGGCGATTTCACAGCGCGATGCCGCCCTGTCGGCACTCGATCAGGCGAAGAACCAGGTGAGCTATACCGAACTCAAGGCCGGCCAGAACGGTATCGTCACATCAATCAATGCCGATACCGGTCAAGTTGTCGGTTCCGGTGCCGCCGTCGTCACCGTTGCCGTCGACGGCGAGAAGGAAGTGCAGATCGCGGTTCCGGAAAACGATATCGCTGAATTCAAGCCGGGCAAAACCGTCAAGACAAGCTTCTGGGCCGATAGTAAACTGCTGCTCGACGGCAAGGTGCGGGAGGTTTCCGGCAGCGCCGACCAGCAGTCGCGCACCTTCGCAGTGCGGGTCAGCCTGCCGAACGATCCGCGCGTGTTGCTCGGCATGACGGCGACGATCGAGGCTGATGTCAGCAACGCCGCCAGCTACGTTTCGATCCCGCTCAGTGCGCTTGCTGAAAAGGACGGCAAGCAGATGGTCTGGACCGTCGATCGCGACACCGCGACCGTGCATGGCCGGGACATCAAGGTTGCCGATTTCACCGGCGACGGCGTGCATGTGACCGAGGGCCTCGATACCGGCGATCTGGTCGTTGCGGCCGGCACGCAGTTCATGAGCGAAAATCTGAAGGTGAAGGTGCCCAACCAGCAGTCGGCGCTCGCCGATACAGACCAGACCGTCCGCTGATTGCGTCGCAAAAGGGAAGAAAACCATGGACGCCAACACCACCGAAAAGCGGCCCTTCAACCTGTCGCGCTGGGCGATCGGACATCCGAGCATCGCCCGCTTCCTCTTCGGGCTGATCATCATCACCGGCGTGCTTGGCCTGATGCGCATGGGTCAGCGCGAGGACCCCGAATTCACCTTCCGGGTCATGGTCGTTCAGGCGATCTGGCCGGGCGCTTCCATCCAGGAAATGGAAGATCAGGTCGTCAACAAGATCGAACGCAAGCTGCAGGAAACGCCGCATATCGACTGGGTCAAGTCCTACACGCGAGCCGGCAGTGCGATCATCACCCTGCAGGTCAAGGGCGACACCAATTCGAAGGACGTGGCGGATGCCTTCTACCAAGTGCGCAAGAAGGTCGGCGACATCTCCAGCGAGCTGCCGCAGGGCCTGCTCGGCCCCTATTTCAACGATGAGTTCGGCGACACTTTCATCACGCTGCATTCGATCAGCGGCGAGGGCTATTCCTACCCGGAACTGAAGAAATTCGCCATCCAGGCGCGCGATATGCTGCTGACGACACCGGGTGTCGAGAAGGCTGTCATCATCGGCGACCAGCCCGAGAAGATCTATATCGATGTCTCGTCCAAGGCGCTCGCCGAGCGCGGCTTGACGATCCTCGAGCTGCAGAACGCCATCAAGGGCCAGAACAATGTCGATCCGGCCGGCTCCGTCGATACCGGCCTGCGCTCGGTACGCATCTCCGTCGAAGGCGACGTGAAGAAGGCGGCCGATATCCGCGAGCTGCGGCTTCGCGCCGGCGGCCAGGTGACACGTCTCGGCGATATCGCCACCGTCAGTTCCGGCCTCGAAGACCCCTATCAGCGCAAATACCGTTTCAACGGCCATGATAGCGTCCAGGTCGGCGTCGTGATGGCCAAGGGTTTCAACGTCACCGATGTCGGCAAGGGCGTCGAGGCGACCTATCAGCGCTTCGAGGAGGCGTTGCCTTACGGCGTCGCCGTCGATCAGATCGCCAACCAGCCCGACGTGGTGACGGATGCGATCAGCGAATTTATGCATGCGCTCGGCGAAGCCCTCGTCATCGTGCTTATTGTCTCGTTCCTGTCGATCGGCTGGCGTTCAGGCCTCGTCATTGCCATCGCCATTCCGCTGGTGCTCGCCGCCACCTTCGCCCTGATGTACGAACTCGGCATCGACCTGCAGCGCATCTCGCTCGGGGCGCTGATCATCGCGCTCGGCCTGCTGGTCGACGATGCGATGATCGTCGTCGAGATGATGGAGCGAAAGCTGGAGGAGGGGCTGGTCAAGATCGAAGCGGCGAGCTTTGCCTATTCCTCGACCGCCTTCCCGATGCTGACGGGCACGCTGATCACCACGGCCGGCTTCATTCCGGTTGGCTTCGCCGCATCGACGGCCGGCGAATATGTGCGTTCGCTGTTCTACGTCGTCGGCATTGCGCTCGTCACCTCGTGGTTCGTCGCGGTCTATTTCACGCCATGGCTCGGCTACATGATCCTCAAGCAGCGCCATCATGCCGGCGAGCATCACGACGCCTTCGACACCGGATTCTATCGGCGTCTGCGCGGCACGGTCGGCTGGGCGGTTCGCCACCGGGTCATCGTGCTGCTGTTGACGCTCGGCACCTTCGTCACCAGCCTCTGGGCCTTCCAGTTCATTCCGCAGAATTTCTTCCCGCAATCGTCGCGGCCGGAAATCCTCGTCGATCTCTGGCTGCCCGAGGGCACCAGCATCAAGGAAGTCGAGGTCCAGGCGAAGGCGCTCGAAGCCAAGATGATGGATGATCCCGACAAGAAGTTCATCGCCACCTATATCGGCGAAGGCGCACCGCGCTTCTTCCTGCCGCTCGACCAGCAGTTGCGCAATCCGAACTTCGCCCAGCTTCTCGTCATGGCCAATGACGAACCGGCGCGCGAGCGGCTGATCGTCAAGCTGCGCACGATCCTTGCGGAAGATTTCCCGGAGATCCGCGGCAAGGTCGACCGCCTCTTCCTCGGCCCGCCCACAGGCTGGCCGGTGCAGATGCGCGTCATGGGGCCGGACCGCCAGGAGGTGCGAGCAATCGCCGATCAGGTGAAGGCGCGCTTTGCGGCCAACCCGATGCTCGGCGCCATCCACGACGACTGGCTGGAACAGGTGCCGGCAATGAAGCTGGTGATCGACCAGGACCGCGCCCGGGCGTTGGGTGTGACTTCGCAGCGTGTGCGCCAGATGCTGCAGACCGCCATGTCGGGGGCGGCCCTCGACGATTTCCGCGACGGCGAGGAGACGGTCTCGATCGTCGCCCGCGAGCCGGATGCCAGCCGCTCGCTGCTGTCGGCGGTCAACTCGGTCTATGTCCCGACGGATTTCGGCGGCTTCGTGCCGGTCTCGCAGGTCGCCAAGGTCGTGCCGGTTATGGAGCAGGGCATCGAATGGCGGCGCAATCGCCTGCCGACGATCACCGTGCGGGCGACGCTGCCCGACGGCGTGCAGCCGAACGACGTGGTGATGAAGATGTATGCCGACATGAAGGACATGCGCGACAGCCTGCCGGCCGGCTACAATGTCGAAATCCAGGGCGGCGCCGAGGATGCGGCGGAAAGCCAGATGTCGATCGCCGCCAAGGCGCCGATCATGCTCGCCGTCATCATCGTGCTGCTGATGGTGCAGTTGCAGCATTTCGGCAAGGCGATGCTGGTGCTGGCAACCGGACCGCTCGGCATCATCGGTGCTGCGGCCGCACTGCTGATCAGCGGTGCGCCGTTCGGCTTCGTGGCGATCCTCGGCGTCATCGCGCTGCTCGGCATCATCATGCGCAACTCGATCATCCTCGTCGATCAGATCGACCAGGATATCAAGGCCGGCATGCACAGGCAGGAAGCGATCGTCGGTGCTGCCGTGCGGCGTTTCCGGCCGATCATGCTGACGGCGCTGACCGCCGTCCTGGCGCTGATCCCGATTTCGCGCGGCGTCTTCTGGGGTCCGCTTGCCTACGCGATGATGGGCGGCATCCTGGTCGCCACCGTGCTCACCATTCTGGTTCTGCCCGCCGGCTACGCCCTTTTCTTCGGCCGGGAGCCGAAGGCAAAGGACGAGCCAGGCCGAGATGCCGACGCCATCCAGGAAGAGGCGGATGACAGACATCCGCCGGCGTTGGCAGCCGAGTGAAGGCGGCGCGGCGAAAGTCGCGCCGTTTTCCTTACGGGTCGCAGATGTCTATCAAAACGCGTCTCTTGGGGCGGTTCACGGAAACGCGAACCGCCTGCTCCCTCCGCTTTTGAATTCCGGCGGACAATTCGCTTGTCGTCTCGAACTCCGAGCCTATGACGAGGGCAGGCACGCGTCGTGCTTCACGACAGCGCGACGCGTTGGAGCATGGCTGCGGACCGTTTGACGGCTTCGATTACCTTCAGCGTTTCAAGTCCCTCCCGCCCGCTGACCAGAGGCTTTTCGTGACCTCGGATGACCTTGCAGAACTGCCGTATCTGAAGGACAAGCGGATCCTCGGTCTCGACGTTGATGCGTTTCCTGTCGAAGGGCTCCAGCCAACTCCGCTCCGCTGGGTTGCACCATATGTCGAGCGAAGGAACGGCGAGCGAGCCGTGTGTTCCGCCAATCATGTAGCAGGCTTCTTCCGTCTTCGGATAGGCGGCGTTCTCCCCGGTCGTCATTTCCCAGCTCCATGGCGCGACAACGGAATCCGAAACCGACGCGGTGCCGAGAATTCCGTTCTTGAACTCGATTAGGATCACGGCTGTCTCCTCGACGGCGTTTCCACGCATTGCGTTGGACTCGCGCGCCTCGACGGCCGCGATATCCCCAAACAGGTAGCGAAGATTGTCGATGTCGTGGATCAGATTGAGGAACACAGGTCCCGCGCCGCGCTCCCGTCGCCAGGGCATGTCGAAATAGTCGTCCGGCTTGAACAGCCAGAACATTGCGTTGACGACCAGTATCCGACCGAGCCTCCCGCTTTCAATGATCTGTTTTGCTTTCTGCATCATCGGATTATGCCGGCGATGATGACCCGTCAGAAGCGGGACCCCCTTGGCTTCTGCCGTCTCTATGAGTTTCTCGCCGGCTGCAATGTCATCGGCAACCGGCTTCTCAATCAGTGCCGGGATGCCGGCTTCCACAGCCTCCATGCCGTTCGAGACATGCACTTGGTTGGGGGTGGCAATGATGACGCCGTCCGGACGCAGCACGGCGATCATGTCGGCAAAGCTCGGAAACCATCTGACGCCGGCCTCCGTTGCAATTTTTTGACCGACCGATGTGGGATCCACCACGGCGACGAGGTCCGCCGCGGGTTCTTCCAGGACATGTCGAATGTGACGCTTCCCAATCAGTCCCGCGCCGAGGACTGCTAGTTTGACCTGGTCGACCATTTTGTGTCAGCCGTTCTTCGGGGTCTTTAGCATTGTCGCGACGCGGCGGATGCCGAGCTGGTAGCCTTCCGTCCCAAGTCCGGCGATTACGCCGTCTGCCCTGTGGGAGACAAAGGAGTGGTGGCGGAAGCTTTCGCGCTTATGCACGTTGGAGATATGGATCTCGATGACGGGACCTTCGAATGTATTCAGAGCGTCGAGGATGGCTAGCGACGTGTGCGTGAATGCAGCTGGATTGATGACGATGCCGGCTCCATCCTCACGCGCTTCATGGATCCAGTCGATGATTTCGTATTCGCGGTTGCTCTGGTGGAAGCGGAGCTCGTGTCCGAGTTCCGATGCCAGTTTCCGGCAGTCGGTCTCGACGTCAGCCAGCGTTTCGTGGCCGTAGATATGAGGCTGGCGCTTGCCGAGAAGGTTGAGATTTGGACCGTTCAAAACATAAAGCAGGCTCATTGCAATTATCCTTGTGAAGGCAACGCCTGAGTTCAGGCGAACGCTATTTCCTGGAACGCGAAATCGGGATCGGATTCGTAGAGATCTGCGCGCAGCCCGAGCCGTCCTTCCTGCAATGCGGGTGCTGCGACATTGCGCGCGGCGTCGAGAACCGCTTTCAGCAGCTCTCGTTTCACCTCCGCCGGCCGTCCGGGAGCCATGCGCACAATGATCTGGATGAAGTGATTGTCGGCATGCTCGTCACCGACGCAGGAGAAAGTCGCTTCCCTGGCGAATGTGCGAACTATAGCAGGCTTTACCAGGCCCCCGTCGCGGACTCGGCGATGCACCGCTCTGGTCAGCTCGTCGATAACGACGCGTTCGGCAGCGCCCCGGCTATAGTCGATGATGATATGCGGCATCGCATGTCCTCCCGATCACACTGCAGCTCGGCACAACTCTTCGAAGTGACGCGACATGCGTTCCGCGTCCGGCTGCACGCCCGTGAACAATTCGAACGCGGCGGCGGCCTGGAATACCGTCATTCCACCACCGGGCAGCGTTCTGCAGCCCTTCTTCCCGGCCAAAGCCAGAAGTTCGGTCATAAGCGGCATGTAGACGATGTCAGCGACCCAGTGACGCGATTGAAGCAATCCCGGGTCGATCGGGATGCCAGGATGGCTTCGCATACCCGTCGGCGTGGCATGGATCAGCCCGTCGGCCGAAGCGAGCGTGGCGCTGACATCCCTGATCGGCTGTGCGCAGCTTTTTGAGAAGCGCTGGTTGAGCTGATCGGCAAGCGTGGCGGCGCGATTTGCGTCCTGGTCGAAGATCGACAGCATCTCAATTCCGAGCTTGATGGCTGCGTGCGCGACTGCGACCCCCGCGCCGCCAGCGCCGAGCAGAACCGCATGTGCTTTGGCAACATCGGGTAATCCGCGCTCGAAATTCTTATAAAAGCCATACCAATCGGTGTTGTGCCCGATCCGCTTTCCGTTGCGAAGCACGACCGTGTTGACTGCGCCGAGCATTTGGGCATCTTCCGACAGATCGGTAAGGTGAGCTACGACGGTCTGCTTGCACGGATGGGTAATGTTGCTTCCCGCAAAGCCTCGGCGTTCGATCTCGTCGAGAAGGTCTGGCAGCGCAGATGCAGGAAGATCACGCTCGGCCAGATCGAGAAGCTCGTACCGATATTCCAGTCCAAGCTGGTATGCTTCAGTCTCATGGAGAGCCGGCGACTTCGACATCTGAATGTCTGCGCCGATCAGCCCGACATGGAATTTCCTGTGGTCCATTTTGATAGCTCTACCGGATCAGTGATGGGCAAGTATTTCGCCGAGAAACGCCCTGGTGCGCTCGTGCTGAGGAGACTTGAAGAAAACCTCGGGCTCAGCCTCTTCGATGATCTCACCAGAGGCCATGAAGATGACCCTGTCTGCTACCTGACGGGCGAAGCCCATTTCATGGGTCACACAGATCATGGTCATGCCATCGCGTGCGAGCCCGATCATCGTATCCAGCACTTCCTTGACCATCTCGGGGTCCAGTGCACTCGTGGGCTCATCGAACAGCATCACTTTCGGCTCCATGCAGAGCGCACGCGCGATTGCGACGCGCTGCTGCTGGCCCCCCGAAAGCTGGGCGGGATATTTCTCCGCCTGATCGAGGATCCGGACACGTTCCAGATATTTTCGTGCCAGTCGTTCGGCGTCGGCGCGGCTGGTGCCACGAACGCGCATGGGGGCCAGCGTGCAGTTCTGAAGCACGGTCATGTGAGGAAACAAATTGAAACTCTGGAACACCATGCCCACTTCGCGCCGGATCGCATCCACTGCCTTGGTGCTGCCATCCAGCAACTGTCCTTCGACGACGATCTTCCCGTCCTGGATCGTCTCAAGCGCGTTGATGCAGCGGATCAAAGTTGATTTGCCGGAACCCGACGGGCCGCAAAGGACGATCTTCTCGCCTTTGCGAACGGACAGGCTGATGTTTTTCAGGGCATGGAAGGAGCCGTACCATTTCTCCATCTTCTCAAGTGAAATCAACATCGACTGATCGTTTGAAGAATTGAGCACGGCGCCCTCCAGCTTTACTTGACGGTGAACGGGATGTTGGGGATGGATTCGGGGAATGTCGGAAGGTCGATGCCCATCCACTTCTTGGTGATGGCCGCCAGCTCCCCGCTTGCCTTGATCTTGTCGATGAAGCTGTTGCTGGCTTCGTTCCAGTCTTTCTCGCCAAGGCGCGTTCCGACGCCGTTATAGGTCTTCAGGAAGTCGATCTTACGCTCGTAAGTCCCGGCGCTGGCCGCATCGAGCCTCTGTCCGTAGAACTGGTTGCCGCCGACAGCCTTCACCTGACCGGAAATGAGAGCCTGGATGGTGGCGGCGTCATCGTCGAACCGGCGGATCGTTGCAGTCGATCCTACGGCGTCCGTCACGGCCTTATCCTGCGAGCTCGACTTCGGCACGCCGATCTCCCAGGCCGCTACATCGGCCGGCGCCTTTACGGCATCGGCCTTCGCGGCATAGAGCGAGATTGTGTTCGCTGCGTACGGCTTGCTGTACTGGATCGATTTGGCGCGCTCCTCGGTCATGGCCATTGTGGCGAACAGGATATCGACCTTCCCCGTCGTCAGCGCCGGAATTCGGTTGGCGACGGCGAGCGGCTGGAATTCGACCTTCACGCCGAGTTCCTTGGCAAACAGCGTCGCGATATCCGCGTCGAAACCGTCCTGCTTGCCACTCGTATTCACAAAGCCCCATGGCGCGTTGTCGCCCTGGATGCCGACGACGAGAGTGCCCTTGGCTTTGATCTCTTCGACAGTGGCGGCCGATGCGGCGGCGGCGCCAATCGTGGCGAAAGCGGCCGTCGCAAAAGCGATTCCCAGAAATTTCCTACGGTTGGTCTGCATTGCTTATTCCTCCTCTTTGTTTTTGCTTCGAACGAAGCGGTTAGCGGACTGCTTTCGCCATCCGTTTTTCGAGGCCACTTCCAAGGTGCGACAGCGGCCAGCAAATGATGAAATAGATCACGCCGACGATCCCGAAGACGAGCAGCGGGCGGTAGGTTTGGTTCGAGATAATCTGTCCAGCTCGGGTCAGCTCGATGAAGCCGACGATCGCGGCGAGCGACGTTCCTTTGATCAGCTGGACAAGGAAGCCGACGGTCGCAGGCATGGAGATTTTCAGGGCTTGCGGAAGGATGACGTCTTTCATCCGTGATACGTAGTGCAGGCCCAGCGCGTTTGCGGCTTCGTTCTGACCTTTCGGCACGGCTTCGATGGAGCCGCGCCAGATCTCGCCGAGGAAGGCGCTCGCATGAAGAGTGAAGGCGATAGCCACCGCGATCCAGGCGTTGACATCAACGCCGAGCAGCGCCACGCCGTAGTAAACGACGAAGAGCTGCATCAGGAGCGGCGTGCCCTGGAAGAGTGCGATGTAGCCCGAAGTTGCGACGCGCGCCGTCCGGTTTTTTGATGTGCGCGCCAGGGCGATCACTATCCCGAACACGCCTCCGCCTACAAAGCCGATGATCGCGAGCAGGACGGTCCATTTCAGACCATGCAAGATGAATAGAAATTCGTTTTCGCCGATGGGACCCATAAGTGCCTCCTATCGCGTCGGGTAGTTGAAGTAGTGGCGGGAAATGAGGGCAAACAGGCCCATCATCAGGGTCGAAATCACGAGGTAGATGGTAGTTACGGAGAAGTAGACCTCGAAGCTTCGGAACGTGTCGGATTCGATTCTCTGCGCCGCCGACGTCAGCTCGTAGGCTGCGATCGAGGTGCAGACGGAGGTGGTGAGAGTCAGCATCACGAACTGACTGGTGAGCGATGGGTAGATTGCCCGAAGAGCCGGCTTCAGCACGATCAACCGGAAGACGTCGCCCTTGTGGAGGCCAAGTGCGAAGCCTGCCTCGATCTGACCCTTGCTGACGCTCTCGACGCCGCCACGGATGATCTCGATCGCGTATGCTCCGCCGTTGATGCCCAGTGCGATAATCGCGGTAACCGTCGGGTTGAGGCGTATCCCCATCAAGGGAAGCGCGAAGTAGATGAAGAAAATCTGTACGAGGAAGGGCGTATTCCGGACGATTTCCACGAACCCGATGACGGGAGCTCGAACGAGTCGGATCTTGGACGTTCTGGCGGCAACGCCGATAATACCGATGACCAGCGCGAGGACCATTCCGGCCAGCGCCAGTCCGATCGTACCGAGCGAACCCCAAAGCAATTCCGGGGCGCGGTCAAAGACCGCACCAAAATCGAATGTATAACCCATGTATGATTTCCTCCTTCCGGTGCGGATCACCTGCATCCGCGCCGGACTATCGATCCGGTCCGACTATTCTTTCCGCGCAGCCGAAAAGATGTTTAAGGTGGACCTCCGGCGCCATGGATCCGACCAAAGGCACCTCCACCGAGATGGACGCGGCGGCGCCGACCGCAGCAACCAGATCGTCCAACGGCAACTCACCTTCCCCTGGAGGCAGTCGGCCGCTTCTTGCTTCCGCGATCATTTCCTCCGGCTTCGTCGGCGCCGGACCGGCCACGTCGCATAGTTGGACGTGCTTCACTTTGTCGAGGTTGGCCCGTAAGTCTGCCAGAGCCGCGCCGTTCCTGAAGAAATGAATGCCGTCGACGAGAACGCCGGCATTCTCCATCCCCGCCTCGGTCACGAGGTCGATGCCATCTGCAAAGGCTTTGACAACCCGCCAGCCCATGTTCTCGATATCAACCGCCAACCCGTACCGTTCCGCGAGGACGCAGAAATCCGAAAAGTTCGATAGCAGCCTGGCATGATCCGGATCGTCACCGCAGACGCTGAGCCGACGCGCTCCAATATTCGCAGCTGCTGCGACGGTCGCCTCCACTGACGATGCGTCGAAAGCGGGATCGATCACGAAGAACTCGATATCGAAGACCTCGACTTCTTCGCCGGCAAGCACAGCCTTCAACTCTCCGGCTGCTGCGCTGCCGACAGGCAGTTCATAATACGGCGCACCGGGAAAGGCTGGATGGAGCCTGAGGCCGATCCTGGAGAAACCTGCCCGTTTGGCAATCTTCGCGAACTCCGCGGGGGGCAGCATTATAGACGAGAAATGCGCCACGCCGATCGGGACGGGCGACTTTGATGTTGAGGCGGCCATCATACGACACCTTTCGTCGCAAGATGATTTCGAAGATTGGTCCCGGTCCGGTGGATGTGCTGGCGCAGCTTCTCGCAGGCATAGTCAACGTCTCGCACCACCGCACCCTGCGCAATCTCGCTGTGCTCCTGGCCTACGTTGCGGTCCCCGGATGTACGGATGAGGAAGGCGCGGCGGTATCGGTCGTTGAGATTCAGCAGAAGATTGCAGAAGTGGAGAAGCAGCGGCTTGCCACAGCCCGAGATTAAGGTGAGGTGGAATTCGCGATGCAGCGCTTCCCAGTGTTCCAGCGTTTCGGGACGGGCGGCGTCGCGCTCGGTTCGGTTCAGGCGATGGAGCGCACGCATGATGTTGCCCTCCCACTCGATGTCGCCCATGCGAATGGATTCGCGCAGTGCGAATACCTCGAGCTCCTCCCGAAGGGTCGTAACTTCCTCGAGATTGGCAAGCGAGATCGGGGCGACGCGATAGCCTCGATTGTCCTGAAACTCAACCAGGCCGTCGGAAATGAGTCGGGCCAGGCCTTCGCGCAACGGGCTGAGGCTGACATTGAACGTCTTCCGGGCCTTGTCGAGATTGATCTTGCTGCCCGCCTCCAGTTCGCCGGAAATGATCGCCTCTCGAAGACGCGATGCGAGCTGGCTTCCGATGGTGTTTTTTCCATCGTCGGCGAAGGTGGCGGGCGGCGCATCTTCTTCTGTCGGCGCGCCATGGCCGCTGTCGTCGCTCGAGTCCATCACTCCTCCCAGGCAATCCGGCTTAACTTTCGATGATCGATATAATAAACGATTATTTATGTCAACTTGTCGTCAGTTCTAGCGATCGAGCTTCCTGGAGAAGGAGTGATTTTAACAAAATTTTCTTATGATAATCAATTAATTGATGGTGGCCTTCGCAAGAGATGAGGTAGGCGAGCGCGGTTGGGAGATTTTCGCTTGCTTGACAAATAATCGATTATTTTTATATTCGGCGCTCCATGAGGAGGTGGCTGAATGCCAATCAGAACTGAGAGCGAGGTAACGCCTGCCGTCGTCGCTGTGATGAACCGCACCGAGGATCCCAGGCTGCGTGAAATACTCGTCGCAATGGTGAAGCATCTCCACGCATTCGTACGGGAGGTCAGGCTTTCCGAAGCCGAATTCCGGGAGGCCACGGCGGTCCTCAACGAAATTGGCCAATTGCAGACTGACAGTCACAACGAGCTCGTGCTCATGGCAGGGTCGCTCGGGGTCTCTTCGCTCGTCTGCCTGCTCAATAACGGCGACAAGGGGCAGACAGAGACGTCGCAATCGTTGCTCGGGCCATTCTGGCGGCTTAACTCGCCGCGAGTCGAGAACGGCGGAACCATCATCCGGTCCGAGACTCCAGGCACGCCTTTGTTCGTCCATGCGAAGGTGATCGATCGGAAGGGCAAGCCTATCGTAGGCGCCGAGGTCGACGTGTGGCACGCGTCGCCTGTCGGTCTTTACGAGAACCAAGATCCCGACCAGGCAGAAATGAATCTCCGCGGGAAGCTCACCACGGACGAAGAAGGCCGCTTCTGGTTCAGGACGGTCAAAATGGTTGGCTATCCGATCCCAGTCGACGGGGTCGTGGGTCGCCTTCTCAAGGCGCAAGGCCGCCACCCCTATCGCCCCGCCCATCTGCACGCGCTCATCTTCAAGCACGGATACAAGACACTCATCTCGCAGGTCTTTGATCCGAGCGATCCGAACATCGACTCCGACGTGCAGTTTGGCGTGACCGCGGCGTTGACCGGCGACTTCGTCCGGCATGAAGAGCCACACCCGTCCGATACGGACATTTCAGGGCCGTGGTTCTCGCTCGATTACACATATGTCATGGAGCCAGGCGAGGCAGCCCTGCCACGCCCTCCGATCAAATAACGAAAGCAGCAGAGCCAAATCATGATGACGGACAAGGAACGCCAGGAGGCAGCTGACGCGCTGCTGAAGGCCGAAGTCGAACGCAAACCAATCGTCCAACCAAGCAAGACATATCCGAACCTGGACCTCGAAGACGCCTACAAAATACAAGCGCTCTGGGCGCAGGCGCGGATTGCGAAAGGCGCACGAATCGCTGGCCACAAGATCGGACTAACGTCGCGGGCAATGCAGATGGCCTCGAAAA
The DNA here is from genome assembly GCF_001854685.1 of Rhizobium sp. RSm-3. NCBI lineage: Bacteria > Pseudomonadati > Pseudomonadota > Alphaproteobacteria > Hyphomicrobiales > Rhizobiaceae > Rhizobium > Rhizobium sp. RSm-3. The sequence continues at coordinate 355,684 of NZ_MAWZ01000046.1, read as the reverse complement.
TGACGGAACCCGATTACGGCGTCATTCTCGACGACGCTCTCTTCAATGACGGAGCGCAGATCAAAGCGGATCTGTTCATCAAGCCCCGTCTCGAAGTCGAACTCGCATTCGTAATGGGCGAGGATCTCGAAGGTCCAAGCACCCGCATCTATGACGTCATGCGGGCGACCGAATTTGTCGTTCCCGCTCTCGAAATCATCGACTATCGAACCGAAGTGCCAAGAGCCATCACCGACACAATCGCCGACAACGCGGCTTTCGGAGCGATCGTCATAGGTGGTCGCATCGTTCGACCGATGGATGTCGATATCCGCTGGGTCGGTGCGACGCTTTCGAAAAACGGCATCATCGAGGAATCCGGCGTTTCCGCAGCCATCATGGGCCATCCAGCCGCCGGAATTGCATGGCTCGTGAACAAGCTCCATGCTGTCGGGGGCGGCTTGAAGAAGGGCCAGATCGTTCTTGCCGGCTCGTTCACCCGCCCCGTGGATATCGCCAAAGGCGACGTCATCCAGGCCGATTATGGGCCGGTCGGCTCCATCGGCGTTTCGTTCGTGTGAGGTGGCGATGGAACTCCCTGTCAATCACTTTAAACGAAAGCTCATGGCCGGACAAAGCCAGATCGGTCTATGGTGCGGCCTTCCGGGAAGCTACGCAGCGGAGATCGTCGCGCCATCGGGTTTCGACTGGCTGCTGTTCGACACCGAGCATTCTCCCAGTGACGTCCTCACCGTCCTGCCCCAATTGCAGGCGGTCGCGCCCTACAAGGTTTCGCCCGTCGTACGCCCTGCCTTCAACGACCCCGTGCTGATCAAGCGGTTCCTGGACATCGGCGTGCAGACGCTGCTTGTTCCATATGTGCAGAATGAGGAGGAGGCGATGGCCGCTGTAGCAGCCATACGGTATCCGCCGCGCGGGATTCGTGGTGTCTCCGCCTTGACGCGTGCCACCCGCTTCGGGCGTGTTGCGAACTACGCGCAGATCGCGGAGCAGGAGATATGCCTGCTTCTTCAAATCGAGACCCGTGAAGCGCTCGATCGTCTCGAATCCATCGCCGCTGTCGAAGGAGTGGACGGCATCTTCATCGGACCGGCTGATCTCGCGGCGAGCTTTGGCCATCCTGGTCAACCGGGTCACCCTGATGTGGTTGCTGCGATCGAAGACGCGATAAGGCGTCTGAAGGCGCTTGGGAAACCGACCGGCATACTCACCCCCGACCAGAAGTTCGCAGCCCGCTGCATTTCGCTGGGGACGCTGTTTACCGCAGTCGGTGTAGACGTCGCCCTGCTTGCAAGAGGATCCGAAGCGCTCGCGGACAGGTTCGCATCTTAGGGAGTTCGAAGATGCCGACGCGGAAGCAGATTTTGGCTGAGATAGCGCCGACCGGCGCGATCAGGGCCGCCGTCAACATGTCAAATTCGGCGTTGGTCCGACGGGACGATGAGGCGGGCGCCTTGGTCGGTCCGAGCGCCGAGATAGCCCGCAAGATCGCCGAACAACTTGATTGCGGCCTCTTCCTGATCCAGTACGGCTCGGCCGCCGACATACTCGCCGATGCAGACGGCGATGAATGGGACATTGCTTTCATTGCTTCGGATCCATCCAGAGCCGACCGTTTCTCCTTTTCGCCTCCATACATCTCCGTCAAAGCGACCTACCTCGTGCCTGACAGTTCGTCCTTCCGGCGGGTCCAGGACGTTGACGTCGAGGGAGTCCGGATCGCCTCTGCAAGGAGTGCAGCCTACACGAAACAGCTCGAACGAATGCTTGAAAGAGCAACGGTTTTCCACACTGACAGCCCCGCAGCAGCCGTCGATCTACTTGTCGGATCCCAGTGTGACGCGGCTGCCGGGTTGACCGAATATCTCATTCAGACTTCGGTGCGCATTTCGGGCTTCCGGCTCTTGGAAGAAACATTCTCCGAAATCCCCCAGACGATCGCCGTGCATAAAAGAGCCATCCATGCCTCAGCCTTTTTCGCAGATTTCATACGCCATCTGCATGGCGCCCCATAGGCGATCTGGTCGCCGGGGTCCGCTTGGCTGCGGTATGATAGGCGGCATCCTCGTTGCGACCGTACTGACCATTCTGGATTCTCATCGCTATTCGCCTCGCCTGAGTTCGCGCCGATTCCATTGCCGTCCCGAACAGGCTAAGCTGCAAAGGAATGCCGGAAGTCAGCCGTGATCCCGGCCGTTCGTTGACGGGGAGGGCGCGACATGGTCGATTATCGTCTTGAGACAAGCTGGTGCCCGGTCGAAGGCAGTTTCGGGCGCTTGACCTTCACGCTCCGCAATCTTTCGGCCGAGCCGCTGTCCGGCTTCTCGCTCGCCTATACGTCGGAGACGCGGGTTGCCGACAAGCATGTCTGCGACGGCGGCAGCATCAAGCGACAGGTCGCGCACTTCCATGAGTTCCTGCCACCCGAGGGGCTGAGCGTGCCGCCGGAAGGGTGCTGGCGGTTCACGGTCGAGGGGCTGAGCAGAGAGCCGAAACATGTCACGGCTGGCGTTAAATCCGCCTATCTGACACTGGCCGACGGCCGTCACCTTCCCGTCGATTTCGGCGATCTGATGCTCGAAGGCCGGGATGGCGGTGTGTCGCCGCCGCTCTTGCCGCCTGGTAAGGCCGATGAACCCTATGCGTTGCTCCCTTGGCCGCTATCGCTCGGGCTGAAGGCGGGTGACTTGCCGGCCACCCTCTATCCGGCCGAGAGGACGCGGCCTGATGCGATCGAGGCCCTCTCTCAGGTTCTTTCACTTTACCAGCGCTTCTACCCAGCCGAAGACGCGCCATTTTCGCTGAGTGATGTCGAAGGCGGGCGGCGTATTCGTTTCGTCGCCGAATCGTCGATCGCCGCCTTCGCCTACGAGCTGCGTTTCACCGCGCATGAGATCGTGCTGTCGAGCGCCGATGAAGCGGGGCGGCGCTATGGGCTGATCAGCCTGGCGCAACTGCTGCATGGCGCCCGCACCGATGGTGAGCGCTTCAAGTTCCCCAATTTCGGCACGATCGCCGACCAGCCGCGTTATGACTGGCGCGGCTGCCATCTCGATGTGTCCCGGCAGTTCTATCCGGTCGCCGACGTCCTGCGGCTGATCGATATTCTCGCCTGGAACAAGCTCAATATCTTTCATTGGCACCTGACCGACGACGAAGCCTGGCGGCTGGAGATCAAGGCCTATCCGGCGCTGACGGAGATCGGCGCGCGGCGCGGGCCGGATGAGGTGCTCGTGCCGCAACTCGGCGACGGAGCGGAAACACGCGCCGGCCATTACACGCAGGATGATATCCGGCGGATCGTTGCGCATGCCACCTCGCTCGGTGTCGAGGTCGTGCCGGAAATCGACATTCCCGGCCACAGCACCGCAGCCTTGCTCTCGCTGCCGGAGCTCGTCGACGGGCAGGAGGCGCCGGACAGCTATCGCGCGGTGCAGGGTTATCCCAACAATGCCCTCAATCCCGCGGTCGAATTCACCTATGAATTTCTCGGCAAGGTGTTCGACGAGATCGTGGCGCTGTTTCCGAGCGCGTATCTCCATATCGGCGGTGATGAGGTGGCGCAGGGCGCCTGGCTTTCCTCCCCTCTCTGCCAGGCGCTGATGAGACGGGAGAAGCTTGCCGGCACCGCCGAGCTGCAGTCCTATTTCCTGAAACGCATCAAGACGATGCTGTCGGAGCGTGGCCGGAAGCTCGCCGGCTGGAACGAGGTCTCGCATGGCGGCGGCGTCGACCGCGACGGCACGCTGCTGATGGCCTGGGAAAAGCCCGCCGTCGGCATCGAGCTGGCGCAGCAGGGTTACGACGTGGTGATGACGCCGGGGCAGGCCTATTATCTCGACATGGCGCAGGCCGAAGCCTGGGCCGAGCCCGGCGCGGCATGGGCAGGCCATTCGGCCCCGGAACACACCTATGCTTACGAGGCCGAGGGCGAGCTGCCGCAGGCGCTGCAGCAGAAGATACGCGGCATCCAGGCCTGCATCTGGACTGAAAACTTCATCTCGCGCGCCTATTTCAACCGGCTGGTCTTTCCGCGTCTTCCGGCTGTCGCCGAAGCTGCATGGACACCGTTGGACCGGAAGGATTGGGACCGGTTCGCAGCGATCGTGCGGATGTGGCCTATGCTTTAGAAAGCAACGGTTCCGCTTTCAGCCCCAGCAGCGCTGCGCCGATCAGACCGGGTTCGATGCGGCATTGGCTGCGCACCACCAGCGGCCGGTCGAATTTGCGCAGAATGCGGGCGCGCACGGCGTGGTCGAGTTCGGCAAGCAGCGGCTCGACATTGGACAGACCGCCGCCGACCGGGACGATGGTGGCGCCGGTGATGTTGATCGTCAGCGCCAGGGGCGAGGCGACGAGATCGACATAGACGTCGATCGTCCGTGTCGCCTCCTCCTCGCCATGTTGCCATTGAGCGATGATCTCTTCGCTGGAAAGGTCGAGATCATGCAGCGTCTTGTGCAGCCGTTCCAGGCCGCGGGCGCCGCCGACGGTGTCGACGCAGCCTTTCTGGCCGCAGCCGCAGGCATAGGCGGGAATGGCGACCGGCGGATTGCCGGCCGCGGATGCGATGATCGGCCCGTGACCCCATTCGCCGGCGAAGCCGCCGGCCTCGTTGACGAGACGGCCGTCGGCGACCAGGCCGCCGCCGACGCCGGTGCCGAGAATGGCGCCGAAGACGATGCGGTGGCCGCGACCGGCGCCGAGGCCGGCTTCGGCGATTGCGAAACAGTCGGCGTCGTTGGCGATCAGCGCCGGTAGGCCGAGTTCGGCTTCGAGATCGGCGGCCAGCGTCCGGTCATGGATGCAGGGGATGTTGGCGCAGATCAGCCGCTGCGTATCGGGATCGACGACGCCGGCGATGGAGAGCGCGATACGGCCCGGGTTTTCGCCTGTCTCGGCGATGATGGCGCGCAAGGTCGCGACGAAAGCGGCAAAATCATCTCTCGGCGTTGGTCGCCGGCCGAGGGGGACGATGTCCGTCTCGGAGCGGGCGATGCCGCCCTTGATGGCGGAGCCGCCGATGTCGAATGAGATGATCATTGCCACCCTGCCGTTTCTCTGGTCTGTGGTGTCTGCTCGCACTGTTGGCGGCGAATTACAAGCCTTCATTCCGTTGCCCGCCAGGCGCTTGCGGCGTAGAGGGGGATGATCGGGCCAAATCGCCGTCAACGGCTATTCCCGTCCCACAAGTCATTCAATTGGCATATTGCGCGGCCAAAATCCGAGCCTGCACTTCCATCATCCACTGGTATCATGACCATCGAAAACGCCGATTCCCACAGACGCAGAAGACCACGTCCACCCCGTCCCAAAGGTCGCCGCCTCTCATCCATCCTGCGGCAGCTGGCCGCCGACCGGAGCCGGGAGCGGATTTCGATCGGCGACCTGTTTCAGACGATGGGCGACAGGGCGATCAGCGCGTTGATGCTGATCTTCGCGCTGCCGAACGCTTTTCCGACGCCGCCCGGGACGTCGGCCGTCCTCGGCGCGCCGTTGGTCTTCCTGGCGGTGCAGTTGACCTTCGGGCTGAAACCCTGGCTGCCGAGGGTGATTGCCGACCGTTCGATGCGGCGGGAGGATTTCGAAACCATTGTTGGCCGCATCCACCGCTGGCTGGCCTGGGCGGAGCGGATGCTGAAGCCGAGGCTGGCGATCTTCGCCGAGCCGCCGGCGGAATATCTCGCCGGGGCGGCCTGCCTGCTGCTGTCGATCGTGCTGCTGCTGCCGGTCCCGCTCGGCAACATGCTGCCGGCGATCACGATCTCGGTCTTCGCCTTCGGCATATTGGGCCGCGACGGGCTCTTCGCGCTGATCGGCTTTATCATGACGGCGGTGTCGCTGGTCGTTGCCGGCGGTGTGATCTACGGCCTGGCGAAGACGGCGATCTATCTCGTCATGCGATGGTTTGCCTGAAAGGGGGGGTGCCTGAATGGGTTTGCCTGGGTGACGTCGGTTATTTGACGGCGCTCATTTCAACAGGCTCGACATTTGCCGGAATTTTGTTTTCATCTGGCGCGATAGAGTTTGAAATCATGTTCGGCGGCGGCACGCCGGCTCACTTTGCGTGGTAGGCATTCAATGGCAAAAAGATCCGAGACCGCGGCACGCCTCGACGATGCGGCACGTGCCGGCTGGCTCTATTACGTCGCCGGGCGCACGCAGGATGAAATCGCCGCCGCGATGGGCATCTCGCGGCAATCGGCGCAGCGGCTGGTGTCGCTGGCGGTCGCCGAGCGTCTGATCAAGGTGCGGCTCGACCATCCGATCGCCGCCTGCCTGGAACTCGCCAGTCAGCTGCGGCGGAAATTCGGGCTGAAACATGTGGAAGTGGTGCCGAGCGATTCGGGGTCGTCGGCGACCGTCGGCATTGCCGAGGCGGCCGCGGCCGAGATCGAACGATGGCTCAAACGGGCCGAGCCGATCGTGCTTGCCGTCGGGACCGGCCGTACGCTGAAGGCGGCCGTCGACCAGCTTCCGGCGATCGAATGTCCCAATCACCGCATCGTTTCGCTGACCGGCAATATCGCCCCGGACGGATCGGCCGCCTATTACAACGTCATCTTCAGCATGGCCGATGCGGTGAAGGCGCGGCACTATCCGATGCCGCTGCCGGTGCTTGTCACTTCGGCGGAAGAGCGGGAGCTGCTGCATGGCCAGCAGCTGGTGCGCTCGACGCTCGACATGAGCGCGCAGGCCGATGTCACCTTCGTCGGCATCGGCGAGCTCGGCATCGACGGGCCGCTCTGCGTCGACGGTTTCCTCGAGAAGGACGAGATGATGGAGCTGATGCGCGGCGGCGCGGTTGGCGAGATCTGCGGCTGGATCTTCGATGTCGACGGCAGGTTGCTCGACAACCCGATCAATGAGCGCGTCGCCTCGGCGCCGATCCCGTCCCGCGAGGCGTCGATGGTCATCGGACTGGCCAAGGGCAAGCGCAAGTTCAAGGCGATCCGGGCCGCCGTTGTCGGCCAGCAAATCAATGGATTGATCACCGACGAAGAGACGGCCGAGTTTTTGCTCAAGAGCTGAGCAAAAAATTCTCCCTTTTTATTCAATGGGATAAACATGTCCTTCGGCATCGCAGCAACGATTGCCGATTGACATTCTTTACTGCTTGGTGAGTAATTGCCCATGAGCGAAGCGAATGCTCACACCCATCTTCTGGGAGGAAGATATGACATTGAGAACTTTTCTGCTGGGCGCCTGCTCAGCGCTGGCGTTTGCCGGCATGGCTTCGGCCGAAACGCTGACAATCGCAACCGTGAACAACGGCGACATGATCCGGATGCAGAAGCTGACGGATGATTTCAAGGCGAAGAATCCCGGCATCGACCTTGAATGGGTCACCCTCGAAGAGAACGTGCTGCGCCAGAAGGTCACGACCGACATCGCGACCAAGGGCGGCCAGTACGACGTTCTGACGATCGGCACCTACGAGGTTCCGATCTGGGCAAAGCAGGGCTGGCTATTGCCGCTCGACAATCTCGGCGCCAATTATGACGTCGACGACCTGCTGCCGGCGATCCGCAGCGGCCTGACCGTGGACGGCAAGCTCTATGCGGCGCCGTTCTACGGCGAAAGCTCGATGGTCATGTATCGCAAGGACCTGTTCGACGCCGCCGGCCTGAAGATGCCCGACGCGCCGACCTGGGATTTCGTTGCCGACGCTGCCCGCAAGATCACCAACAAGGACAAGGAAATCTACGGCATCTGCCTGCGTGGCAAGGCCGGCTGGGGCGAGAACATGGCCTTCCTGACGGCCATGTCCAACTCCTTCGGCGCGCGCTGGTTCGACGAAAAATGGAAGCCGCAGTTCGATCAGCCCGAGTGGAAGGAGACGCTCGACTTCTACGTCAAGCTGATGAAGGATGCCGGCCCTCCGGGCGCTTCCTCCAACGGCTTCAACGAGAACCTGGCGCTGTTCCAGACCGGCAAGTGCGGCATGTGGATCGACGCAACGGTTGCGGCTTCCTTCGTCGCTGATCCGAAGCAGTCGCAGGTCGCCGACAAGGTCGGCTTTGCGCTCGCCCCGGACAAGGGCCTCGGCAAGCGCGGCAACTGGCTCTGGGCCTGGAGCCTCGCCGTCCCGGCAGGTACACAGAAGGCGGAAGCTGCCGAGAAGTTTGTCGCCTGGGCGACGAGCAAGGACTACAGCAATCTCGTTGCTGAGAAGGAAGGCTGGCTGAACGCACCTCCGGGCACCCGCAAGTCGCTCTATGCGAATGCGGACTACCAGAAGGCGGCGTCCTTTGCCAAGATGACGCTCGACTCGATCGAGGCGGCCGATCCGACCAAGCCGACCGTCAAGCCGGTCCCCTATGTCGGCGTCCAGTTCGTGGCGATCCCGGAATTCCAGGGTATCGGCACGGCGGTAGGGCAGCAGTTCTCGGCAGCGCTTGCCGGCCAGATTTCGGTCGACCAGGCCCTGCAGAGCGCACAGCAGCTGGCAACCCGCGAAATGACCAAGGCCGGCTACATTAAATAACACCTCCTGAGCAAGAGGCGGATCCTTGACAATCCGCCCCTCTGGGCCGCCGATGCCCGAACTGCATCGGCGGCCGCTTTTTCAGACAAAGCTTTCCTGCGGCCGCTCCCCGCTTCAGATCAGATCGGTGATTGCCATGGCAACCTTGCATACTCGCTCCGCAGCGCGCCTGATGATTGCGCCCTCCGTGCTGCTCCTCTTTGCATGGATGATCGTCCCGCTCGCGATGACGATCTACTTCTCGACGCTGAACTACAATCTGCTCAATCCCGGCATGGAAAGCTTCGTCGGCTTTCTGAATTACGAATATTTCCTCACGGATCCGGCCTTCTTCGCCGCGCTGATCAATACGCTGCTGCTCGTCGCCGGCGTGCTCTTGATTACCGTCATTGGCGGCATCGCTTTCGCGCTGCTGCTCGACCAGCCGATGTACGGCCAGGGCATTGTGCGCATCCTGGTGATTGCGCCATTTTTCGTCATGCCGACGGTGGCCGCGCTGGTGTGGAAGAACATGTTCATGAACCCGGTCAACGGCCTCTTTGCGCATCTTGCCAAGGCGCTCGGCCTGCAGCCGATCGACTGGCTGGCGAATGCGCCGCTGTTCTCCGTCATTCTCATCGTCGCCTGGCAGTGGCTACCCTTTGCCACCCTCATCCTGTTGACCGCGCTGCAGTCTCTCGACGAGGAGCAGAAGGAGGCCTCCGAAATGGACGGCGCCGGGCCGATCTCGAAATTCATCTATATCATTCTGCCGCATATGGCGCGCGCCATCACCGTGGTGATCCTGATCCAGACGATCTTCCTGCTTTCGGTCTTTGCCGAAATCCTCGTCACCACCAATGGCGGGCCGGGCACCGACAGCACCAACCTCACCTATCTCGTCTATGCCCAGGCGCTCTTGCAGTTCGATATCGGCGGCGCATCGGCCGGCGGCATCGTCGCGGTCGTGCTTGCCAATATCGTCGCGATCTTCCTCGTCCGCCTCGTCGGCAAGAATCTGGAGGCTTGAGATGGCCAGAAAAGTCACAACCCGACGCAAGGTCATCGTCACTGCGATCGCCTGGACGCTCGGCATCCTGATCTTCTTCCCGATCCTCTGGACGTTCCTCACTAGCTTCAAGTCGGAAGCCGATGCCATCGCCTCGCCGCCGCAGTTCCTGTTCTTCCACTGGACGACGGAAAACTATGCGGAGGTGCAGAGCCGGTCGAACTATCTCAGCCACTTCATGAACTCGGTGATCATTTCCTTCGGCTCGACGCTGATCGGCCTGATCATCGCGATCCCGGCCGCCTGGGCGATGGCGTTTTCGCCGACCAAGCGGACCAAGGACGTGCTGATGTGGATGCTGTCGACCAAGATGATGCCGCCTGTGGGCGCGCTGATCCCGATCTATCTGCTGTTCCGCAATTCCGGCCTGCTCGACAGCCGCACCGGACTGGTGATCGTGCTGACGCTGATCAACCTGCCGATCATCGTCTGGATGCTCTACACCTACTTCAAGGAAATCCCCGGCGAGATCCTTGAGGCGGCCCGCATGGACGGCGCATCGCTGATGAAAGAGATCGTCTATGTGCTGACGCCGATGGCCGTGCCCGGCATTGCCTCGACGCTGCTTCTGAACATCATCCTCGCCTGGAACGAGGCTTTCTGGACGCTCAACCTCACCGCCTCGAAGGCGGCGCCGCTGACGGCCTTCATCGCCTCCTATTCCAGCCCGGAGGGCCTGTTCTACGCCAAGCTGTCGGCGGCCTCGACCATGGCAATCGCGCCGATCCTGATCCTCGGCTGGTTCAGTCAGAAACAACTCGTCCGCGGCCTGACCTTCGGCGCTGTGAAATAAGATAAAGGGAGACAAACATGGGCAGCATTACCCTTCAGAAGGTTTCCAAGGTCTTCGGCGAAGCCAAGGTCATCCCTTCGATCGATCTCGACATCAGGGACGGCGAGTTCGTCGTCTTCGTCGGCCCGTCGGGCTGCGGCAAGTCCACGCTGCTCAGGCTGATAGCCGGGCTCGAGGATGTCTCCGGCGGCAAGATCGTCATCGACGGCCGGGACGCCACCGAAAAGGCGCCGGCGGAACGCGGCCTTGCCATGGTGTTCCAGTCCTACGCGCTCTATCCGCATATGAGCGTGCGCAACAACATCGCCTTTCCACTGAAGATGGCGGGCGTCGACAAAGCGGAGATCGACCGCAAGGTGACGGATGCGGCGCGGGTGCTGAACCTCACCGACTATCTGGAGCGCAAGCCGCGCCAGCTTTCCGGCGGCCAGCGCCAGCGCGTCGCGATCGGCCGCGCCATTGTCCGTCAGCCTTCGGCCTTCCTGTTCGATGAACCGCTGTCGAACCTCGATGCGGCGTTGCGCGTCAACATGCGCCTCGAAATCAGCGAGTTGCATCAGCAGCTGAAGACGACGATGGTCTACGTCACCCACGACCAGGTCGAGGCGATGACCATGGCCGACAAGATCGTCGTCCTGAACAGGGGCAATATCGAGCAGGTCGGCTCGCCGCTCGAACTTTACAGCCGCCCGCGCAACCTTTTCGTCGCCGGTTTCATCGGCTCGCCGAAGATGAATTTCATCAAGGGCCAGAACGCTGCCCAGCTCGGCGCCCATACGATCGGCATCCGCCCCGAACATATGCTGTTGTCGATGGAGAGCGGCGACTGGAAGGGCAGGGTGGTGGTCGCCGAGCATCTCGGCTCCGACACCTTCCTGCATATCGATGCCGAGGGCATCGGCATGGTGACGGCGCGCGGCAGCGGCGACTTCGCCGCCAAGGCCGGCGATACGGTCTATCTGACGCCGGACCGTTCGCGTATTCACAAATTCAACGAGGGCGGTCTTGCCATTTGAGGCGGGCGGCCGGCTGGGGGCAGGCATGCGAGCCGGGCGATGGCGCCCGGACGTCTCGGCAAGACCTTCAAGAGGACTGAAACATGACGTGCAAATTATCGCTGGCAACGCTTTCCGACGCGGCGCGCACTGCCGCCATTCCTGGATATGACAGGGCGTCGCTGAAAGCCGGCATCGTGCACTTCGGGGTCGGCAATTTCCATCGCGCCCACCAGGCGATCTATCTCGACGATCTCTTCAACGCAGGAGCGGATCACGACTGGGCGATCGTCGGCGCCGGTGTGCTGCCGTCGGATGCCGCCATGCGCGAGAAGCTTGCGGCCCAGGATTTCCTGACGACGGTGGTCGAACAGGACAACAACAAGACGGCGGCGCGCGTCACCGCGCCGATGATCGACATCCTGCCGGTCGGCGATCCCGCTGCAATCATCGCCAGGCTTGTCGACCCTGAGATCCGCATCGTCTCGCTGACGATCACCGAGGGCGGTTATTTCATCGATGCATCGGGCACCTTCAATCCGGCCCATCCTGATATCGCTGCCGACGGGCACAGCCCCGACGCGCCGAAGACGGTCTTCGGCCTGATCGTCGCCGGCCTGAAGGCACGCAAGGCGAAGGGCATCGGTCCCTTCACCGTCATGTCCTGCGATAACATTCCCCATAACGGCACCGTCACCGCCAATGCCGTGGTCGGCACGGCGGCCCTTTCGGACCCTGGCTTTGCCGAGTGGATCCGGGAAAATGTCGCCTTCCCGAATGCGATGGTCGACCGCATCACGCCGGCGACCGGTCAGCGGGAGATCGATTTCCTCCGGGACAATTTCGAGATCGAGGACAATTGGCCGGTCTATTGCGAGGAATTCAAGCAGTGGGTGCTGGAGGACAAGTTCACCGCCGGCCGCCCGGCGCTGGAAAAGGTCGGCGTCACCTTCGTGCCCGATGTCACGCCCTATGAGCATATGAAGATCCGTATCCTCAATGGCGGTCATGCGGCGATCGCCTATCCGGCGGCGCTGATGGACATTCATTTCGTGCATGATTCCATGGAAGATCCGCTGATCCGCGCCTTCCTCGCCAAACTCGAGAAGGACGAGATCATCCCGATCGTGCCGCCGGTGCCGAACACGTCGCTGACGGATTATTTCGCCCTGATCGAACATCGTCTGCTCAATCCGAAGATTGCCGACACCATTCCGCGGCTGGCCCAGGACGGATCGAACCGCCAGCCGAAATTCATCCTGCCGTCGACGCTCGACAATCTCAGCCAGGGCCGGGACGTCGTCGGCCTGGCGCTGGTTTCGGCGCTCTGGTGCCGTTATTTCGCCGGCAAGACCGACAGCGGCAAGGATATCGTCTTCAACGACGCCAGCGCCGATCGCCTGCATGCGGCGGCTGTGAAGGCCAAGGACGATCCGTCGGCCTTCCTCGTCTTCGACGACATCTTCGGCGAAGTGGCGAAATCCGATCTTTTCCGCAAGCGTTTCGCCCATGCTCTCAAAACCCTGTGGGAAAAGGGCACGCGGGAGACGCTGCAGCTCTATCTCGACGGCAAGCTCGCAGTGTAGGAAATCCGGATGGCGGCATTCGTTGCCGCCATCCGTCCCGTCTTGCGGGTAAAGCGGGACGGTCGCGCGTGCGAAATTGAACTCAGGTTGGGTTTTCCATGGCTGATGCTGAACCACGGCTGATCATCTTCGATTGCGACGGCGTGCTCGTCGACAGCGAGCCGATCTCGATCAGCGTGCTGGTCGCGGCGATGAACGATCTCGGCGTCTCGATCACCGAGGACCAGGCCTATGAGCGCTTTCTCGGCCGCAGCCTGGCGACGCTCGTCGACAGGCTGGAAACCGAATTCAACGTCCATGCCGGCGAGGCATTCCTCGAACGCATCCGCACCGATCTCTACGCCCGTTTCCGCACCGAGCTGAAGCCGATCGACGGGATCGCCGCGACGATCGATGGGCTCGGCGTTCGCTGCTGCGTCGCCTCCTCAAGCCAGATGGAGCGAATCCGGCTGTCGCTGTCCGTCACCGGACTTCTCGACAGATTGCCCGATATCTTCAGTGCGACGATGGTCAAGCGCGGCAAACCGGCGCCCGATCTTTTCCTGCATGCGGCGCGCGAAATGCAGGTGGAGCCAGCGCATTGCATCGTCGTCGAGGACAGCCCGGCTGGCATTGCCGCAGCCAAGGCGGCGGGTATGACGGTCTTCGCCTTCACCGGCGGATCGCATGCCAACTTCGCCGGTTATCGCGCCGAACTCGACCGGCTTTCGCCGGAAGTGGTGTTTGACGCCATGCCTGAATTGATACACCTTGTCCGCAACCATAGACTGGACGGGATCAAGATTTGATGCGGGATCATGTGGTTGCGGTGGATGTCGGCACCGGCAGTGCGCGCGCCGGCGTCTTCGATGCCCGCGGCCACCTGCTCGCAAAGGCCGAACATCCGATCGTGATGAACCGGCCGCGCGAAAACCATGCCGAACACGATTCCGAGGACATCTGGTCCGCCGCCTGCACGGCGGTGCGTCGCGCCATGGAGCAATCCGGCATCGCTGCGGCGTCGGTCGGCGCGATCGGCTTCGACGCCACCTGCTCGCTTGTCGTGCGCGACGTCGAGGGCCGGCAGCTCAGCGTTTCCACCGGCGGCGAGAGGCGTTTCGACACGATCGTCTGGCTCGATCACCGGGCGCTGAAGGAAGCCGATTTCTGCACGGCGACGGAGCACGCCGTGCTCGAACATTCCGGGCACGTCATGTCGCCCGAGATGGAGATGCCGAAGCTGATGTGGCTGAAGAAGAAGCTACCCTCCACATGGGAAAAGGCCGGCTACTTCTTCGATCTCGCCGATTTCATGACATGGAAATCGACCGGGTCGGCTGCCCGATCGCGCTGCACGCTGACGGCGAAATGGAATTATCTCGCCCATCTCGAAAGGGGCTGGCAGCAGGATTTCCTGGAGCGGATCGGTCTCGAGGACCTTCAGGCGCGTGGCCAACTGCCGGATGAGACCGTGCCGGTCGGCGGCAGCGTCGGCTGGCTGACGGCTGGTGCGGCAGAGGCGCTGGGGCTGACCACGGACTGCCATGTCTCGGCCGGGATGATCGACGCCTATGCCGGCGCGCTCGGCGCACTCGGCGGTTATGCCGCCGATCCGGTGAAACGCGAGCACCAGCTGGCGCTGATCGCCGGCACGTCGAGCTGTATCGTCACCTTCTCCAGACAACGCAAGCCGAGCCATGGCATGTGGGGTCCCTATTACGAAGCGGTCTTCCCGCAATCTTGGCTGGTGGAGGCTGGGCAATCGGCGACCGGTGCACTGCTCGACCACATCGTCCGCATGCATGCTGCCGGCGGCGAGCCGACGACGGCGCTGCATCAGAGGATCGTCGCACGCATTGCCGAATTGCGGGCCGAGGAGGGCGATGCCTTCGGGGCACGCATTTTCGTGCTGCCGGATTTTCATGGCAATCGTTCGCCGCTCGCCGATCCGCACGCCGTCGGCGTCGTCAGCGGGCTGAGCCTCGATACGTCCTTCGATGGTCTCTGCACGCTTTACTGGCGCACCGCCGTGGCGATTGCGCTCGGCATCCGCCATATCCTTGAGATGATGAAAGAATACGGCTACGTGCCCGATACGCTGCATATTGCCGGCGGGCATGTGAAGAACCCGGTGCTGATGGAACTCTACAGCGATGCCACCGGCTGCAAAGTCGTGGTGCCGAAGATGAACGAAGCGGTGCTGCTCGGCACGGCGATCGCCGCATCCGTCGCCTGCGGCTTGCACGGAGATCTGGCGGCGGCCGGTGAGGCGATGTATCCGGGCGGCGACGAACGGCTTCCCGACAAGACGAAGCAGGCGCTCTACGACCGCGACTACCGTCGTCTTCTCGCCATGTACCGGCACAGGGCCGAACTGGAAACAATCCAGTAGCAGTTCAGTGGTTTGCCGCCTCGCCGAGGACGGTCGCGAATTCCATCATGCGGCGGCGACGCAGACCGGCCTCTTCTCCGACTTCGAGGATGACCGATTCCGACAGGCAATCGAGCAGCGCGATCAGCGGCGGAAGATTGTCGAGATCCGGCGCGCGGGCGGGCGGCAAGGGCAGCATGACATTCGACTGGTCCGCCATCCAGTCCGCCTGCTGCGGTGAAATGAGCACGACCTTATAGCCGTAGCGCCGCGCAGTTCGGGCGAGCAGCCGGGCCTTGGCGAAACGGCGACAATCGATGATGACGAGCAGCGCGTCGTCGACCGCCAGCCGGGCGAAGAGTTCGGCAAAACGGTTGTCGGCGCCATCGAGCGTGCGTACGCCGTCACGGGCCTGCGTCAGCCGCTGACAGAAATGATGGGCAAGGCTCGCGAGCCGGGCATGCGTGGCGATCGACACTTCGCGGGCGGTGCTGATCAGGCTGACGGCTTCGGACCAGTGCGGCTGCGCGGTCAGATGATAGATATGGTGGAGCGCCTGGATCTGTTCGGCAACCAGCACGGCGAGCGGTTTTCCCTCGGCGGCGTCCTGATGCAGCTCGCTCATGGCGCTTTGCAATTGCGCCGGCGATGTCGTCACGGTCTCGCGAATCTCCACTTTGACACTGTCCAATCCCTGATAGCCGAGCGCGCGTAGGAAGCGCCCGACTGTCATCGGCGAGAGATCCAGCCTGTCGGCGACTGAGGCAGCCGTCTCGAACGGCAGGTCGTTCAGGTGTTCGGTGAAATATTTCGCGATACGGCGTTCGGCCGGTGTGCCGGTTTTTGCGTATTGCCTGAGTTTTTGGACAAAGTCTTCCACATCAGCCTCCCCCGTTTTACCTTAGAGGCGTTCCGCGGATGCGCTGTTGCGACCCCTTGTCTTTGCAACTATTTCGGAAGCTGCTTCTCAGGCCCATGCATATTGATACGCGACAATACTATATTAGCATTTAATTTTCGACAAGTTTTCTATTACCGCCTGCAATTTTATTCTCTCTTGTCGGTGGCATCAATCTTTCCTACATCTTCCGCGCAACCGGAGACGCCTGAGACATGATCCTTGACGCCGCTCGACTATCGCTGGCCAATTTGTTCGCGCCGGAAACCCGCTCGGTCTTCTGGAAAGTGCTCGGCCTGACGATTCTCGTGCTGGCCGGCCTCTGGTTCGCGCTGCGCGGGGCCTTCATGGCTTTCCTCTTTCCCTGGCTCACCAGCTTCTTTCCCGATGTGCCGGATTGGGCGGGATGGCTTGCCCTGGTTTTCGCAATCCTTGCCGGTATCGGCCTTGCGCTGATGCTGGCGTTGCTGCTTTCGCCGGTCACGGCGCTGATCGCCGGCCTGTTCCTCGACGATGTCGCCGACGTCATCGAAAAACGCGACTACCCCAAGGACGCGGCGGGCACGGCCATGCCGCTCGGCCCGGCGATGGCAAGCTCGATCAAGTTCCTCGGCGTGGTGATCCTCGGCAATATCGTCGCGCTGCTGCTGCTGTTCATCCCCGGCGTCAATCTGGTCGCCTTCTTTCTGGTCAACGGCTATCTGCTCGGACGGGAGTTTTTCGAATTCGCCGCCATGCGCTTCCGTTCGCCTGGAGAGGCGCGGCTCTTCCGCGCCAAGCACGCCTCCACCGTCTTTCTTGGCGGGCTGGTGATCGCGCTGTTTCTGGCGATCCCCTTCGTCAATCTTCTGACGCCGCTCTTTGCCGCCGGCATGATGGTGCATCTGCACAAGATGGTTTCCGCACGCGACGCCGGTTTTCGGGTGTGAGGTTCAGCCGGGCAGGGCGGCGGCGTCATACATCGCCGCGAATTCGGCGCTCGGCGCAATCGGCGTGATGATATCGATCAGCACGCCGTTCGGATCGGCGGTGATGAAGTGCCGCTGGCCGAAATCCTCATCGCGGATCTCGCGGAGAATTGGCAGGCCGGCGCTCCGGCAGGTTTCGTAGATACGATCGACATCCTCGACCTCGAAATTGAGCAGCAGGCCGCGAACGCCGGCGCGTGCGACGGCAGGAATGGTTTCGTGGCTGCTGTCGAGGATGGCGAGCGCGACATGCTCCGTCTCGGTCGATTGCAGGTGGATGTACCAGCCGTTTTCGAACAGCGCCCGAAAGCCGAAGTGGCTGCTGTAGAAGGCGGCGGTGCCCGGAACATCGTCCGTCATGATCACCGGGTAGTAGCTGGTCGATTTCATGTCTCACTCCTCTCCATTTTACATGCAGTCTGTATGTTTTTAGCTATTAACATACATGCAGTTTGTATGTAAATAGATGCCATGAGCCGGAGCAATCGCGAGAGAACGGAACAGACAAGGCAGGCGCTGATCGACGCCGGACGGCGCATCTTTGTCGAGAAAGGCTATGCCGAAACGGCGACACCGGAGATCGTGACTGCGGCAGGGGTGACGCGTGGGGCGCTTTACCATCATTTCGAAGACAAGAAGGCGCTCTTCCGCGCGGTGATCGCGTGCGAAATGCAGGAGGTGGCCAGGACAATCGAGGCGTCTTCAGCGCCGGAGGATGGGCCACGCGATGCGCTGATTGCCGGCGCTTCGGCCTATTTCACCGCAATGGCGCAGCCCGGGCGAACACGGCTGCTGCTGATGGAGGCGCCCGCCGTTCTCGGCTTGCCGGCGACTGCGGCGCTGGAGGCCGAGAATGCGGAGGCGAGTTTGCGTGGAGGACTTGCAGCGCTGATGCCCGCGGCAGGAAGCCTGCTCGACCCGCTGACATCGCTGCTGTCGGCCGCCTTCGACCGTGCGGCGATCGCGATCGAAGCGGGCGGGGAGAGGCGGAAATACGAGCAGGCGATTGCGGCTTTACTCGACGGCCTCGCCGATCACCTGCGGCGGTAGCTCGACGAGCGGGGCCGGCACATCCCAACTCTTTTCCGGCGATTTGCAGAGATCGGCGATGACGCAACGCTCGCATTCGGGGCGGCGGGCCTTGCAGGTATAGCGGCCGTGCAGGATCAGCCAGTGATGGGCGTGATAGAGGTAATGTTGCGGGATCACCTTCATCAGCCGCGCCTCGACCTCGTCGGGCGTCTTGCCGGGGGCAAGCCGGATGCGATTGGCGATGCGGAAGATGTGGGTATCGACGGCCATCGTCGCCTGGCCGAAGGCCATGGAGAGTACGACATTGGCGGTCTTGCGGCCGACGCCCGGCAATTTCACCAGTTCGTCGCGCGTTTCCGGCACCTTGCCGGCGAAATCATCGACCAGCATCTGCGAGAGGGCGATGACGTTTTTCGCCTTGTTGCGATAGAGGCCGATCGTCCTGATGTAATCGCGCAGCCGCTCCTCGCCGAGATCGAGCATCTTTTCCGGCGTATCGGCAACCTTGAAGAGGGCGCGGGTCGCCTTGTTGACGCCGACATCGGTCGCCTGCGCCGACAGCGCGACCGCGACGACGAGCGTAAAGGGGTTGGTGTGTTCGAGCTCGCCCCTCGGTTCCGGCCGCTGCACCGAGAAGCGGCGGAAGATCTCCTCGCGCTCGGCCGGCGAATAGGCGGTCTTCACCGCCGCAGCCGCCGGCTTGCGGCGGGCGATCACACTCGAATTTTGCGACGGTCCGGTCACGGATTTAAGTTTCGGATTTGCCATGGAAACTCTATACTCAGCAGCCATGATGGAAAGCAACGCCGACAGCTCCAACGAGCAGCCTGTTTTCGCCGCCGAGCTCTTTCCCCACCGGTCGCTCGGCCGCCGGGGCTTCAAGGTGCTGCTGATCCTGTCCGGTTCCGTCTGCTTCTTCTACGGCATGTTCTTCATCGCCACCGGCGCCTGGCCGATCGGCTTCTTCTTCGGGCTGGATTTCCTGCTTCTCTACGGCGCCTTCTGGCTGAGTTACCGCTCCGGAAGGGCGCGTGAGGAGGTGACGGTGTCGCGCACCGACGTTTCGGTGCGCAAGTTCGCGCCATCGGGACGGATGGTGGAGCATCACTTCAATCCGTTCTGGGCGCGCTTTCTTATTCGCCGGCATCACGAGATCGGCATCCTTTCCATGCAGATCTTCGGAGAGGGCCGGCGCACCGATATCGGCTCCTTCCTCAATCCCGACGATCGTGAAAGCTTCGCCAAAGCCTTCAAGGGCGCGCTCGCCACGGTCAAGCAGCGTATCTGAGCTTATCTGGCGGGTGCGCAAGAAACGGGTGGTTTGCGAACACCCTATTGATTATCTCCTTGTGACAAGGAGAAAGACGATGAATATGATTGCGAACCTGCAAACAGACATCACGCCTGACGGCCCTGATTATGACATTGTCCGCCGGGTGATCGAACTCATCACCGAGGATTACCGCGACCAGCCTTCGCTGGAGGCGATCGCGGCGCGGCTCAACCAGTCGCCGACCCAGCTGCAGAAGACCTTCACCCGCTGGGCCGGCCTGTCGCCCAAGGGCTTCCTGCAGGCGGTGACGCTCGACCACGCCAAGCGGCTGCTGCGCCAGGAAGACATGCCGCTGCTGGAGACCTCGATCGAGGTCGGCCTTTCCGGGCCGAGCCGGCTGCACGATCTCTTCGTCACCCATGAGGCGATGTCACCAGGCGAATGGAAGGCGAAGGGCGGTGGTCTCACCATCCGTTACGGCTTCCACATCTGCCCCTTCGGCATCGCGCTGATCATGGTGACCGACCGCGGCCTTGCCGGCCTTGCCTTCAGCGATTCCGGCGACGAGAAGGCCTGCCTCGAGGATATGACCTGCCGCTGGCCGAACGCCCAATATGTCGAAGACCTGCAGGCGACGGTTCCCTACGCCGCCCGCATCTTCGAGCCCGGCAAATGGTCTTCGGAACAGCCTTTGCGGGTCGTGCTGATCGGCACGGATTTCCAGGTGAGCGTCTGGCAAAGCCTGATGAAAATCCCCTTCGGCAAGGCCGTCACCTATTCCGATATCGCCAAGGATATCGGCCGGCCGACGGCGCAGCGCGCCGTGGGTGCGGCGGTCGGGGCCAACCCGATCTCCTTCGTGGTGCCATGCCACCGGGCGGTCGGCAAGAACGGCGCGCTGACCGGCTACCATTGGGGGCTCACCCGCAAGCGGGCGATGCTCGGCTGGGAATCGGCGCACGCCTGAGGGACCTGCGGCGTTAGTCGAAATCGAAATTGTTGATCCGGGCGATGATATCGTCGTCCAGATTCAACAAGGCCTCGGCGATATCAATATGCCCTTTGGCGACTGCCTGGGCGGCGCTTGCCGATAGGAATGTCGATCGGTTCCATGCTTCGTGACGATGTAAGCTGACGCATTCGGTCAGGGATGTAATCGCTTGCTGGTAGGCTTCGTGCAGATCAGGTGGTATTTCTGGTCCCTGCCCGGCCTTTCGAGACACTTCGATGCACGCCGGCAATTGATAAAATGAGAAGTCGATCGGGGTGGCCGTGGTAAGCGCGATCCTGACGATATGAGGAACAGCGGCATATGAAGCCGTGTAGATATCGCCCTGATGGCAGAGGCTTGACCATAGACTAACCCAGGGTTCCGCATCACGCGCCGCCCTTGGCCCTGCAGATCGTTCCAGGGCCTTAAGAAGCTCAGGCGTATTTGCTGCTGGACCATAGCAATGTCGTAACTCGCTCCAACGCCGGCTATCGAGTGAAAGCATAATTTTATTCCGCCAGTCGCAAGAGTTCTCGGGCCGCGCCCTCGTCGGTGATCAGCGTGTTGCAGCCGATGCGCTTGATTGTGGCGCGGATGGCGACGGCGCGGTGGGCGCCGCCGGAGGAGAGCACGATGTGCTTGGCCTCCTTCAGCGTGTCGAGATCGACGGACATGACGCGCTGATTGATCGAGTGGTCGACCGAATTGCCATCCTTGTCGAGGAAGTTGAACATGGTGTCGCAGACGCAGCCGGCATCGATCAGTTCCTGCAGCTCCGCCTTCGAGATCCAGCCCTCCGACAGCGAGGTCGAATGCGGGCCGATATCGCCGCAGCTGACGATCGCCAGATCGAGGCTCTCGGCCAGACGGTAGATCGTGTCCAGCCCGCATTTCTCGATCAGATTGCGCTTGGTCTCGATGGAATCGACGAGAAGCGGCGCCAGGAACATATAACATTCGGCGCCGAGCTGATTGGCCAGCCGCCAGGTGTAATCGATCGGGTTCGTCTGATGCACGGCGACGATGCCGCCGAGCAGCGAGACGACCTTGCAATTGGCGCGCCGCGGCGGCCGGAAGCTCGACAGCGAGGCGGTCATGGTCCGGCCCCAGCCGACTCCGATCGTATAGTCGTCGGGGATGGCTTCGGATAGGAACTGGCCGAGCGCCAAGCCGACATTCTTTGCCAGCGCATTGACGTCGCCATTGACCGGCGCGGGGACGACGATCGCTTCGTCGAGGCCATAGGCGCGCTCCAGCCTCACCGAAAGCTCGACGCAGTCGCCGATCGAATCGTTGATCCAGATCTGCACTTCGCTGCGCTTCATCGCTTCGTCGAGCAGGCGGATGACGGTGGTGCGGCTGATGCCGAGCTGTTCGGCGACGTCCTTCTGGGTCAAGCCCTCATTGTAATAGAGCCATGCTGCCCTCAGCCGCAGCGAGGATGCTTCGGAATAGGCGGTATGCGTGCCGCGTTTGAGTTTGACCACATCTCCTCCAGCCGAAGTTCCGCCCTAAATCCCGCTGGGGATGAACGGCTGTCACGGCGCGTTTGTTGGGGGATAATGACGGGTGTGACACTTATGTCAATTGAAATGCACAAATGTCCTTGACTTTCCCTCAGGCGAACGGCGATAGTCCTGGCGACACGAAATCGTTCTGTCCGTCCGAGGAGGACATAGTGCGGGCATGCCGAAAGTCACGACCGGCCTTCCAGCCGCAGGCGGCATCGCCGGTGTTCGGCGTGCGGTTTGCCCGCGGGAACACGGCCACTGTCCTTCACGTTTATGAATCATCCGTGACGGGTGCGCGCCTTTTCGCCTGCAGCATGCAGATAGCCTGTCGGTAGATCACCTTTTGCCGGGCGGAACTCGCGCCGGTCGCAGCCCAAGTTCAACAAGGATTATTGACCATGACATCCAAGCTTGACCAACTCCGCGAGATTACCACCGTCGTCGCCGACACCGGCGACATCGAGGCCGTCGCCCGCCTGAAGCCTGTGGATTGCACGACGAACCCGAGCATCGTGCTGAAGGCGCTCGGCACGCCGATGTTCGCCGACGCTATCAAGGAAGCCGTCGCCTGGGGCAAGAAGCAGGGCGGCAATTCCGAAGCCGTGTCTTCGGCCGTCGCCGACCGCCTCGCCATCTCCGTCGGCGCCGCGCTGGTGAAGCTCGTTCCGGGCCGCGTCTCGACCGAGGTCGACGCCGATCTGTCCTTCGATACCGAGGCTTCGCTTGCCAAGGCGCGGGCGATCATCGCCGCCTACAAGGATCGCGGCATCGATCAGGACCGCATCCTCATCAAGCTCGCTTCTACCTGGGAAGGCATCCGCGCCGCCGAAGTGCTGCAGAAGGAAGGCATCGACTGCAACCTGACGCTTCTCTTCAGCAAGGCGCAGGCGATCGCCTGCGCCGACGCCAAGGTGTTTCTGATTTCGCCCTTCGTCGGCCGTATCCTCGACTGGTACAAGAAATCGACAGGCAAGGACTACACAGCCGAGGAAGATCCGGGCGTTATCTCCGTCCGTGAAATCTACAACTACTACAAGGCGAACGATATCAAGACGATCGTCATGGGCGCCTCCTTCCGCAGCGCCGGCGAAATCGAAGCCCTTGCCGGCTGCGACCGCCTGACCATCAGCCCGAACCTGCTCGACGAGCTCGCCAAGGATGAAGGCAAGCTGGAGCGCAAGCTCTCGCCGGAAAGCCGCAAGCCGGATCCGAAGGTTTCTGTCGACGAGAAGACCTTCCGCTGGATGATGAACGAAGACGCGATGGCGACGGAAAAACTCGCCGAAGGCATTCGCGCTTTCGCCAAGGATCTGGGAACGTTGCGTACCATGGTGCAGAAGGAACTGCAGCTCGCCGCCGCTTAATAGAGCACGGCATGCAATCGGAGGCGCGGCTGCCGCTGGCAGGCGCGCCTTTTTCGTGCTGTTATCAACGACATATGCTGTCGGAGACTGGTATGGCGGATGAGGAACGGGCAAATTCGCTTGCGGCATTTGCCTATAAGCATGCGAGCTTCGTCATATCAGTCCTTGCCGGGCTGGTGGTCTTCTTGGCTGTGACCTCGCGCGACGTCAGCGCCGGCAACATACTGTTCGGCTGGAATGTCAGCGCCGGCGTTTTTGTCGCGCTCAGCTGGCGCAAGATGCTGCGGGCGACGGTCGAAAGCATCCGGAAACGCTCCGCGGATCTCGATTTCTCCGACACCGTCCTTTTGGCGCTCTCGATCGGTGCAGCACTTGCCAGCATCGCCGGCATCGGCCTCGAGCTTCATTCGATCAAGGAAGCAACACCTGACGTCGCGCTGGCGCGCGCAGGGGCCGCTGTGCTGACGATCCTGATTTCCTGGGTCTTTCTGCACACGCTCTTCACCATCCACTACGCGCATTATTTCTATGGCGGTGCGGACGAGGAGGGTGGCCTCAAGTTTCCTGACGGAATCGAAGAGCCCGGCTACTGGGATTTCCTCTATTTCTCCTTCACCATCGGTGTTGCCGCGCAGACGGCGGATGTCGCGGTCAGTTCGACCAGCATGCGCAAGCTGACACTGCTGCATGCCGTGCTGTCGTTCCTGTTCAACACGACGATCCTGGCGCTGGCGATCAATGTCGGGGCGAGCCTGCTATAATGCGCCCTATCGCCGCAGCCGTGAGGATCCGAGCCAGAGAGCCATCACATGCGAAGGTGGCAAGGTCGAATAGCTGAGAGCAGGAGGGTATGATGGAAAGCGCCTCAAGCCGGCCCGGGCCGGCCGATGTCATTCTTCTCCTGGGCAGGCTTCTGCTGTCGCTGATCTTCCTGCATGAGGGTTGGTCGCTTGCGATGAATATCACCGCGACCATCGACACTTTCGCAGAACTGGGGCTTTCGGCGCCGGTTGCCTTTGCCACCATTGCCCTTCAGATTGGCGCCGGCCTTTCCATTGCGGCAGGCTTTCTCTGTCGGCTTGGTGCCGTGGCGCTGGCCTTCTTCTGTCTGGCGACCGCCTTGCTCTTTCACACGAATCTTGCGAGCCAGAACGAGCTGCTGCATTTCGAGAAGGACCTGGCGATTGCCGGCGGCATGTTCGTGCTGGCGGCGTCCGGCGCCGGATCGATGTCGATCGACAAGCTGCTGCGAGAGCGAACAAACAGATTGCATCCCTGGCTGCGGGCGGTGCTCTCCTGAAAAAGCGAGGATGTCCGGCCGATTGCGGAACCATCGCGGCTAGCGCTCCCGCCGATCTCACCCTCTGGCAGAAGCAGCTGCTCACAAGATCGCTTGTCCTGCCATCAGCGCAAGGACGAGGAAGATCAGGAAGATCACCAGCGCAATGCCGAAGAGAACGCGGGCGATGGTCGCAGTGGCTGCAGAGACGCCGGAAAAGCCGAAGAAGCCGGCGATGATTGAAATCACGAAAAATATCAGAGCCCATTTCAGCATGGCATCATCCTTTGCGTTTGCTGGAAGACGCGGCAGCCGCGAAATTGTTCCCGATCGCATGCGATGAGATCGCCACCGCCGCCGCCCAAGCGAATATGAAGGCGCTGAAACTTGGCCTGAACCGCTCCGGATTCGGTCTTTCTCGCCGCTCAGCCGTGATTGATCATCACGTGGCGCACGGCGGTGTAATCTTCGAGCGCATAGACCGACATGTCCTTGCCGTAGCCCGATTGTTTGACACCGCCATGCGGCATTTCGTTGGCCAGCATGAAATGCGTGTTGATCCAGGTGCAGCCATATTGCAGCTGGGCGGCCGTCTTCATGCCGCGGCCGATATCCTTGGTCCAGACCGAAGAGGCCAGGCCGTAATCGCTGTCATTTGCCCAGGCAATGGCATCGTCAGCTTGGGAAAAGCGGGTGACCGAGACGACCGGGCCGAAGACCTCGCGGCGGACGATCTCGTCGTCCTGCAGGGCGCCAGCAATCACGGTCGGCGTGAAGAAGAAGCCCTTTTCGCCGGCGACCTTGCCGCCGGTGGTGATTTCCATGTGCTTGTGTTCGGAAGCGCGGGCGACGAAGCTTTCGACGCGGTCGCGCTGGCGCCTGGAGATCAGCGGGCCGATCTCGTTTTCTGTGTCGTCGGCCTGGTTGAAGCGGATGCTTGCCACGGCCGAGGAGAGATCGGCGACGAAATTGTCGTAGACCCTGGCGTCTGCATAGATGCGGCAGGCGGCGGTGCAGTCCTGGCCGGCATTGTAATAGCCGAAAGTGCGGATGCCCGACACGACGGCATCGATATCGGCGTCGTCGAAGACGATGACCGGGGCCTTGCCGCCGAGTTCCAGGTGGGTGCGCTTGACCGTCTTCGCGGCGGCCTGCAGCACCTTCTTGCCGGTGGCGATATCGCCGGTGATCGAGACCATACCGATCTTGGCATGGTTGATCAGCGCGTTGCCGACGCTTTCGCCGCGGCCGAGAATGACGTTGACGACGCCTTCGGGCAGGATTTCGGAGAGCAGCCTCGCCATCTTCAGCGACGTCAGCGGCGTCTGCTCCGAGGGCTTGAAGACGACGGTATTGCCGCCGGCGATCGCCGGCGCCAGCTTCCAGGCCATCATCATCAGCGGATAGTTCCACGGCGCAATCGAGCCGACGATGCCGATCGGATCGCGGCGGATCATCGAGGTGTGGCCGGGCAGATATTCGCCGGCGGCCGGTGCGTGCAGGTTGCGCACGGCGCCCGCGAAGAAGCGATAACAATCGACAATCGCCGGGATTTCGTCGTTCAGCACTGCATTGATCGGCTTGCCGCAATTCAAAGCCTCGAGCGTGGCGAAGCCGGCGGCATCCTTTTCGATGGCGTCAGCGATCTTCAGCAGGTAACCGGAGCGCTCGCCCGGCGTCGTCTGCGACCAGTTCTTGAAAGCTTTTTCGGCGGCATCCACGGCGGCGTCGACCTGGGACAGCGAGGCTTCGGGAAGGTCTATCACCGTCTCGCCGGTCTTCGGGTTCAGGATGTGCTCTTCCGTCTCCGTGCCTTTTTCGAAGCGCGAACCGATCAGCATCTGGGTATCCATGATGTTCTCCCTGTTATTTGCCGCCGCCGGCGATCTGGTCGCCGTCGCGGGTGAGGTAATAGGCTGCCAGGATCGGCAGGAAGGTGACGAGCACCACGACCATGGCGACCACATTGGTCACAGGGCGCTGGCGCGGGCGGATGAGTTCTTCGAGCATCCAGATCGGCAAGGTTGATTGCTGACCGCCGGTGAAGGTGGTGACGATGACCTCGTCAAAGGAAAGCGCGAAAGCCAGCATGCCGCCGGCGAGAAGGGCGGTGCCGATGTTCGGCAGGATGATATGGCGGAAGGTCTGGAAGCCATCGGCGCCGAGGTCCATCGACGCCTCGATCAGCGAGCCGGAGGTGCGGCGGAAGCGGGCGACCGCATTGTTGTAGACGACGACTACGCAGAAGGTGGCGTGGCCGAGCACGATGGTCCAGACTGAGAACGGGACGTCGAACAGACTGAAGGCGGAGCGCAGCGCAATGCCGGTGATGATGCCGGGAAGCGCGATCGGCAGGATGACCAGCAGCGAGATCGCCTCGCGGCCGAAGAACTTCGTCTGGCTGACGGCCGCCGCGCAGAGTGTGCCGAGGACGAGCGCGATCGCCGTGGCAATGACGGCGACCTGGACGGAAAGACCGAGCGCCGACCAGACATCCGGCCGGTTCCAGGCGACGGTGAACCATTGCAGCGTCAGGCCCGGCGGCGGCCATTGATAGCTCTTTTCCTCCGTCGTGAAGGCATAGACGAAGATCAGCAGGATCGGCAGGTGCAGGAAGAGCAACCCGCCGGCGGCGGCGATCTTCAAGGGCAGCGGCGATCTCTTGAGGTCAGAGCGCATCGAAGGCCCCCAGCTTTTTGGCGAGCGACAGATAAAGCGCCATGATGACGATCGGCACGACGGAGAAGGCGGCGGCGAGCGGCACGTTGCCGGCGGTTCCCTGCTGGGCATAGACGGCCTGGCCGATGAAGAGCCTCGACGAACCGATGATCTGCGGGATGATGTAATCGCCCAAGGTCAGCGAGAAGGTGAAGATCGAACCGGCGACGATGCCGGGCAGCGCCAAAGGCAACAGCACGCTGCGGAAGGTCTGGCGCGGCGTCGCGCCGAGATCGGCCGAGGCCTCGATCAAATTGCCGGGCACCCGCTCGAGGGCCGCCTGGGTCGGCAGGATCATATAGGGCAGCCAGATATAGACGAAGACGATGAAGGTGCCGAGATAGCTCACCGACAGCGAATTGCCGCCGACGACGGGCAGATTGAGGATGCCGTCGAGCAGCCAGGCGAGATGGAGCTTTTCGAAAATCCAGGTGAGAATGCCTTCCTTGGCGAGGATCAGCTTCCAGGCGTAGATCTTGACGAGATAGCTCGACCAGAGCGGCAGCATGACGCCGAGGTAGAAGAGCGCCTTCCATTTGCCCTGCGCATAACGCGCCGCGTAATAGGCGATCGGAAAGGCGATCAGCGCGGAAGCCACCGTGACCAGCGCGGCCATGACGACGGTGCGGATGATGATGTCGAAATTCGTCGGGCTCAGCAGCTGGTCGTAGGTTGCAAGGGTGAATTCGTAATTCACCAGGCCGGAAAAATCGTCGATCGAGAAGAAGCTCTGCAGCAAGAGGGCGATCAGCGAGCCGATATAGATGATGCCGAGCCAGAGCAGCGGCGGCGTCAGCATCAGAAAGAGCAAGAGCTTCGGGTGCCGCCAGAACGTATCCGACAGCCGGCCGAAGAACCCGCCGCGCCCCGGACGGATCGATGTCTTGCCGCTGGACAGGGTGAGCGTCGTCATGCCGCATCGTCCATGTAGTGGATATCAGCCGGCTGCCAGGCGAGGCGGATACCGGCACCGAGGTCAGGCACCGGCGCGCCCGCCGGCAGCATGACATGCAGCCGGCTGCCCCGGAGATCGACGCTGAGACGGGTGGCAGCACCGAGGAAGCTTGCATTTTCGATTGTTGCTTCGACGCCGTCGCCTGCCAGGCGGATCGCTTCGGGGCGCAGGCTCGCCCAGCGTTTCTCGCCGCCGAGCGCGGCCATCAGTTCAGGCGCGATCACATTCGAGGAGCCGACGAAATCGGCGACGAAACGGGTCTTCGGGCGGCGGTAAATATCCTGCGGCGTGCCCTCCTGGACGATGTTGCCATTGTTGAAGACGGCAACACGATCGGCCATCGACAACGCCTCGCCCTGATCGTGGGTGACGAAGACGAAGGTGATGCCGAGCGCGCGCTGCAGGCTCTTCAATTCCTCCTGCATCTGCTCGCGCAGCTTCAGGTCGAGGGCGCCGAGCGGCTCGTCGAGCAGCAATACCTTCGGCTTGTTGACGAGGGCGCGGGCGAGCGCCACGCGCTGCCGCTGGCCGCCGGACAACTGACCGGGACGGCGGGCGCCGTAACCCGGCAGCTTGACGAGTTCGAGCGCATCGCCCGCAGCCTTCATCCGCTCCGCCTTGCCGACGCCCTTGACCATCAGCCCGTAGGCGACATTGTCGAGGATGTTCAAATGCGGGAAGAGCGCGTAGTCCTGGAACACGGTGTTGACGTTGCGCCGATAAGGCGGAACGCCGTCTGCCGTCTCGCCGAAGATCTGGATATGGCCGGCGCTCGGCTGCTCGAAGCCGGCGATCAGCCTCAGGCACGTCGTCTTGCCGGAGCCGGACGGACCGAGCATGGCGAAGAATTCGCCAGGCGCGATCTCGAGGTCGACGCCGTCGACGGCGCGAACCTGGCCGAAATGGCGCGATACCTGCTGGAAACGGACGGCTGACGTCATTGGAGCTCCGGGTCTTTCATGTTCTGAGAGGGCTTCAGTGCGGTCTTAAAAAAGACCCCGCCCCAAACCCCTCTCCACAAGGGGGAGGGGCTTACCCTGCCGCACCCTCGCGAAGAATTCGGCGTTCAGTGAGGAGTGAGGCGGTGCCACCTATAGCCCCTCCCCCTTGTGGGGAGGGGTTGGGGAGGGGATTTTTACCCTACGAAGCGAGTCGGCTCACCGCCCGCCGATCACGCCGATATAATCCGACACCCAGCGATGATAGGGCACGCATTCGCTCTGCGTCGTGCATTTGGCGACTGGGGTCTTCCAGAACTTGATCTTGTCGAAGTGATCGAAGCCGTTGGTGGCGCAGCCGGCATCGCCCATCAGTTCGTTGCCCTTGCAGGCGGCGGGAACGGAGGGCACGGCGCCGAACCAGGCGGCGGCGTCGCCCTGGACCTTGGCCTGCAGCGAATGTTCCATCCACATATAGGCGCAGCTCGGATGTTCGCTGTCGGCGTGCAGCATGGTGGTGTCGGCCCAGCCGGTGACGCCTTCCTCCGGGAAGGTGGAGGCGATCTTCTGCTTGTCGGCCTGCAGCAGGTTGACCTGGAACGGCCAGGAGCCGGAGGCCACGACGCCTTCGTTCTTGAAGTCGTCGATCTGGATCATCGCGTCGTGCCAGTAGCGGGAGACGAGCTTGCGCTGGCCGCGCAACAGGTCGAGGGCGGCCTTGTACTGGTCCTCGGTCAGTTCGTAGGGGTCCTTGATGCCGAGATCCGGCTTGTGGGCCATTAGATACAGGGCGGCGTCGGCGATATAGATCGCGCCGTCATAGGCCTGGACGCGGCCCTTGTTCGACTTGCCGTCCGGCAGGGTCTCCTCCTCGAAGACGACCTTCCAGCTGGTCGGCGCCTTGTCCTTGAAGGCGTCGGTAT
Organism: Rhizobium sp. RSm-3; assembly: GCF_001854685.1. Taxonomy (NCBI): domain Bacteria; kingdom Pseudomonadati; phylum Pseudomonadota; class Alphaproteobacteria; order Hyphomicrobiales; family Rhizobiaceae; genus Rhizobium; species Rhizobium sp. RSm-3. Next base: position 325,574 of record NZ_MAWZ01000046.1, on the reverse strand, counting down.
TGTACATCAGCACATTCGGGCCCCAGAGATAGGGCACGCCGTAGTGCACGTCGCCGACCGTATACCATGGGCCTTTCTGCAGGCGTTCGTCGACGGTCTTGAAGCTCGGGATCAGATCGGTGTTGATCGGCTGGACACGCTTGCCGGCGATGAGTCGGAGCGAGGCGTCGCCCGACGCCGTGACGAGATCGAAGCCGCCCTCGTTCATCAGCGAGACCATTTCATCCGAGGTGGCGGCGGTCTTGACGGAAACCTTGCAGCCGGTCTCCTTTTCGAAATCGGTGACCCAGTCGTAGTTCTTGTCGGTTTCGCCGCGTTCGATATAGCCGGCCCAGGCGACGATGCTGACCGCTCCTTCGCCCTTGCCGAGCGCCTTCAGCGGTTCGGCGGCAATCACCTGCGTCGCGAAGCTCAGGCAGGCGAGCGCTGCCGTGCAGGATTTCAAGAGATGCGTCATCATCCGTCTCCCGGTCTGATGCCACTTTCCGTGGCGGTTTGTTCCCGAAGGAAAAGGTGATCCGAAAAGGTCGCTTTCGCAAATTCATTTATCAGAAAGGCGTTATCGGAAATTCCGATATCATCTGACGCGGCCGGAGCGCAGGCTTTCGGCGATACCGACGAAATCGCGGGCCGCCTGCGGCAGGCTGGAGCCCTTGCGCCAGACCATGCCGACCTGGACGACCGGCAACGATCCGGAGACGTCGCGGCTTTCGATCCGGTCGCCTTCGAGCGACCACGGGCGGTAGACGAGATCGGGCAGCAGCGCCACGCCGGCGCCTGTGGCCACCAGGCTGCGCACCGCTTCCACCGAGCGGGTGCGGAAGGCGACATGCGGGCGGGCGCCGAGGGCCGAGAGCAGTTTGCCGGTATTCTCCTCGATTTCGTCGACCGTCAGCATGATCAGCGGTTCGCGGGCGATGTCGGCGACCGAGATGATGTCGGCCGACACCAGCGGATGGCCCATCGGCAGCCAGAGGCGATAGGGTGAGGTTTCGAGGATCTCGGCTTGCAGCGCCATGCGGTCGCGCAGGTTCGAGATCACCATGACGGCGACGTCGAGTTCGCCGCCGACCAGGAGATGTTCGAGATAACCGCCATTGTCCTCAATGGCGCTGACCTCGATGCCCGGGCAGGCGCGCCGGTATCGCGCCAGGAGGTCGGAGAGCACGTAGCCGGCGACGAGCGAGGTGACGCCGATGTTCAGCGTGCCGGAAAGCGCGCTTTGCTGGCCGGAGAAGCTGGTGCGCGCATCGGAGACGGAGGCCAGGATCTTCGTCGCGTGACGCAGGAACTGGTGGCCGTTATGGGTGATGGTCAGGCCGCGCGGATGGCGCTCGAAGAGCGCAACGCCGAGGTCGGTTTCAAGCTCTTTCAGCGCCTCCGTCACCGAGGATTGGGAGATCGACAGGTTCTGTGCGGCGCGCGTTACCGACCCCTGTTCGGCGACGGCGACAAAATATTGAACCTGGCGAAGCGTGAAGGCCATCAGCGTTTAGAGCATGGCGCAACAGGCCATGGCAAGCGGCTGGAAAATGCGGACCTTTTTTGGTCTTTTCTCAAAATGGCGCGGGCTTCGCGCGCCCACTTAAACTTTCGGAAACGTCATTTCCCTAACATTATCAGCACTTGTCCTGCGTTGGAGTTTCAGATGGCGGAGCAGTTGGCGTGAAGGCCTTACTGCGCATGTTCCGGCCTTCCCGGAAATTGGCAATCATCATCGGTGGAGTCGCTCTTCTGGCGGGCGTTTCCGGCGGCGCGGCCGTTTATGTCGGCAAGGACAGGCTGATGAGTGCCGCTGGTGGTGGCTCCGGGCTCGAATGCAGCGACGTCAATCTGGTGACGATCCGCAAGCAGAACCACATCTGGGTGCGCAAATACATCAAGACCGAACCGACCGACGGGATGACGCGCGTCAGGACCGCGCTTCGTGTCGCCCAGGCCGTTTATGCGGCGCAGAAGCCGGATCTGGTCCAGGTGGTGGTGCTCGACGAGAACGGCCCGACATTGCGCGCCGACATTCGCGGCCGGGCGATCGGCGCCGATGTCGTCTATATCCCGCATCCCGACAAAACCGTTCCCGGCCTCGACGACAAGTCCTATACGGCGCGCTACTATGACGGCAGGGCCAGCGAAAACGGGCTGTTCTTCGGCGAGCGGATCGATCTGCCGGTGGATGAGATCGCCATGATCAGCGCCGGTTTCAAGGATCCCGAGGATTGCGTCGATCCGGTCGCGGTCGGCTCGACGACCAACGCGGCAAAGGGCAAGGAAAAGAAGTCCGCAGGCGGCACCCATGGCGCAGCGCCGGCTGCCGAGCCCGAAAGCGAAGCGGCGCCTGCCGCCGAGGGCGCCGGCGCCGATGCGGTGGCCGAGGCACCGGCCGAAGAGCCGCCGGCGGAAGCGCCAAAGACCCACTGAACAAACGGCATACAAAACGGAGCGCCGGCCGGCCCAGCCCCTAACCGAAATGTGGCATCCAAGCAGATACTGGTGCCCAATCCCCTTGTCGCATAGGTGTTTGGGGCGGTTTACTTGCTGAAGAATTTTGCGCACTCACCTGCCGCAAAACTGTCGCTTCAATTGAGCTTTTTGCGACAAGAGGGGGACCGCAATATGGAATCGATTATTGAGATTGCGACCATAAAAGATGTTGAGCCATGGGCGCAGCTTCGCGTTGAGCTGTGGCCGCATCGCTCGCTTGAATATCATCGCGCTGAGTTGGGCCGGGCGTTTCTTTCACAAAGTGGAGAAGCCATCGCGTTCATCGCCCGAAATGCTGCGAATGAAGCTGTCGGGTTTGCTGAGGCCACTTTGCGACATGATTATGTGAATGGATGCAGCAGCTCGCCCGTTCTATTCCTCGAAGGTATTTATGTTCGGCCCGCTGACAGGCGAAAGGGTATCGCACGATTGCTTTGCAATGCCGTTGCCGATTGGGGGAAGTCGCTTGGCTGTGTTGAGTTTGGCTCTGACGCGCGGCTTGAGAATTCAGCCAGCCATGCGCTCCATGCCGCTTTAGGATTTGAGGAGACACAGCGCGTCGTCTTCTTCCGAAAGCCACTGTAGGCCGGTGCCACCGTCCCCCGAGGATGGCTTGTCGCGAAACTCAGTTGGAGTCTCGCGACAGCTATTTGCTGCAGAAAGTATTCCACATCTGGGGCAGGACCGGCCGGCATTCCGCTTATGTTGGTGACGTTTTATTCCCGTCAATCGGCCTTGTTGCGGCGGGCCGGGAAGAGGATGACGTCGCGGATCGACGGGGCGTTGGTCAGCAGCATGATGAGGCGGTCGACGCCGATGCCGAGGCCGCCGGCGGGCGGCATGCCCTGGTCGATCGCGTCGAGGAATTCCTCGTCCAGCTGCTTTTCCTTTTCGCCGCGGGCATGCGCCTGTTCGAGCTGCTCGACCATGCGGCGACGCTGCTCTTCGGGATCGTTGAGCTCCGAGAAGGCGTTGCCGAGTTCCCAGGCGTTGCAATAGGTCTCGAAACGCTCGACGAGCCGCGGTTCGCCCGGCACTTCCTTGGCGAAGGGCGAGATGTCCTTCGGAAAATGCGTGACGTGAGATGGCTGGATCAGCGTCGATTCGACCTTCTCCTCGAAGATGAAGGCAAGGCATTCGCCCCAGGTCCAGTCCTTCTCGACCGCGAAGCCGGCAGCCTTGGCAGCAGTGCGTGCTTCCTCGTCGGTCTTGATGGCGAGGAAGTCGATGCCGGTCACTTCCTTGACGGCATCGGGCATCGGCACGCGCTTGAACGGCCCCTTGAAGGACAGGCGCTTGTCGCCGAAATCGAATTCGGTGGTGCCATGAATGGAGAGCGCCAGGGTCTCGAACAGCCGCTCGACGAGATCCATCATGTCCTCGTAATCGGCATAGGCCCAATAACACTCCATCATCGTAAATTCGGGATTGTGCCGGGTGGAGACGCCTTCGTTGCGGAAGTTCCGGTTGATCTCGAAGACCTTGTCGGTGAGGCCGGAGACCAGCGTGCGCTTCAGGAACAGTTCCGGCGCGATGCGCAGATACATGTCGAGCTTCAGCGTATTGTGATGCGTCTTGAACGGCTCGGCGGTGGCGCCGCCATAGATCGATTGCAGCATCGGCGTCTCGACTTCCATGAAGCCGTCATTTTCCATGAAGCGGCGGATGCCGGAAACGATCTTCGAGCGCTGCTGGAAACGAAGCTTCGAATCCTCATTGGTCAAGATGTCGAGATGGCGCTTGCGATAGCGCAGCTCGATGTCGGAGAGGCCGTGCCACTTCTCGGGCATCGGCAGCAGTGACTTGGTCAGCATCTCGATCTTCTGCGCGTTGATCGTCAGCTCGCCGCGCTTGGTGCGGCGCACGATGCCGGTGATGCCGATGATGTCGCCGATGTCGATCATCGGCAGCAGGGCGCGGGCCTCTTCCGGCGTCGTATCCTTATGGCTGAAGATCTGGATCTTGCCGCCGGCGTCGTGGATGTCCATGAACATGCCGGAGTTGCGCGAGGAATAAACGCGGCCGGCGACGGTGACGATGTCCTGCGTCTCGACGTCCGGTTCCAGAGATTCGTACCTGGCGCTAAGTTCGGTATTGGTCATCGTCCGGTGGAAATGCGCCGGGTAGACGTCGCCGATCTGCTCGCGCAGCAGCTTCAGCTTCTGGGCGCGCACCTCAGTCGCGTCGGAGGAAAGTGTGTTTTCGGTCTTGTTGTCAGCCACTGTCGAAATCCTCTGACTGTTCTTACTTCGAGCCGACGAGGGCGGCGACGGCTTGGGCTGCGAGCTTCAGGCGCTGGCGCACGACGGAGCGGCCGAGGATCGCCATGGAATCGAAGAGCGGCAGCGAACGCGACGAGCCTGATACGGCGACGAAGAGCGGCGAGACCACGACCTTCAGCTTCTTGCCCATGCGGTCGGCGATCGCGCGCAGCTCCGCCTCGATCGTCTCGACATTCCATTCCAGGATCTTTTCCAGATCCGGCTGCACCGTGTTGAGGATCTCGAGGATCTCCTCCGGCGGCGACTTGATCTTGGCGAAGTCGGAAGGCTGCAGGCCGAGATCGGACTTCAGCAGGAAGCCGGCGAGATCGGGCAGTTCGCCGAGCTTTGAAATGCGCGTCTGCGACAGGCGCAGACCGGCCTTCAGGCGGTCGTTTTCCATGGCCCAGCTCAGCACCCGCGCCTGGAACTCCTCTTCCGACAGTTTCTCGCGGATCCAGCGGCCGTTCAGCCAGTCGAGCTTCTGGATATCGAAGATCGCGCCGGCCTTGGAGAGGTTCTCGGGGTCGAACTTCTCGGAGAGCGCGTCGATATCGAGCAGCTCTTCACCCTCGGCGATCTGGATGAAGAACAGGCCGAGGAAGTTCATCAGCGCTTCCGGGATATAGCCGAGCGCGGAATAATAGGAGATCGAGGTCGGGTTCTTGCGCTTCGACAGCTTCGACTTATCGGCATTGCGCATCAGCGACAGATGCATGAAGACCGGCTGGTCCCAGCCGAAATAGCGATAGAGCAGGATGTGCTTCGGCACCGAAGCCAGCCATTCCTCGCCGCGCGCCACATGGGTGATCTTCATCAGATGGTCGTCGATGACGTTGGCCATGTGATAGGTCGGCATGCCGTCGGCCTTGATCAGCACCTGCATGTCGACGGAATCCCAGGGGATGGAGACGTCGCCGTAGACGCCGTCGGTGAAGTCGCAGGAGCCCTCAGCCGGGATCTTCATGCGGATGACGGTCGTCTCGCCGGCTGCCATACGCGAGGTTACTTCCTCGGCCGTCAGGCTGAGGCAGAGGCCGTCATATTTCGGCGGCTTGCCGGCGGCGCGCTGCGCCTCGCGCATCTGTTCGAGGCGCGCGGGCGTGCAGAAACAGCGGAAGGCATGGCCCTTGTCCAGCAACTCCTCAGCGTAAGGCTGGTACATCGGCTTGCGGTCGGACTGGCGATAGGGGCCGTAAGGACCGCCGATATCGGGGCCTTCCTTCCATTCCAGCCCGCACCATTTCAGGGCGTCCAACACCTTGGTCTCGAATTCCGGGGTCGAGCGCGTCGCGTCGGTATCCTCGATGCGCAGGATGAACTCGCCGCCGTGCTTCTTGGCGAAAAGGTAGTTGAAGAGAGCGATGTAAGCGGTGCCGACATGCGGCTCGCCGGTCGGCGAGGGAGCGATGCGGACGCGGACGCCGGAAGTTGTCATTGGTATGGCCCGTCAATGAACGCCGGACGGCTTTCCAGGGAAAGCGACGTTCGGCCGGAGGATGCAGATATCTTCATCGGCAAACCGGCCGAAAAAGGGCATGCGCCCGCACTATCCGCCGATCGTCCGTTCGGCTGGCCTTAGGCCATATTCAACCGGGCGCGTCAAGAAAAACCACGTCTGCAAAGGCCCGAGGGCGGTGAGCGGGACGGCGCGCCGGTTGCGACGCGCTGTCCCGCTTCAGTCTCAGTGGGCGCCGTCGCGTTTCCGGTTGCGGGCGTTGCGCGCGATCATGTTCAGCACTTCGACCGCTGCCGAGAAGGCCATGGCGGCGTAGATGTAGCCCTTCGGCACATGGAAGCCCATGCCTTCGGCGATCAGCGTCGTGCCGATCATCAGCAGGAAGGCGAGCGCCAGCATGACGATCGTCGGGTTCTTCTCGATGAAGTTGGCAAGCGGGTTGGCGGCAACCAGCATGACGGTGACGGCGGCGATGACGGCAATCACCATGATCGGCAGATGCGGCGTCATGCCGACGGCGGTGATGATGCTGTCGACCGAGAAGACGAGGTCGAGCAGCAGGATCTGGCCGATCGCCGATGCAAAACCCGTCGTGACGGATGTCGCGATGAAATCCTCCTGATGGTCTACAGGATCGACGGTGTGGTGAATTTCCTTGGTGGCTTTCCAGACGAGGAACAAGCCGCCGGCGATCAGGATCAGGTCCTTCCAGGAAAAGCCGTGGCCGAAGGCCTCAAACAGCGGCTCGGTCAACTGCACGATCCAGGCGACGGTGCCGAGAAGAGCCAGGCGCATGACCAGCGCCAGACCGATACCGATCTTGCGGGCCTTCTCCCGGTGCTCGGGCGGCAATTTGTTGGTGAGAATGGAAATGAAGATCAGGTTGTCGATCCCGAGAACGACTTCCATCACCACCAGCGTGATGAGCGCCACCCAGGCGGCCGGATCCTGAATGAGCGTCATGATTTCCTGCATCAGCGTATATCCCTCTTGCGTCACATGATTGGATGACGCGCGCAATGTAGTGTCGGCGGCCTGCCACGCAAGCGCCGCAAGGGGGTATACGAAATTGGTGTGACTTTTATTCCTTGATCGGCAACCAGATTTCGGTGACGCCCATGCCGGTATGGGGATCGAAGCGTTCGTCGTAACGCTCGAACATGTCGGGCAAGGCGCCGTGTTCCAGGCCGGAGGTCGGCCACCATGTGCCGAAAATCCGGTTCATGGTCACGGAAATGCCGGAGACATGGCCGCGATGGGTGAAGACGACGTAGCGCTGCCCTGGAAGCTTGAGCGTTGCAAAATCCGCCGGCAGATCACCGGCGTCGGAGATCTCGACCGCGGCCATATAGCGGAATTTCTCCGCTTCGCCGTCGATATGCGTGCAGATGCCGTAGGCGACGTTGCCTTTCTGGCCTGATATATGGCCGAAATGGGCATTGAACTTCTGCCAGAGAGAGGGAATGGCGGCATTGCCGCCATAGGGATAGATCTCCTGCAGGCCGGCTAAGAGCATCGGCGGCAGGGTTTCGAAGCGGGGCGGTTCGAGGTCGTTGAGGTGGGCGGGGTCCATTCTGATCGGCTCCAGCAAGGCAAGGTTACGGGCGTGCCCCTGTTTGCGCACAGCATCCGGCGTCATGCCGAACTGGTCGCGGAAGGCACGGGTGAAGGCTTCGTGTGAGCCGTAGCCCGCACAAAGCGCAACCTCGAGAATGGTGGATGAACCGCCGACAAGCGCGGGCACGGCGCGGCTGAGGCGCCGCCCTCTGATATAGCCGCTGATCGAGTGGCCGGTGACCAGCCCGAAGACGCGCGACAGATGGTAGCGCGACAATCCGGCTGCTTCCGATATCTCTTCCAGCGACAGATCGCTTTCGAAATGGCTCTCTATGAACCATATCGCCCGTGCGATGGCGCTCATTCCTACTCCCCTGGTTGCGGCTTCTTCCTTAGAAAAAAGTCGGCAGCCGGGTTTGATCGTTGTTGCGGAGTTTCGGCCGAAGGGAAGCGACCGTCAAGGATGCAGTCAGCCGGCGCCGTGCCGGCGCGCGCCGTAGGCGGCCATGAAGACGTGGATCGCGCCGCGGATGACGCGGTCGATTTCCTCGCGGGACGGGGGCTCTTCCATGCTTCCGAACAGGCGGAGCTTGAAGAAGCTGCCGCTGGCGAGATCGAGGAACTGGCCGGCGGCCAGATCGATGTCGTCGATCTTGAGCGTACCTTCGGCGACGTGCCGTTCGAGGAAGTCGCGCATGATGGTGCGCAGGTTTACCGGGCCCTTGAAGAAGCGTTGACAGAGCACCGGCATGCGGTCGCGCACGCCGAGAACGGTGCGCATCGCATTGATGACCTTTTCGTCGGTCATGTGGGTGACGAAGCTTATCCCGAATTCGTACAGGCCGGCTTCAGGATCGTCATGTTCGGCTAGGGCGGTGCGCACGGCGGCCACGAAGGCGGCGCGCTCGTCCTCGATCATCGCCGAAAACAATTCTTCCTTATTGGTGAAATAGACGTAGAGCGTGCCCTTGGAAACGCCGGCCTCGCGCGTCACGTCGTTCATACTGGCGGCGTCGAAGCCCAACTTCATGAAGACGCGCTTGGCGCCGGCGAGAATCTGCTGGCGCTTGGCCGGATCTTCGCCCGCGGCAAATCGGCCTCCTCCGACGGGGGGACTGAAGACGGCGGCGTGGTCGGGTTTCAGCGTCATGTCTCTTTAACCGTGTTCACGGTTTCGTATTTTCTTTAAAGAAATCGAACCGATTGGTTCTATACATCTTGATATGACGGTAAAACAGGTTTAAGTCAACTGAACCGAACCGTTCAGTTCGATTATTTACTCCAAGATCGGTAAAGTGGTCATGTCGAGCAACCAGAAAAGCAACGTCGCGCGGATCGTCAGCGAAAATGCCGGAGCCGAAGAGGTAAAGGCCGAAGTCGCAAGCGTTGCCGAGGCGCCGACGGCGGAAGCCCGCGAGAAGCCGTCTGCGCCTGCGCAGTCAGCGCCGGCTTCAGCTCCGGTCGCTGCACCTGCAGCTCCGAAGAAGCGCCGCAGCCCGGTGCTGCCGATCGTCGTGCTCGCCATTCTCGCGGGCGGCGGCTGGTATGGTTACGAATGGTGGACGAACGGCCGCTTCATGGTGTCGACCGACGACGCCTATATCGAGGGCGATATCGCAACGATTTCGCCGAAGGTCACGGGCTACGTCGCTAGGGTGAATGTGGTCGCCAACCAGGAAATCAAAGCCGGCGACGTGCTCGCCACGCTTGATAACGGCGACTATCAGAACGCCCTCGATCAGGCGCAGGCCCAGATCGCCACCGAACTGCTTTCGCTGCAGCGCATCGACGCGCAGATCGAAGGCGCCGATGCCAGCCTTGCGCAGGCGCAGGCGCAGAAGGTGGCACTCGAAGCGGCCGTTCGCGGTGCCGAGATTACCCAGAAGCGCCAGAGCGAGTTGCAGGCGAAGTCGGTCGGCACCGCCGCCGATCTCGACAATGCCAATATCGCGCTCGACCAGGCCAAGGCCAATCTTGCCGGCGGCGACGCCAACATCACCGCCGCGCAGGCCAACATCACCATTCTCCAGGCCCAGCGCAAGGAGGCCGAAGGCTCGGTCCGGTCGCTGGAAATCTCGCGCGACAAGGCGGCGCGCGACCTGTCCTTCACCGTGCTCAAGGCGCCTTATGACGGCATCGTCGGCAATCGCTCGGTCCAGGAGGGCGATCTCGTTTCGCCCGGCCAGCGGCTGATGGCGCTCGTTCCGGTGCATGAGCTCTATATCGACGCCAACTTCAAGGAAACGCAGATCCAGCATCTGGTTCCCGGCTCGAAGGTCAACGTCCATGTCGACGCCTATAGCGACCATCCTGTCGTCGGCACCGTCGAATCGATCTCGCCGGCATCCGGCTCGGTCTTCTCGCTGCTGCCGCCGGAAAATGCCACGGGCAACTTCACCAAGGTGATCCAGCGCGTGCCGGTGCGCATCGCGCTGCCGCAGGACGCGCTCGACAGCGGGCGCCTGCGGGCGGGCCTCAGCGTCGTCGTCGACGTCGATACCCGGACGGCGCCGAGCAAGTAAGCCTTTAGACAAGACCGAGGTTCTCCGATGGCCGGAAGCGCGACAGCAACAGCGGGGACGATTCCGGCAGCGCCCGCCCACGCCGACGAGCGCATGGATCCGAGGAAGCTCATCGCCTTCTTTGCGATGGTGCTCGGCATGTTCATGTCGATCCTCGACATCCAGATCGTCTCGGCCTCGCTTGCCGAAATCCAGGCCGGCCTTTCGGCGGGCAGCGACGAAGTCGGCTGGGTGCAGACGGCCTATCTGATCGCCGAAGTGATCATGATCCCGCTTTCGGGCACGTTGGCGCGCATCATCTCGACGCGGTATCTCTTCGCGATCTCGGCGGCCGGTTTCACCATGGCGAGTGCGCTTGCCGCCACGGCGACGAATATCGACCAGATGATCGTCTACCGCGCCATTCAGGGTTTTATCGGCGGCGGCATGATCCCGTCGGTGTTCGCGGCCGCCTTCACCATCTTCCCGGCGTCGAAGCGCAGCATCGTTTCGCCGATCATCGGCCTGATCGCGACGCTGGCGCCGACCATCGGTCCGACCGTCGGCGGCTATCTCAGCCACGCCTTCTCCTGGCACTGGCTGTTCCTCGTCAATATCGTTCCCGGCATCGTCGTTACGATCGTCACCTGGAACTTCATCGATTTCGACAAGCCGGAACTGTCGCTCTTCAAGAAGTTCGACTGGTGGGGACTGATTTCGATGGGCATCTTCCTCGGCACGATGGAATATGTGCTCGAAGAGGGCAATTCGAACGACTGGTTCAACGACAGTTCCATCGCCATTGCCGCCGTCGCCTCCTGCGTTGGAGCAATCGTCTTCTTCTATCGCGCCTTCACGGTGGAGTTCCCCGTCGTCGATCTCAAGGCCTTTGCGAACCGGAATTTCTCCTTCGGCTCGATCTTCTCCTTTGTCATGGGCATCGGCCTCTACGGCCTCACCTACATCTACCCCGTCTATCTCGGCCGCATCCGCGGCTATGATTCGCTGATGATCGGCGAGACGATGTTCGTCTCCGGGCTTGCGATGTTCTTCACCGCGCCGATCGCCGGCAAGCTGTCGACCAAGATGGACCTGCGCCTGATGATGGTGATCGGTTTCGCCAGCTTCGCCGCCGGCACATACATCATGATCCACCTGACGGCGGATTGGGATTTCTACGAGCTCTTCATTCCGCAGATCCTGCGCGGTTTCGGGCTGATGATGTGCATGGTGCCGATCAACAATATCGCGCTCGGCACGATGCCGCCCTCGCGCATCCGCGGCGCGTCCGGCCTGTTCAACCTGACCAGAAACCTCGGCGGCGCCGTCGGCCTCGCCGTCATCAACACCGTGCTCACCAACCGCCAGGACGTGCATTACGAGCGGCTGCGGGAGAATATGGACTGGGGCAATCCGGCGGCGATCGATCAGATGAACAACATGGCCGCCAATTTCAACACATACGGCATGGATGGCGCCTCGGTCGCGATCAAGCAGATGGTCGGCCTTGCCACCAAGCAGGCGGTGATCCTCTCCTTCAGCGATATCTTCCTGATCCTGACCGCGCTTTTCGTTGCGATGATCTTCGGTGTCGCCATGATCAAGAAACCCGCGCCGCAAGGCGGGGGAGGCGGTGGCGGCCACTGACCTCCGGCCTGCCGCCCCTTGAAAAGGCCCTCTCCGGAGGGCCTTTTTGCTTGCCGCTTTCCGGCCGTTATGTCATCAGCATCTAATCCTCTGTGGGACGGTCCGAAGCGGACCGGTGTCAGAAAAACAGTGCGCCAATCGGCCCGTTCGATTTTTTGATTTACGTACATCAAATTTGGCGCTAATGGTCTCGTCAGGAGGAATGATGAGGCCAACAGTTCACGATATCGCCGCCGCTGCCGGGGTCAGTCTTGCGACTGTCGACCGGGTTCTCAACCAGCGCCCAGGCGTACGTCATGTCACGCGGGCGAAGGTCGAGACCGCAATCCGCGAGCTCGGTTATATCAGAGATGTGGCCGCCGCCAATCTTGCCAAGGGACGCACCTATCCGCTGGTTTTCATCCTGCCGGCCAGCGACAATTCCTTCATGCATGGGCTGAATGCCGAGATCCGGCAGGCGGTCCTGCGCTCGCCGGCCGAGCGCACCGATATCCGCATTATCGAGGTGCCGGCCTTCGATCCGGCCGCCCTCGTCGCCGTGCTCGAGGGGCTTTCCCGGGAAAGACCTTGCGGCATTGCGATGGTGGCGACTGATGCGCCTGAAGTGCGCGCCATCGTCGACAAGCTGGTGCGCGAGCGCTTTCCCATCGTCACCCTGGTTTCCGATCTCACCGGGTCGCTGCGTCATCATTATGCCGGTGTCGACAATATCGCGGCCGGCCGCACGGCGGCGCGTCTGCTCGGCCGCTTTCTCGGGCCGCGAAAGGGTGAGATCGCCGTGCTCGCCGGCTCCATGCTGGTGCGTGACCATCGCGAGCGGCTGGAAGGCTTTGCCTCCGTCATGGCCGCGGAATTTCCCGATCTTGCCGTCCTGCCGGTTCTCGAAGGCCGCGACGATCCCGAAGTCGCCCATAGGCTCGTTGCCGATGCGCTCGGGAATGCCGGCATCGTCGGCGTCTACAGCCTCGGCGCCGGCAATCGCGGCCTCATCCGGGCACTGAAGGAGAAGGCCGTCGACCGGACATTGACCGTGATTGCCCACGAACTGACCGCCTACACCCGCGCGGCGCTCATCGACAACACGATCGATGCGATTCTCAATCAGGACGCTGGCCATGAGGTGCGCAGCGCCATCCGGATATTGAAAGCCAAGGCGGACGGGCTTGCCGTCATCGACGCGCAGGAGCGCATCCGCCTCGACATATTTGTGAAAGACAATCTGCCGTAACGGCAAAGGAGAAGACCCCATGTATCTCGGTCTCGATCTCGGAACCTCCGGTGTCAAGGCGATGCTGATCGACGGCGATCAGAAGATCGTTGGCTCGGCTAATGGTTCGCTCGACGTCTCGCGTCCGCATTCCGGCTGGTCGGAGCAGGAGCCGTCCCACTGGGTACGTGCCACCGAAGAGGCCGTCGCCGGACTGAAGGCGAAACACCCGAAGGAGCTTGCCGCGGTCAAGGGCATCGGCCTTTCCGGCCAGATGCATGGCGCGACGCTCATCGATGCCGCCGACAAGGTGCTGCGCCCCTGCATCCTCTGGAACGACACGCGCAGCCATGTCGAGGCTGCGGCCCTCGATGCGGATCCGCGCTTTCGCGCGCTCACCGGCAATATCGTCTTCCCCGGCTTTACGGCGCCGAAGCTCGCTTGGGTCGAGAAGCATGAGCCCGACATTTTCTCCAGGATCGCCAAGGTGCTCCTGCCGAAGGACTATCTGCGTCTTTGGCTGACCGGCGATTATATTTCCGAAATGTCGGATTCGGCCGGCACCTCCTGGCTCGACACCGGCAAACGCGCCTGGTCGGCCGATCTGCTCGCCGCCACCCATCTTTCCAAGGAGCAGATGCCGGCGCTTGTCGAAGGCACCGAGCAGGCCGGTACGCTGCGGCCCGAACTGGCGGCGCAATGGGGCATATCAGGTGATGTCGTCGTTGCGGGCGGCGCCGGCGACAATGCCGCATCGGCCTGCGGCATGGGGACCGTCAGCGATGGCGCCGCCTTCGTCTCGCTCGGCACGTCGGGCGTGCTTTTTGCCGCCAACGGCTCCTATCTGCCGAAGCCGGAAAGCGCTGTGCATGCTTTCTGCCACGCACTGCCGAACACCTGGCACCAGATGGGCGTCATCCTGTCGGCCACCGATGCGCTCAACTGGCATTCCGGGGTCACCGGCAAATCGGCCGCCGATCTCACCGGTGAGCTCGGCGAGACGTTGAAGGCGCCGACCGGCGTCACCTTCCTGCCTTATCTGTCCGGCGAGCGCACGCCGCACAATGATGCCGTCATTCGCGGCGCTTTCATCGGCCTCGAACATGAAAGCAGCCGTGTCGTTCTCACCCAGGCGGTGCTCGAAGGTGTCGCCTTCGCCATCCGCGACAATCTCGAAGCGCTGCGCTCGGCCGGCACCGGCATCTCCCGCGTCACCGCGATCGGCGGCGGCTCGCGCTCGCATTACTGGCTGGCATCGATCGCGACGGCGCTCGGCGTTCCGGTCGACCTGCCGGCCGACGGCGATTTCGGCGCGGCCTTCGGCGCCGCCCGCCTCGGCCTGATCGCCGCCACGGGGGCCGATCCGATCGCCGTCTGCACGCCGCCGGTCACCTCAGGCACGATCGAGCCGGTGTCGGCGCTGAGCGGCGCTTACGAGGATGCCTACAGGCGCTACCGCGCACTCTATCCGGCGATCAAGTCGCTGGCGCATTGAAAGTTTCAGCCAGCGGCCCCCTCATCCGACCCTTCGGGCCACCTTCTCCCCGAGGGGAGAAGGGAAAAGAGGCGCCGCGGCGAACCTCTTCTCCCCCTCGGGGAGAAGGTGCCGGCAGGCGGATGAGGGGCCTCTGGCGTAGACCATCAATTCAGAACTTCGAAAAGACACGAACCCAAGGAGACCCAAGATGAGCACCGGATTTTTCGGCGATATCCAGAAAATTAAATATGAAGGCCCCGACAGCACCAATCCGCTGGCCTTCCGTTACTACCAGCCTGATGAAATCGTCATGGGCAAGCGTATGGAAGACCATCTGCGCTTTGCGGTGGCCTATTGGCACACCTTCACCTGGCCGGGCGGCGATCCCTTCGGCGGCCAGACCTTCCTGCGCCCCTGGTTCGAAGACACGATGAAGGCCGCCAAGCTCAAGGCCGACGTCGCCTTCGAATTCTTCTCGCTGCTCGGCGCGCCCTATTACTGCTTCCACGACGCCGACGTGCGTCCCGAAGGCAAAAACTTCGCCGAGAACACCAAAAACCTCAATGAGATCGTCGACTATTTCGCCGAGAAGCAGGCCGCAACCGGCACCAAGCTGCTCTGGGGTACGGCCAACCTCTTCTCCAACCGCCGCTATATGTCGGGTGCTGCGACCAACCCCGATCCTGATGTCTTCGCTTTCGCCGCCGCGACGGTAAAGACCTGCATCGACGCGACGCAGAAGCTCGGCGGCGAGAACTATGTGCTCTGGGGCGGCCGCGAAGGCTACGAAACGCTGCTCAACACCGATCTCAAGCGTGAGCTCGACCAGCTCGGCCGCTTCCTCAACCTCGTCGTCGAATACAAGCATAAGATCGGCTACAAGGGCACGATCCTGATCGAGCCGAAGCCGCAGGAGCCGACCAAGCACCAGTATGATTATGACGTCGCAACCGTCTACGGTTTCCTCAAGAAGCACGGACTTGAAAACGAGGTGAAGCTCAATATCGAGCAGGGCCACGCGATCCTTGCCGGTCACTCCTTCGAGCATGAGCTGGCGCTTGCCAATGCGCTTGGCATCTTCGGCTCGATCGACATGAACCGCAACGACTACCAGTCCGGCTGGGATACCGACCAGTTCCCCAACAACGTTCCCGAAATGGCGCTCGCCTATTATCACGTTCTGGCAGGCGGCGGCTTCAAGACCGGCGGCACCAATTTCGACTCGAAGCTGCGCCGCCAGTCGCTCGATCCGGCGGATCTGCTGATCGGTCATATCGGCGGCATGGATTGCTGCGCCCGCGGCCTGAAGGCCGCTGCCAGGATGATCGAGGACAAGGCTCTGTCGCAGCCGCTCGCCGATCGTTATGCAGGCTGGGAATCCGCCGAGGCGCAGAAGCTGTTCCGCGGCGAATATTCGCTGGATGAGATCACCAGCTGGGTCGAGACCAAGGACGTCAACCCGCAGCCGAGATCCGGCAAGCAGGAACTGCTCGAAAACGTCGTCAACCGTTACGTCTGATCTGATCAAGTGCGCCGGCGGTCATCGGCCGCCGGCGTAAGCCTTTCCGGCCGGGGCGGGCGGAAGTCCTCAACCTCTATCGGCTCAACGCTTCAACCAGTTGCGCGACGGCGCGGAGACGGAGTTTCGAACGACGAGATCCGGCCTCAGCAGGATTTCCGTTTCGGTCGGCCGACCATCCGATAGGAGTTCCAGCAGCAGCGCCATCGCCTGTTTGCCGATCGCCGTTCGCGGCTGGCGGATCGTCGTCAGCGGCGGGGATATGAAGACGGCCTGCGGCACGTCGTCGAAACCCGTCACCGAAAAATCCCTTGGAATGTCATAACCTCGCGCGCCGAGGCCGATCATGACGCCGATCGCCGTCTGATCGTTGACGCACATGAAGGCTGTGGGAAGCGTGTCGCGCATGAAAAGCTGTTCGACCGCATGCCGGCCGCTTTCGATCGTGCCGTCGCCTTCGAGCACGATCCTCATGTCGGGCGGGACGCCAGCGGCATCGAGACCGGCATCGTAACCCATGCGGCGTCTGGAATAGGCAAGCCGGGTGCGCGAATCGCCGATGAAGGCGATCTTGCGATGGCCTTCGGCCAGCAGCAGATCCACTGCCTTCCGGGCGCCCTCGGTATCGTCGACGCCGACATAGGGAATGCCGCCATTGAAGACGGGCTCGAAGACGCCGACACTCGGCGGCAGCCGCGCCGTCATCGTCTGGTGCCCGAAGGGTAGAATGCCGGTGAACAGGATCAGCCCGGCAGCCTGGTTGGAATTCAGGAATTTCAAATATTCGAGCCCGCGCTGGGCGTCGTTCTGGGTATGGCCGATCAGGATGCCGTAGCCATGCGCGCGCGCCTCGTTTTCCAGCCCGACGAGAATGTTGGAGAAATTGGGGTCGCCGATGTCGGGCGCCACGACGAGGATCATATTGGAGCGGCCGAGCCTCAGGCTGCGGGCCATGGCATTGGTGGTGTAGCCGGTGACGGCGATTGCCTGGTTAACCTTGAGGCGGGTGGAGTTGGCGACCTTCTCCGGCATGTGGATCGCCCGGGACACCGTCGCGATGGAGACCTCGGCGATCCGGGCGACGTCTTCGATTGTTGCGGGCGTGGAATTCGACACTGAGCTCTGCCTTGGGCTGTCTTCGCCGCGACACTACACAGACTTGTTGACAGGTCAAAGGCAGGCTTCAACGGATCTGCGTAAATCCACCATGTAAACCTTTACATGCCTGATGTAAAGGTTTACATAAACTCCAAAGCGGACGGGGAGCCGCAGCGCACAGCACCCGAAAACAGCAAGCGGTTTTCAGAATGGGAATGTGCGCTAGTTCAAGGTGATGGAGCGGCTCCGGCAGGTTCTGCCGGATGCAAAGCGCTCTTGGGGGAGGGCATGATGACCGTGGAGATCGCCGACACCGCACCCGTGGTGCTGTCCGCCAGGCGTATATGCAAATCCTTCAGCGGCGTTCAGGTGCTTTTCAGCGTCAATTTCGATCTCCGCGCCGGCGAAATCCATGCGTTGATGGGTGAAAACGGCGCCGGCAAATCCACGCTCGTCAAGGTATTGTCCGGTTTCGAACAGCCGAGTTCCGGCGAGATCCTGCTTGACGGCAAGCCTGTCGTCCTGCCGCCCAATGGCGCTGCCGAGGCGCTCGGCATCGTCATCATTCACCAGGAATTCAATCTCGCCGAGCATCTGACCGTGACGGAGAGCCTCTTCCTCGGGCGCGAAGTCACCCGCTTCGGCGTGCTCGACCGCAAATATATGCGCTCGGAGACACGCAAGATTCTCGATGTGCTCGGTTCGCATGTCGATGAGAATGCGCTGATCAGCACGCTGTCCATCGCCGACAAGCAGATGGTCGAGATCGCCAAGGCAATCAGCCGCGATGCGCGGGTTGTCTTCATGGATGAGCCGACCGCCGTCTTGTCGCGGGAAGAGACCAATATGCTGTTCAGGCAGGTCCGCAAACTGCGCGATCAGGGCACCAGCTTCGTCTTCGTTTCGCATAAGCTCGACGAAGTGATGGAATTGACCGATCGCGTCACGGTGCTGCGCGACGGCCAATGGATCAAGACGTCGCCGACCTCCATTCTGGACGGAGAATCGATCGCGCAGCTGATGGTCGGCCGCGAACTTTCCAGTCTCTATCCGGCCAAGGTCGAGCCCGATGTCGACGAGGAGATCGTCTTGAGCGTCGCCTCGGTGTCGACGGGTTATGTCAGGGATGCCAGTTTCGAGGTGCGCAAGGGCGAGATCATCGGTTTTTCCGGCATGATCGGCTCCGGCCGCACCGAGCTGATGGAAGCGATCGCCGGGTTGCGGACCCGCCTCGAGGGTGAGGTGATCATCAAGGGCGAAACGGTTCCTTCCGGCGACGTGCACGCCGCCAATCGCTGCGGGCTGGCCTATATGACCAAGGACCGCAAGTCGAAGGGCCTGCTGCTGCGCTCGGGCATGGTCACCAATCTGACGCTGCAATCGCTCGGAAGGCATTCCCGCCGAGGTTATCTCAGCCCCGGCAGTGAAGCGGCCGCGATGGCAAAGGCGAAGCGCCGCTTCGACATCAGGGTTCGCGACGGCAATATCGTCGTCGGCCGGATGTCGGGCGGAAACCAGCAGAAGCTGCTGCTCGCCAAGGTGATGGAGACCGAGCCCGACATCATCATCATCGACGAGCCGACGCGCGGCATCGATGTCGGCACCAAGCAGCAGATCTATCATTTCATCTCGGCGCTCGCCCGGGACGGCCGCTCGATCATCATCGTCTCGTCGGAGATGCCTGAAGTCATCGGCCTCTGCACGCGGGTGGTGGTGATGCGCGAGGGGCATATCGTCGGCGTGCTCGAAGGGGATGAGATTTCCGAGCAGGAGATCATGCGTTACGCCGCCGGACTGAAGAAGAAGGCGGCGGCCTGAGGGCCGAAGCGGACAGACAAGATGCCTAAAAAGATGGGACGGGAGGTTGGTTTTGGAAATGAGTGTCAACGAGGAGACCAGGGAAATCCGGCGCCGATCCTGGCGGGATGTCGACCTGCGTGCGGTCGCGCCTTTCGTCGCCCTGGCGCTGCTTCTGATCGTCGGAGCCTTGGTCAATCCCAATTTCATCGGCATCACCAACCTTGCCAATGTCGCGACGCGCAGCGCCTTTATCGCCATCATCGCCGTCGGCGCGACCTTCGTGATCTCGGCCGGTGACCTCGACCTGTCGGTGGGCTCTATGGTGGCCTTCGTCGCCAGCCTGATGATCCTGCTGATGAATTCGGGCGCCATCGAAAACCCGGCGCTGATGCTGACGGTCGCTGTGGTTTTCACCATGGTTGCCGGCTCGCTTTGCGGCCTGGCGAATGGCCTGATCACCACGGTGGGCAAGATCGAGCCGTTCATCGCGACGCTCGGCACGATGGGCATCTATCGCGGCCTGACGACATGGCTGTCGCAGGGCGGCGCGATCACGCTGCGCTCCGCCGACATCCAGACGCTCTATCGTCCGGCTTATTTCGGCACGATCGCCGGCGTGCCGGTGCCGATCGTGGTGATCCTGGCGGTGACGGCGGTTGCGGCCTTCATCCTCTACCGCACCCGCTACGGGCGCCACGTCGTCGCAGTCGGGTCGAACAGCGATGTCGCCCGCTATTCGGGCATCGCGGTCAACCGTGTGCGGACGATCGCCTTCGTCATCCAGGGCCTGTGCGTCGCCATTGCCGTGCTGCTTTATGTTCCCCGTCTCGGCTCGACATCGGCGACGACGGGCATCCTGTGGGAGTTGCAGGCGATCACGGCGGTCGTCGTCGGCGGCACGGCGCTGAAAGGCGGCGCCGGCAGGGTCTGGGGCACGATCTGCGGCGCCTTCATTCTCGAACTCGTCGGCAACATCATGCTGCTTTCGAATTTCATCAGCGAGTATCTGATCGGCGCCATCCAGGGTGCGATCATCATCATCGCCATGTTCGTCCAGCGCTCGCTGGTGCGCAAATCATAAGGCAGACGGTTCTCGGATTGGCCGGGCTTCACAGGGCACCCGGCTCGGATTGGATAAGTCCCTGATATTTTTGGGAGGAAATAAGCATGCGCAAGCTCATGTTGGGTCTGGCCGTTGCGGGGGTGGCTTTTGCCGGCGCAGCCTACGCCCAGGACAAGAATTACACGATCGGCGTGTCCATTCCGGCCGCCGATCACGGCTGGACCTCTGGCGTCGTGTTCCATGCCGAGCGTATTGCCAAGAAGTTGATGGCCGAACATCCGGGCCTGAACGTCATCGTCAAGACCTCGCCGGATGCCGCCACGCAGGCAAACGCCGTGCAGGACCTCGATACGCAGGGCATCGATGCGCTCGTCATCCTGCCGTCGGATCCCGATCCGCTGGTCAACGCCATCAAGGAAGTCAAGGGCAAGGGCAAGTTCGTCGCGCTTGTCGACCGTGCACCGTCGAACAACGACAACTCCGTGCGCGACCTTTATGTTGCCGGCAACAATCCGGCGCTCGGCGAAGTCGCTGGCAAATATATTGCTGAAAAGACGCCTGACGCCGAAGTCGTCGTCATCCGCGGCCTGCCGATCCCGATCGACCAGCAGCGCCAGGACGGCTTCGACAAGGGTATCGCCGGCTCCAAGGTCAAGGTTCTCGACCGCCAGTACGGCAACTGGAACCGCGACGACGCCTTTAAGGTGATGCAGGACTATCTGACCAAGTATCCGAAGATCGACGTCGTCTGGTGCCAGGATGACGACATGGCCGTCGGTGTTCTGCAGGCGATCGAGCAGGCCAAGCGCACCGACATCCAGTATGTCATCGCCGGCGCCGGCTCCAAGGACATGGTCAAGAAGGTCATGGATGGCGACAAGCTGATCCCGGTCGACGTTCTCTATCCGCCGGCAATGGTCGGCACGGCGATGGAGCTGACGGCCGCAGCGCTCTACGATCAGGTTCCGGTCCACGGCAATTACATCCTCGACGCGACGCTCGTCACCAAGGACAATGCCAAGGACTTCTACTTCCCGGATTCGCCGTTCTGATCCACCGATTGCAGAGCGCGCCCATTCGAGAGGATGGGCGCGTTTTCATGTTTCCATTCGGCGCGCAGCCGAAAATGCTGCACGTACCTCTTGCCCGCCAAAGTCCGCCATGATTAGCTCGCAGCCATTCGCATCTGGCCTCGCGCCAAATCGGCAGATAAAGGGCGAGGAGGCGCCTTGCGCCCGCCAGATTGCGTGCTACAACATTTCAGAAACGTTTACGGTCGATATTCAGGGAGGAATCTGACATGAAGACGATCAAGGGCCCCGGCCTTTTCCTTGGCCAGTTCGCGGGCGATGCCGCGCCTTTCAATTCCTGGGACGCGATCACCAAATGGGCGGCCGATATCGGCTACAAGGGCGTCCAGGTGCCGACCTGGGCGAGCCAGCTGATAGATCTGAAGAAGGCCGCGACCTCCAAGGATTATTGCGACGAGTTCGCCGGCAAGGCCCGCGAAAACGGCATCGAGATCACGGAACTCTCCACCCATCTGCAGGGTCAGCTCGTCGCCGTTCACCCGGCCTATGACGAAGCCTTCGACGGGTTCGCAGCCCCCGAAGTGCGCGGCAATCCCAAGGCTCGTCAGGAATGGGCGGTCGAGCAGGTCAAGATGGCGCTGACGGCATCGAAGAACCTCGGGCTGAAGGCGCATGCGACCTTCTCCGGCGCGCTCGCCTGGCCCTTCATCTATCCCTGGCCGCAGCGCCCCGCCGGCCTGGTCGAAACAGCCTTCGACGAGCTTGCCCGCCGCTGGACGCCGATCCTCAACCATGCGGATGAGAACGGGATCGACGTCTGCTACGAGATCCACCCGGGTGAGGACCTGCATGACGGCATCACGTTCGAGATGTTCCTGGAGCGGGTGAAGAACCATCCGCGCGCCAACATGCTCTACGATCCCTCACACTATGTCCTGCAGTGCCTCGACTATCTCGACAATATCGACATCTACAAGGACCGCATCAAGATGTTCCACGTCAAGGATGCGGAGTTCAATCCGACCGGGCGCCAGGGCGTCTATGGCGGCTATCAGGGCTGGGTGGAACGGGCCGGCCGCTTCCGCTCGCTCGGCGACGGCCAGGTCGATTTCGGTGCGGTGTTCTCGAAGATGACGGCGAATAATTTCGACGGCTGGGCCGTGGTCGAATGGGAATGCGCGCTGAAGCATCCTGAGGACGGCGCCCGCGAAGGGGCCGAATTCGTCGCCGCCCATATCATCCGCGTCACTGAGAAAGCCTTCGACGATTTCGCCGGCAGCGGCACGGACCAGGCGGCGAACCGGCGGATGCTGGGGCTTTCCTAAACAGGGCATCTGGTGGGTGCCCCTCACCCTAACCCTCTCCCCGTAAACGGGGAGAGGGGACTTGCCCGACCAAACGTTGAGAGCGGAAAAGACGCTGCGGCATATCCCCTTCGCCCCGCTTGCGGGGAGAAGGTGGCGGCAGCCGGATGAGGGGCGCGCATCCGCACCAGGCTAAATTTCAGGAGGAATCAATGGCAATAGAAGCATCAACGGAACAGACCCGCGAACCGCGCATCCGGCTCGGCATGGTGGGCGGCGGCGCCGGCGCGTTCATCGGGGCGGTGCACCGGATCGCGGCGCGCATCGACGATCAGTACGATCTCATCGCCGGCGCGCTGTCGTCGACGCCTGAGAAGGCCGTTCAGTCCGGCCGCGACCTCGGCCTCGATCCATCGCGGACCTATTCCAGCTACCGCGAAATGGCGATCCGCGAGGCGAAGCTGAAGAACGGCATCGAGGCGGTGGCGATCGTCACGCCGAACCATGTGCATTACGACGCGGCCAAAGAATTCCTGAAGCGCGGCATCCATGTCATCTGCGACAAGCCGCTGACATCCAACCTTGCCGATGCGAAAAAGCTGAAGAAAATTGCCGACGAAAGCGGCGCGCTCTTCGTGCTGACGCATAATTACACCGGTTATCCGATGGTCCGCCATGCGCGCGAGATGATCGCCAACGGCGAACTCGGCGATATAAGAGTTGTCCAGGCCGAATATCCGCAGGACTGGCTGACCGAGGCGGTCGAGCAGACCGGCCAGAAACAGGCCGCCTGGCGCACCGATCCGGCGCAATCCGGCGTCGGCGGCTCCACAGGCGATATCGGCACCCATGCCTATAATCTCGCCGCCTTCATATCGGGCCTGGAACTCGACAGCCTGGCGGCCGATCTCGACAGCTTCGTCCCCGGCCGGCGGCTGGATGACAATGCCCATGTCATGCTGCGCTTCAAGGCGAAGGGTTCGGAGAAGCCGGCTAAGGGCATGCTCTGGTGCAGCCAGGTGGCGCCCGGTCATGAAAACGGCCTGATGGTGCGCGTCTATGGCAGCAAGGGCGGGCTGGAATGGACCCAGAAGGACCCCAACTATCTGTGGTACACGCCGTTCGGCGAGCCGAAGCGGCTGATCACCCGGGGCGGCGCCGGTTCGGGCGCGGCTGCCGGCCGTGTCACCCGCGTGCCGTCAGGACATCCGGAGGGTTATCTCGAGGCCTTTGCGACGATTTACACGGAAGCTGCACATGCGATCAATGCCCGCAAGAAGGGCAAGGCCATCGACAAGGCGGTGGTCTACCCCACCGTCGATGACGGCGTGAAGGGTGTGGCCTTCGTCGAGGCTTGCGTCGCGTCGTCGAAAAAGAACGGCGCCTGGGTCAAGGTCTGACTTTACCGATCCGCGTCGCCCAATGAAAAACGCCGAGGCGGCTCAAAGCCGCCTCGGCGTTTTCACGTATGCTGATCAGGCCGCAGCAGTGCGGCCACGCTTCAGCAGATTATCGACGCTGAGCGGTCCCGCACCCGCCGCCACCAGATACAGAAACACGAAGCAGAACAGGATCGCCGCGACGCCGCCATTCTGCGCGGGGTAGATGCCCTTCGAGGCATGCCCGATGAAATAGGCGAAAGCCATCAGGCCGGAGAGCACGAAGGCTGCGATCCGGGTCTGGAACCCGACCAGAACCAGGAAACCGAGGGTGAGTTCGATAAGTCCGGCGATCCAGGAAAGCGAGCCCATAGGCGGCACGCTGGCGGCGGCCGGGAAATGCAGGATCTTCTGTGTTCCGTAGCTGAACAGCACAAGTGACGAGACGATGCGCAGCAGGCTCAGCAGATGCGGCTGCAGCAGATGGATCGAAGACAGCATCGGATTCCTTTCATGTTTGCGATATCCTGGCTGTGTCCGCGATCACAGGCGCGACGGCAAGTCACGACTGCTGACATTCGCGTTATGAGGGCAGTCAGAGCGAAAAGCGCCACGGGCCGGGGTGAGGCAGTGCTGCAGTCAGTGCCGATCAATGCTCCGACTGTAACGTTACAGTTTTTCTCCTTCCGGGCCTGTACTTTGCTTTCCGGCTTGGCTAAATCCGAGCGTAAACGGTCCATTCACACGCTGAGACGGGATTTACAGATGATCGATGCGAAGACGCTTGCAGGCCGCCTTCCCGGCGATTTCACCTTCGGCGTCGCCACCGCCGCCTTCCAGATCGAAGGCGCCGGCAAGGCAGACGGGCGCAAGCCCTCCATCTGGGATGCCTTCTGCAATATGCCCGGCCGCGTCTATAATCGCGACAATGGCGACGTCGCCTGCGATCACTACAACCGGCTGGAGCAGGATCTCGATCTCATCAAGGATATGGGTGTCGAAGCCTACCGCTTCTCCATCGCCTGGCCGCGCATCATCCCCGACGGCACGGGTCCGGTGAACGAGGCCGGCCTCGATTTCTACGACCGGCTGGTCGACGGCTGCAAGGCGCGCGGGATCAAGACCTTCGCGACACTCTATCATTGGGACCTGCCGCTGCTGCTTGCCGGCGACGGCGGCTGGACGGCGCGCTCGACCGCCTACGCCTATCAGCGTTATGCCAAGACGGTGATGAACCGTCTCGGCGATCGTCTCGACGCTGTCGCCACCTTCAACGAGCCGTGGTGCATCGTCTGGCTCAGCCATCTCTACGGCATCCACGCCCCGGGCGAGCGCAATATGCAGGCCGCCCTTCACGCCATGCATTATATGAACCTTGCCCACGGTCTCGGCGTCGAGGCGATCCGCTCGGAAGCCCCCAACGTGCCTGTCGGGCTGGTGCTCAACGCCGCCTCGATCATCCCCGGTTCCGGCAGCCCGGCCGATCTTTCTGCCGCCGAACGTGCGCATCAGTTCCACAACGGCGCCTTCTTCGATCCCGTCTTCAAAGGCGAATATCCGAAGGAATTCGTCGACGCATTCGGTGACCGCATGCCTGTCATCGAAGACGGCGACATGAAGCTCATCAGCCAGAAGCTCGACTGGTGGGGTCTGAATTACTACACGCCCGAGCGGGTTACCGACGATGCCGAGCGTAAGGGCGATTTCCCCTGGACGGTGAAAGCGCCGCCGGCAAGCGACGTCAAGACCGACATCGGCTGGGAAATCTATGCGCCGGGATTGAAGCTCCTGGTCGAGGGCCTTTACCGCCGCTACGAACTGCCGGAATGCTATATCACCGAGAACGGCGCCTGCGACAACACCGGTATCGTCGATGGCGAGGTCGATGATACGATGCGTCTCGACTATCTCGGCGACCATCTCGATGTCGTGGCCGGCCTCATCAAGGACGGCTATCCGATGCGCGGCTATTTCGCCTGGAGCCTAATGGACAATTTCGAATGGGCGGAAGGCTACCGCATGCGCTTCGGTCTCGTCCATGTCGACTATCAGACCCAGCTGCGCACGGTGAAGAAGAGCGGCAAGTGGTATCGCGACGTCGCTGCACAATTCCCGAAGGGCAATCACAAGGCGGGTTAGCTGGGGCTCCCTGAATTTTCCACAAAGAAATAGGCCTTCGCAAATCTTCAACAGGTGGTTGCTTAAACGTTTTTGAACCCTTGACTGGCAAAGTCGGTCGGTCAGGGAGTTGTAATGCAGACAGTCGGAAAGTCGCAGAGCAAGGGATTGGGAATAGGCCGCCACATCGCCGTGACCGGCGTGCTTTTTTCCTTTGCCGTTATCGTCGCAGTCGCTACCATCATGGTGCTGACAGCGCTCGAACGCGTGGCCGAAAATTCCAATCTCCTCGATGACGAGC
This sequence comes from Rhizobium sp. RSm-3, assembly GCF_001854685.1. Lineage (NCBI taxonomy): Bacteria > Pseudomonadati > Pseudomonadota > Alphaproteobacteria > Hyphomicrobiales > Rhizobiaceae > Rhizobium > Rhizobium sp. RSm-3. Next base: position 299,371 of record NZ_MAWZ01000046.1, on the reverse strand, counting down.
GCTCGCGCGAAACGACGATCGGGGCGTTGAAGACTTTCGAGGACCAACTCGGCGCGACGCTCGACGATTACGCCGCCTGGGACGATGCCGCTGCCAACGTCTATGCGCCCGATGGCATGGCCTGGACGGTGAGCAATTACGGCGAGATGTCGGTCAACAGCGCGCTTTTCGACATGGCGATCGTCATCGATGACGAGAAGAAGCCGATCATGGCCTATCGCGACGGCAAGCCGATGGAGGAACCGCTCGCGGATTTCTTCGCGCCGTCGATCTGGACGCTGTTCGAGACGGCGAAGGCGGCAGGCCCGGCCGCTTCGCCCCAAGCGGTCGGTTTCGTCACCACCAAACGCGGTGTTGCCGCTGTCGGTGTCGCCCTGGTGCGGAAAAAATCCGGCGCGCTGGATATGCCCGCCGGGAAGCATCGTTATCTCGTTTTTGCCCGCCATCTCGACAATGACCGGGTGGCCGCGCTTGGCCAGACCTATGTCATCGGCGGGCTGCGGCTGGCGCCGGCAAGCTTCGAGGCCGATTACTTCGTGCCGATCGTCGATCCGGCGGGGACAACGCTCAAAAAACTCGTCTGGACCTCGCGTTCACCCGGTGATGTCGGCTACGCACAGGTGCGGCCGATGGTCATTCAGGCGCTCGGCCTGGTCGGGCTGTTCTTCGTGGTGCTGCTGGTCATCGGCTGGCTTGCCGGCCGCCGGTTGAAGGCCGAGGAAAACAGCGCCCGCGAGGAGGCGCTGCGTGACCGGCTGAGCGGACTTTCCAATCGCGACGGTCTCGGGCTTGCCGTCGACCGCTTCGTCGTCGAGGCGCGCCAGACCAAGCGCAACGTGCTGCTCCTCTATCTCGACCTCGACGGCTTCAAGGAAGTCAATGACAGTTATGGCCACGGCACTGGCGACCAGTTGATCCGCGCGGTCGCGGCCGGGCTCGACGTGCTCATTCCGCAGGGCGCGGTCCTCGCCCGCATCGGCGGCGACGAATTTGCGATCGCCTTTCTCTCGGATGGCGAGAATGCCGCGGCCTTGCAACTTTCCGAGCAGATCCTCGATTTTCTCGTCGAGCCGCTGGAGATCGGCCGTCGTGTCGTCGTCGTCGGGGCCAGCATCGGCATCGCCATGTCGCCTGCCGGCACGATAGGACGCGAGGAACTGGTGCGCCGCTCCGACCTTGCCATGTACAAGGCGAAGGAAGCCGGCCGCGCGCGCATGACACTCTACGATCCGTCGATGGATGCCGATCGGGAGCAGCGCAATGCGCTGGAACTCGATCTCAGGATGGCCATCGAAAGCGGAGACCTGACGCTCGCCTATCAGCCGCTGATCGATGCGGCCTCCTATGCGCCGACCGGCGTCGAGGCGCTGGTCCGCTGGAACCGTCCAGGTCACGGGCCTGTTTCACCCGAGGTGTTCATCCCGATCGCCGAGACCAGCGGCCTCATCGAATCGCTCGGCCTGTTTGTGCTGCGCAAGGCCTGCGAGACAGCCAAGCAATGGCCGGAACTCAACGTCTCGGTCAACGTCTCGCCCGGCCAGTTCCGCAATCCCGCCTTCGCCGATTATGTGCGCTACGTGCTGAAGCAGACGGAGATCGAGGCCGGCCGCATCACGCTCGAGATCACCGAAGGTTATATGATCCAGAATCCGCAGCGCACCCGCCAGTCGATCGAACGGCTGAAGGCGCTGGGGGTCAAGGTGGCGCTCGACGATTTCGGCTCCGGCTTCTCCTCGATCGGTTATCTCAGGCAGTTCGGCTTCGACCGGATCAAGATCGACCGTTCGCTGGTCATGGGGGTGAACGAGGACAAGCGCCAGCGCGAGATGCTGCAGGCGACCGTAGCGCTCGCCCGCTCACTCGACATTCCGGTGACGGCCGAGGGCATCGAGACCGAAGAGCAGGCAATTGCCATGCGCCTCTTCGGCTGCGATTGCCTGCAGGGTTATCTGTTCGGAAAACCGATGACGGCCGATCGGATCACCGAGATGCTGCATGCCGCCGAGCCGGCAGGCCACCGACGCCTCGGCGCAGCCTGACGGGCGCGGAATTCTGTAAAATGAGGTTGATCCGGAAAGGATTCCGACTCAACTGCCGATATGGCGCTGGCCGCGTTTCCGGGCGAGGGCGATCTGGTGCTGCCGCTGACGGTAGCGCAGCCGATCCTCTTCCGTGCGCGTGTGGTAACAATGGCTGCAAGAAACGCCTTCCTCGTAGAGCGGCGAGGTGATTTCCTCTGAGGTGATCGGGTTGCGGCAGGCATGGCACAGCCTGTGTTCGCCTTCCTTCAGCCCGTGCTCGACGGAGACGCGCTCGTCGAAAACGAAGCAGGCGCCGTCCCAGAGACTTTCCTGCTGCGGCACTTCCTCGAGATATTTCAGGATGCCGCCCTTCAGATGATAGACCTCGTCGAAGCCTTCGGCCTTCATGAAAGCCGTGGCCTTCTCGCAGCGTATGCCGCCGGTGCAGTACATGGCAATTTTCGGCTTGTTGTGCAGGCCGGAATTCTGGCGCACCCAATCGGGAAATTCGCGGAAGGTCTTCGTCTTCGGGTCGAGCGCTCCGCGAAAGGTGCCGATTGCCGTCTCGTAATCGTTGCGGGTGTCGATGACGATCGTATCGGGATCGGAGATCAGCGCGTTCCAGTCCTGAGGCGTCACATAGGTGCCGACCACCTTGTTGGGGTCGATATCCTCGACGCCCATGGTGACGATTTCCTTTTTCAGCTTCACCTTCATGCGCAGGAAGGGCATTTTCGAGGCGCGGCTTTCCTTATGCTCCAGCCCCGCAAATTCCGGCTGGGCGCGCAGGAAGGAGAGTACGGCACCAATGCCGGCGTCCGGGCCGGCGATCGTGCCGTTGATGCCCTCATGCGCCAGAAGCAGCGTTCCCTTGACGCCGTTCTCCTCGCAAAGCGCCTGCAGCGGGCTTTGCAGGCTGGCAAAGCGCGGCACGGAAACGAAATGGTAGAGTGCGGCCACGAGGAACGGGCTGGTGTGTGTCAGGCTGTCGGTCATGGGGCCGGAAATACAGAAAATCGGCGGCTCGCGCAATTGCCTTCGCCGATGGCGGCCTTGGCTTGAGCGATTACGCTTTCGCCTGCCATTCGGAAAACGGTCGCACGCCAAAGCTTCGGTCGGGAGTGTCGTCGAGGATGCTGATGAATTCGATCGAGTGTCCGTCGGGATCCTTAAAGTAGATAGACAACGCCGGCATCCAGCCGAGAACTACCGGCTCCGTTGCCGGCTCACCAGTAAAGCCGAGAGGCTCGACCCCTTTTGCCTTGAGGAGGGCGGGCGCCTGCAGCACGCCGTCGGCGGTCATGCGGAAGGCGATGTGCAGCCGCATCTTCAGGGGCCCAGTTCCGGTTTCCCAAAGGCCGAGCATGCCGGTCTTCCTGTCATCCACCCAGAGGAAAGCGACTTTGCGCTCCTCGAACAAGGCCGCCGGTTCGAGCCCGACGACATCGCGGTAGAAGTCCGTGGAGGTCTGGCGATCGGCAACGGTCAGATGGGTCTCGTAGAGTCCGAGCAGCTTTGGCATCGCGGTATTTTCGGCGGTCATTTCTTCCTCGCGGGTCAGGTCTCTGCTTTTCGACCGTCGGAGGCTAGGACCTCAAGGTTGGTTGAGGTCAATAGGTTTCCTGCGATATTTCAGAGGTGCTGGCGCAATTGAAATTATAACGCCGCCTCTCAACTGCCGGCCGTCAGCCAGAGAAGCTCGATGCGCTGCGCTTCCTCGTCGGGATCATCGGCAAAGACGGCTTCGGCTTTGACAAGCGCTTGGCGCCGGTCTTCCTGCTGGCGAAAGATGATGGCGTCGAGCAGGTGGGCGAGGTCGTCGTTGCGGGTGAAGAGCTGCGGCTCGGCCTCGACCAGTTCGGAAAGCACGGCAAGATCGTGAATGTGGCCGAGATCCTCGACGAGTTCTTTGGTGGCATCTCGCTTGGCCTTCATCGCGCCCGGCCAGATATCGCGCAAAAGGGTGTGATAAAGCCGATAATCATAGGTGCGTTTGCGCAGATTGTGGAAATCGTCGGCCGATGCCTCGCCATGGCAGGCTGCAAGCGCTGCCTGCGCCTTCCGGGCGGTGCGGCGCCAGCTCTTTGCCAGCTTGCGGGCATTCTTGCGGTGGCCACCGTTAAATGAGGCCGCATCCAGGGCGGTGATCGCCGCCTTCAGAACGTCCGAGGTTTCCGCCAGCCGCTGTTCAAGGCCGCTTTCGGCTTTCGCCATCCAGTCACGGCGGCCTTCAAGAATGGCGACGATACGGCCGAGCGCCTCGCTCTCCTCCGGGTCGCGGGCCGACTGCTGCAGATATTGCGCGGTGCCGATCAGGGCGTTGGCGTCGCGGATCGCCGAAAGCGAACGTGCGACATCGCGCAGCCTGGCATTTTCGCGATCTTGGAAATCCGGCGCCTCGCGAGCCACCAGCCGGTAGAGCGAGCGTAATCGTTTCAGATTCTTGCGGAAGGAATGGATCGCCTCATGCGCGCCGTCCGGCTGTTCTTCGATCAGTGCGATCGCACCGTCCAGCTGTTCCCTCGCGGCGCTGCGGAACTCGCTGGTGAAATCGGCCTTAGGCCGAATGCGATAGGCCATGCCTGTCGTGCCCGTATTCGGTGGCAAGGGCCTGGTTGGAATAGCGGAAATCGCCGGTTACTTCGCGGCCGAGCCAGGCGGGCAGGGCCGGATCGTCGGTTTCCGCCGTCATTTCCACCTCGGCAATCACCAGCCCGCGATGCTCGCCTGTGAAAACGTCGACCTCCCAGACGAAACCTTCATGCGGAACGCGGTAGCGCGTCTTCTCGATGACGATGCCGATCGCGTTCTGCAACAGTTCCTCGGCATCGGCGACAGGGATGTCGTATTCGAATTCGTCACGGGTGATGGCGCTGCGGCCGATCTTGATCGTCAGTCTCGCCTTCCTGCCGTCGAGGGTGCGCACCCGGACGGAACGATCGTCCATCGAGGCGATGTAGCCCTGCTTCAGAACAGACTTCGTCTCGACGGCGGAACGCCATCCATCGCTGCGTACGAGAAATTTCCGCTCGATCTCTTTCGCCATTCCGGTGAACCTTTTGTGACGATCGGGGCACGGTAGCCCAATTTCCAGGGATTTCCTACCCATCTTGTCATGTGAATTGGTTTTACCTCGACAAGGTTCCGCCGGGGCGGTATTCGGGACCAATTCAATCGTTTCAAGCCATCGTTTCAAGGAGGTCGCGCGACCAATGGGTGAGAAAACAGAGAAGCTCCTTTCCATCCTGAAACTCCAGCCGGTCGTTCCGGTCCTGATCGTCGACGATGCCAAGTCGGCCGTGCTGCTCGCCCGCGCGCTTGTGGCGGGCGGCCTGAAGGCGATCGAGATCACGATGCGCACGCCGGCGGCACTCGATGCCGTGCGCGCCGTCGCCGCCGAGGTCGAGGGCGCCGAAGTCGGCGCCGGCACGATCCTGAATGCCGCCCATTGGGAAGCCGCCGTCGAAGCCGGTTCGAAGTTCATCGTCAGCCCGGGCACGACGCAGGAATTGCTCGATGCCGCCGCCGATTCCGATGTGCCGCTGCTTCCCGGCGCTGCGACCGCCAGCGAAGTCATGGCTTTGCGCGAGGAAGGCTACCAGGTGCTGAAGTTCTTCCCGGCAGAGCAGGCCGGTGGCGCCGCTCTTCTCAAGGCGCTCTCCTCACCGCTTGCCGGTACGCTGTTCTGCCCGACGGGCGGCATTTCGCTGAAGAACGCCAGAGATTATCTGTCGCTGCCGAACGTCATCTGCGTCGGCGGCTCCTGGGTGGCGCCGAAGGAACTGGTCGCAGCCGGCGACTGGGCGGGGATTACCCGGCTTGCGGCAGAAGCGGCGGCGCTGAAGGCCTGAGTTTCGGCAGGGAGAGGGGTGAGCCTCACGGCACAATTCCCTCTCCTCTGTTTGTATTCCAACCGTCGCAAACCTATCTACTCCTCCAGATTTAAACAGGGAGATGACAAGGAATGTTCGACGCGAAGAAGCTTCTCGACCAGTTCTTGGGTTCGCAGGTGCCGGGTCTCGGCGGGTCTGTCCGTGACAGGGCGGGCGAGGCCATGCAGACGGCAAAGAACAATCCGATGAAGACCGGTGCGATCGCAGCCGCGCTTCTCGGCACCAAGACCGGCCGGAGTATTGCCGGCAATGCCCTGGCGATCGGCGGTCTGGCCGCCATCGCAGGCCTCGGCTACCAGGCCTACAAGAATTACCAGGCGGGGCAAGCGCCTGCAGCTCCCTCAGATGCGCCCTCGGCAAACAATCCGGTTCTCCTGCCGCCGCCGGTCGAATCCGGTTTTGGGCCGGCGTCGCCTGCCGGCAGCAATGAATTCGTGCTGGTGCTGATCCGCGCGATGATCGCCGCCGCCAAGGCCGACGGCCATATCGATGATGCCGAACGCGCGCTGATCATGGACAAGGTCAAGGCCGCCGATGTCAGCGGCGAGGCTGCGGCCTTCATCGAGCGCGAACTCGCTTCGCCGACGGATATCGATGCGCTCGTCGCTGCGGCGGTGACGGAAGAACAGCGCGTCGAACTCTATACCGCTTCGCGGCTTACCATCGAGCCGGATTCGCGCGCAGAGCGCGGCTATCTCGATCTGCTCGCCGGCAGACTCGGCCTTGCCGACCAGCTGGTCGACCATATCGAGGCGACGGTGTCCTCAGCCAAAGTTACCTTGTCACAGTAACATCTCGGCCGGTTGCCTTTGTCGGGCGGCTGGCCTATCCACTCCTCAGAAAAGAGGTGTGACCATGCGCGATCTTGCAAATTTCAAGGGCTGCCCGGCGCCGAAACCGGTGACGCTGAAGGGCCGTTTCGTCACCGTCGAACCCTATCGGCGCGCCGAACATCTCGAAGCGCTGTGGGACGGGCTCGGCGGCATGGCCATCAACCCACTGCTGCTCTATTTCGCGCAGGACGATTTTTCCGGGATCGAGGATTTCGCCAACTGGCTTGAGGCCGTCTACACCAAGTCCGGCTGGCTCACCCATATCTTCCGCGACAACACCACCGGCAAGATTGTCGGCATGGCGAACTATATGCGTGCTGATCCGGCAAACGGCGTCGTCGAGATCGGCGGGGTGGCGCATGGCGCCGACATGAAGCGATCGCCGCTGTCAACCGAAGTGCATTATCTGATGGCCAAGCATGTGTTCGAGGAGCTCGGCTACCGCCGCTACGAATGGAAATGCGACAATAAGAACGAGGCGAGCAAGACGACGGCCGCACGGTACGGCTTCAGCTTCGAGGGCGTCTTTCGCCAGCACATGATTTCCAAACACCGTAACCGCGACACCGCCTGGTTCTCGATGATCGATAGTGAATGGCCTCTGCTCAACGATGCCTTCGAGGCCTGGCTTTCGCCGGAAAATTTCGACGCCGCCGGCAACCAGATCCGCCGTCTGCAGGATATTCGCGCCGATCTCGAGAAGGAAAGGCTTGCATGAGCCCCGAGAGCCGCTCGCAGGCAACCGCCGCCGCCATCATCCTCCTCGGCGCCGGCCTCGTCCTTTATTTCCTGCCGACTATCGTCCTGTGGATCGGCAATTTCTCGCCGACGCTGGCGATCTTCGTCGGCGTCTGCCTGATCATGGCATTTTTCGCGGTCTTCTGGCTGCGGGCGCGTTATCAGCGCGGTAGAGAAAAATAGCCTACCCCTGCAGCGACGCCCCGAGCAGCAGCGCGCCCATCAGGATGACGAGCACGGCGCCGAGGATTTCGATGGCGTTGCCGATCCAGACCGAGGCGGCCGAACCGCGTCCGGAGAGGCGGACGGCGGCACTCTTGGCGGTGACGGCAAGGGTGGCGAGCAGGGAAACGGTGATCGCCGTGCCGAGCGACATGGCGGCGACCGACAGCACGCCGCCGAGATAGAGCCCGTTCAGCAGCGAGAAGGTCATGACCAGAAGCGCGCCGGAGCAGGGGCGAAGGCCGACCGCAACGATCGCCGACCAGGCCTCGCGGGCGCTGAACCTGTCGCCGGCGAGCAAGGCGGGATCGGGCACGTGGGCGTTGCCGCAGGTCTCGCAGGCCATGCCGGGAACGAAGGTATGGCCGGCTTCGACGGGCTGCGCCTTGCCGTTGAAGGCATAGGCCTGGCGTTCGGCGGCATTGTCCTTCCAGTCGAGCATCATGCTGACCGGACCGGCTGGCGTCGCCATCAGCCGGCGGCGCGGCATGTTGCCCACCATCGAGCGCAGTTTGCGCAACAGCAGCCATCCGCCGAAGAGAATGACCATGACGAAGCTTGCGATCTCCATCGCGTGGGTCGCCGCCGTCAGCGTGATGCCTGTGCCGCGCAGCACCAGCCAGGCGCCGCCGACCAGCGCCACCGCCACAACGCCCTGGATGAAAGCCGAAATGAAGGAAATCACCACGCCGCGCTTCAGCTCGATCTCGTTGGCGATCATGTAGGAGGAGATGACCGCCTTGCCGTGGCCGGGGCCGGCGGCATGGAAGACGCCGTAGGCGAAGGAGAGGCCGATCAGCGAGGCCAGCTGCCACGGATCCTCGCGCATCGCCTTCAAGGCATCGGTCAGCGCCCGGTAAAAGGCCTGCTGCTCATAGTTCACATAGAGCAAAAGCGGCGCGAGCGGCCCACCGGTCGGCTGGAAGCTCGGCTCCGCCGTGCCGATGCCGAGCGGCGATTGCGCATGGGCGAGGCTTGCCGCCGCCAGAAGCGCCAAGACCGAAGCGGCAAGGATGAACGGCAGGCGTTTCGTCAGCATGTGACCTCCAGCCGAGTGGCGAAGAGTTTGGACATGTTGGTGCCGGTGGGGTCATTGAAGAAGGCGTCGGTCAACGACTGCTTGTTCTGCGAGATCACCTGGTCGGCATCCGGCCGCACCACCTGATGCTTGCAGGCCTTGAAGCCGTCGCCGACGATTGCCAGTTCGTTGTCGGTGGGAAAGTCGATCGAGGTATAGAGCGTCGGGTCGTAGACGCCGAAGCTGAGCCTGCCTTTCAGCGGCATCTTCTCCACCGGCTTGACCGCGAAGAACATCAGCAGCTGGCCGTCCTTGTAATCGACATGGATGATGTCGGGCTTCTGAACCGTGATGTTCTTCCCGTTGATCGTCAGGTTCATGTAGTAATCATATTCGGCAAGCGACTGCTTCACCGTTTTTCCGACCTCCGCGAGCTCGTTCGGCTCCAGCTTCAGATCGGTGTTCTTGTCGAAATCCATGACGACCGAGGAGGAGAAAACCTCGTCGAAACGCCAGACATTGCGCAATTCTTCGACGTTGCCATCCTTGTCGGCCACGACCTCGAGGCGAGCCTCCACGAAAATATGCGGATGGGCAAGAGCGGCGGTCGGCGCCAACGAAACAAGCGCGGCCATCAGTATCGTCGAATATCTCATCTATTCCGCTGCCTGTTCGTGATCCTGACTTCTTGCCAGAAATTGGGACGGAATTGGGACCGGATTCCGTGCCGGATTCAGATAGCCGCGGGTTGGACCGGGGCGCGATGTCGCAGCCGCAGGAGCGGCGCTACGGATGTTTCTTGAACCAGGTGTTGAGGTAATCGACGAAGATCCTGACCTTGGCCGGCAGGTAGCGGCGGTGCGGATAGACGGCATAGATGCCGCGGTCGGTCGGCAGGTAGTCGTTGAACAGCGTCACCAGCTCGCCGCTCTCGATCGGCTTGCGGGCGATGAAGTCAGGGATGAGGGCGATGCCGATGCCGGCAAGGGCCGCGCGCAATGTCGCATGCGGGCTGTTGACTTCCATCGGGCCGGAGACGGCGACGGCGAATGAGGTGTTGTCGGGATTGTGGAAGCGGATGCTCGCCTGGGTGCGCGAATTGGTGTCGATGATGAAGGGAACGTTGGAAATGTCGCTCGGATGCGCGAGATCGGGATGGCGCTCGAGAAAATCGGGGGTGGCGCAGAGATGGACGCGGAAATCGGAGACCTTGCGGGCGATCATGCCGGAATCTTCGAGCTTGCTGATGCGGATCGCCACGTCGAAGCCTTCCTCGATCAGATCGACGAATCGGTCGTCGGCGGCGATCTCCAGCGAAAGATCCGGGTTCTCCCTGGAGAAGTCGATCAGCGACTGGCCGACATCGGCATCGACGAAAGTGCGGGGCACGGATATGCGCAGCCGTCCCTTCAGCTGCGCATTGTTTTCGCGCACGAGATCGGCAAGGTTGTCGATCTCCTTGAGGATATCCGAAGCGCTGCGGTAATAGGTGTGGCCGGCCTCGGTCATGGAGAACTGCCGGGTGGTGCGGTTGAGCAGCAGGGCGCCAAGCTCATCTTCCAGCTCGCGCACATATTTGGAGAGCAGCGCCTTGGAACGGCCGGTGCGTCTGGCGGCGGCGGAAAAGCCTTCGGCCTCGACGACATCGATGAAGGCGCGTATGCGGGTCAAGGTATCCATGAATATCCCTCAGGCTGTATCGGAATGTTGAACAAATCGGCTCGCCCTGTTCAATTATTTTTTTAACCCTGAGATCAAAAAAACGCTTGATTATGAAGGCGAATATTCTTATTTCCACCTCAGCCCAAAGTCGCACGTGCCCATGGGTGTCCGCCGAACCCTCGAATTGGTGAGGAAATCGGTAAGGTACCTGGAATTAACCCCTCCAGTCGCTATTCCGGCCAACCGGAAAATGCGAGGACGCCTGAAGCAACGACGGTGCGGGCCTTTTTGTTCTCTCCCTGCTTTCCATCAGCGGGGGTTACTGAAGAGGCACACCATCATTGCCGGAAGTGCGGTTGGGATTCTCCCTCCAATCCATGGCAGACAAAGCCGAACTTACACCGCATCGCGGCGTTGGTTCACGATCAGCGCATCGAGCGCTTGCTATGGTTCCGGGGTCTCCACCGGCTGGTTCCAATGCGAGTTCTCGTATGCCCTTTGTCCTCCGGCTGATGCCGGAGCTCTGGAACTGGAAGAGGGAAACGATATGACCACCCAGCGCATCCGCGACTTTCTCGCAACCCGACGTCCCGACGGTCCCTGCCTCGTGGTTGACCTCGATGTCATCAGCGACAATTTCCACGCCTTCCGTCACGCCATGCCGGATAGCGCCATCTACTACGCCGTCAAGGCCAACCCGGCCCCTGAAGTGCTGAAGCTGCTCGCAGGCCTCGGCTCCAATTTCGATTGCGCATCCGTTGCCGAAATCGAAATGGCGCTGGAAGCCGGTGCGACCGCCGCCCGCATCTCCTATGGCAACACGATCAAGAAGGAACGTGACGTTGCCCGCGCGCATGCGCTCGGCGTCAGCCTCTTTGCGGTCGACAGCCATGAGGAAGTCGAGAAGATCTCGCGCGCCGCTCCCGGCGCCCGTGTCTTCTGCCGCGTGCTGACGGACGGCGAAGGCGCCGAATGGCCGCTGTCGCGCAAGTTCGGCTGCGTTCCGCAGATGGCTGTCGACGTTCTCGTCTACGCCCATCAGCTTGGCCTGCAGTCGTACGGCGTCTCGTTCCATGTCGGTTCGCAGATGACCAAGGTTGATGCCTGGGATTCGGCGCTCGCCGATGCCAAGCGCGTCTTTGTATCGCTTGCCAAGCAGGGCATCCACCTGCAGATGGTCAACATGGGCGGCGGCTTCCCGACCAAGTATCTGCGCGACGTTCCGTCGGCGGAAGCTTACGGCAAGTCGATCTACCAGGCGCTGCGCACGCATTTCGGCAACCAGATCCCGCAGACGATCATCGAGCCGGGCCGTGGCATGGTCGGCAATGCCGGTGTCATCAAGGCTGAGGTCGTGCTGATTTCGAAGAAGTCGGACAATGACGATGCGCGCTGGGTCTTCCTCGACATCGGCAAGTTCGGCGGTCTCGCCGAGACGATGGACGAAGCTATCCGCTATCCGATCCGCACGGAGCACGACGGCGACGAGATGGAGCCCTGCGTCATCGCCGGCCCGACCTGCGATTCGGCCGACGTGCTCTACGAAAAGAACCTCTATCCGCTGCCGATCTCCCTTTCGATCGGCGACGAGGTTCTGATCGAAGGCACCGGTGCCTATACGACGACCTATTCGGCGGTCGCCTTCAACGGTTTCGAACCGCTGAAAGCCTACGTCATCTAAGGTCGTTTCCGCCGGCCCCGTAACCAGCCGGGGCGGCAATTTCACAATTTTCCTTCATCGCCGCTGATAACGGTATTGGGTACGGGAGGCCAAGATGGCCGCTGTTCTTGATTCTGTCCGCGCATTCTTTGCGCCTACCACTTTCGCCATCGACGCCGAAAATCCGTCGGATGTCGTTGCCCGTGAAAACCTGCTCGACCGAGTCATGGGCGCCGACCGCCGCAAGAAGTCATCGGAAAAGATCCGCCGTAACCGTGTTCCGGCCGAGGGCCTGGCGCTCGTCGCGCGCGATCGCGACGGCCATGTCATCGGCTCGGTGCGGCTCTGGAACATCGAGGCCGGCGTCAACGACGAGGGCACGCCGATCAATGCACTGCTGCTCGGCCCGCTCGCCGTTGCGCCGCATCACGGCGGCAAGGGCATCGGCTCGGCGCTGATGCGCGCGGCGCTTCTCGAAGCCAAGAAGCGCGGGCATGGCGCCGTCCTGCTCGTTGGTGACGCCGCCTATTACGAGCGTTTCGGCTTTTTTGCCGAAAAGGCTCGCCATCTTGTCATGCCGGGACCGTTCGAACGCTCGCGCTTTCTGGCGCTCGAACTCACGGAAAGCTGGCTTGACGGCGCCGCCGGCATGATCGTCCCCTCGGGACGCATGCTGGCTGGCGCGCCGGTTCGCCGCGCCGCCTGAGGCTGTGCCGATCGGCTGGCCCGGGTTGAACGTCCTTACCCCGGCCGGCAATATCCGCGCCGCTTGACCATGGGGGCAGGCGGGCCTGCCATGGTTGCGGCGCGGATTGTCTTTTCGGATGCCGCGGCGCAGGGTGGCCGGGATGCCCGGTAACCGTGGCAACACAATCGCGTGAGAAGCGCCGCCAGCCCGCGAACATGCCGCGGCGATGTCCTATCTTGCGCCGCATGATCCGCGTTCTCTCCCTTCTGCTTCTCTTCTGTCTGCCGCTTGCCGCAACGGCGCCGGCCGCTGCCCAGAGCATGGCCCGAGCCGGCACCGGGCTTGATCCGCGTCTCGATCAGGCGGCTGCCGACCCGGCGATGCGGCCGCTCAAGGTGGTGATCGTCGCGCGCGGCGGGCGGGTGCTTGTCGAACGCGGTTTCCATGGTCATTCGCCGTCGGAATCGACCAATATCAAATCCGCTTCGAAATCGATCATTTCGGCGCTGGTCGGCATCGCCATCGGCAAGGGCTTGCTGAAGGGGCCGGATCAGAAGATCGCAGCGATCCTGAAGGCCGATCTCCCAGCGACGCCGGACCCGCGCATCAACGATGTCACCGTCGGCCATCTGCTCTCCATGCAGGCTGGACTCGATCGCATGTCGGGGCCGAATTACGGCCGCTGGGTCTCCTCGCGCAACTGGGTGCGTTTTGCGCTCTCGCAGCCTTTCGTCGATCAGCCCGGCGGGGAGATGCTCTATTCCACCGCCTCCACGCATCCGCTGTCGGCCATCCTCACCAGGGTCAGCCGGCGGTCGACGCTGGCCTTGGCGCATGAATGGCTCGGCCCGGTCGACGGTTTTCGCATCGGGGCATGGGAGCGCGATCCGCAGGGCATCTATCTCGGCGGCAATCAGATGGCGATGAGCGCCCGGTCCCTGCTTGCCTTCGGCGAACTCTATCGTAATGGCGGGCGCACCCAAGAAGGAGCACAGGTGGTTCCTGCCGACTGGATTTCCCAGTCGTGGCAGCACCGCACCAACTCGCGTTTCTCGGGGGACGAATACGGCTATGGCTGGTTCACCCGGCAGATCGGCGGCGAGCAGGTGCATTTCGCCTGGGGTTACGGCGGGCAGATGCTCTATATCGTGCCGTCGCTCGATCTGACGGTCGTCATGACCTCGGAGGAAAGCGGTCCCTCGGCCCGAAACGGCTACCGGGATCTATTGCACGGGCTGCTGGCTGATATCATCGGCGCGGTGCGGGCCGCCTGAAAAACCCGATGATCGTTAAACTTCTAGCGAAGCCCCCAATCAAGCCGCAAAACGCTTCCTGTATGTTCCGCGAGAATTTCGGGAAAGCGTCATGCTGCTGGATCTCAGGACGATCTATTTCATTGTTGCCGTCAGCTGCTTCGTGCTGGGCATTCTCCAGCTTGCAGCCTATGCGACCGGCCGCTTCGAGAGGTGGCCGCTCTGGTGGGGCTTGAGCAACCTGCTAGTCGGCGTCGGGTCCTTCCTCGTCGCACTGCGCAATATCGTTCCCTATGCGGTCTCGATCGATGGCGGCAATATCGTGACCATTGCCGGCTATATGCTGATGTTCTTCGCGGTGCAGGTCTTTGCGGGCCGGGCCCTCGACCAGCGCTATTTCTGGCTCGCCATCCTTCTCGTCAGCGTGCCTGTCGCACTTATCGTCAGCGATCCCTCGGCGGTGTCGGCGAGGCTCTTCTATGTCTCGGTCGTCTGCTGCCTCTGCGATCTGGCCGTCGCAAGGGAGGCAATCGGTATTGCCCGGCGCGAGAAGCTGTATTCGGCCGCCCTGCTCGTCGGTCTCTATGTTTGCACTGCCATGATCTTTGCGGTGCGCAGCGTTCTTGCGGCAACCGGCGCAATCGGCGGGCCGGATCCTTTCGGCGGCAGTGTGGTCCATAGCTGGATGGCGGTATCGGCGGTCGCCTTCATCATGCTGCGCAGCATGGCCATGGTGCTGATGGCCGCCGAGCGCAGCCGAAATCAGCTGACCGAACTCGCTCACCACGATCCGCTGACCGGCGCGCTCAATCGCGGCGGCCTTGCTCAGCATCTGCCTGCTCTCGGCTCCCAGCCGGTCGCGCTGCTGATCATCGATATCGACCATTTCAAGCAGCTGAACGACCGGCATGGCCATGCGAGCGGCGACGATATCCTGCGGCTTTTCGCCAGTGTTTCCAGAGGTGTCATGCGCTCCGGCGATCTGCTCGCCCGGCAAGGCGGAGACGAGTTCCTGGCGGTGCTGAAGAATGTGTCCGGGCAGGATGCGGTGGCGATTGCCGAGCGCATCCGTCTCGCCTTCGCCGCCGCCGTGCTGCAGCGGCAGGATCTGGCCGTCTTTCCGACGCTGAGCATCGGCGTCGCCGCGCGAGGGGAAACCGGCGGAGATCTTGAACAGCTGATGCAGAAGGCGGATGAGGCGCTCTATCGTTCGAAGCGCGAAGGCCGCAACCGGGTCGAAGCCTTCGGAGAAAATCAGCAGGCCGCGTAACGAACGGGGAGAACCCGCCGCGGAACGGCTCTAAAACACGCCGCATCAAATTTGATTCATGCAACGCGCTTTAGCTCTTTGTTTTGTCGTTATCCCGGAACCGCGGCACACTTCCGGCCGACATGCATTAAATATTCTGATCCATCGTCTCGGCCGGGATTTCGTCGATGCGGTGGACGCGCACGAGCGTTGCCGGCACGCCGGCGACCGTGCAATGCTCGGGAACCGGCTTCAGCACGACGCTGCCGGCGGCAATCTTGCTGAAGGCGCCGATTTCGATATTGCCGAGAACCTTGGCGCCGGCGCCGATCATCACGCCATGGCGGATCTTCGGATGGCGGTCGCCGGTTTCCTTGCCGGTGCCGCCGAGCGTGACATTCTGCAGGATCGAGACTTCATCCTCGATGACAGCGGTTTCGCCGATGACGATGCCCGAGCCGTGGTCGAGCATGATGGCAGCGCCGATCCGTGCGGCCGGATGGATGTCCGGGCCGAAGACCAGCGAGGCGAGATTGGCGAGCCAGGTGGCGATCTCCGGCCGGCCGGCATTCCAGAGCGCGTGGGCGATGCGGTGCGTCTGCAGCGCATGAAACCCCTTGAGGTTCAGGAGCGCGTGCAGGAATGTCGTGCAGGCCGGGTCGCGTTCGCGCACGGCGACGAGATCGGCCTCGATCTTGCGCATGATATCGTCGTTGAGGGTGGACAGGATCAGATCGAACAGATCGCCGGTCTCCACCTGTGTCGCAGCGAGCCGCGCGGCGAGCACGCGGGCGATGATCTCATTGCTGCCCGAGGTGGCCGTTACCTGCGCGGCGAGCAGCCGTTGCAGGATCGGTTCGCGCGCGGCAAGTTCGAGTGCCTCGGCGCGGATTACCGCCCAGACGAATGCATTGTCCAAGGACTGCGGCTGTTGCGCGGCCAGACCAAGGCCGGTTGATTTCGGCATTCCCGTTTCCTCTGCCTGCGACTGCGCAGATCAGGCCTGCGTGGATTCATGTTTCGCCCGGGCAAGGCATTTGGCAAGCCCTGATTCTTGCCGCCAGACGGTCGCAGGCCTGGCGTCAGCTCCGGAAGCCGACGCCAGTGACAGCGCACATCCGGTTCCTTTTCCTCGTTGTCGGCGCCGTCGGTTTCTTCCTCGACGGAAAAACCGTGCCGCTCGTAGAAAGCGCGGGCGCCCGTATTGCGCTGGAAGGTCCAGAGCCTGATTTCATCCATCTCCTCCTGGGCGCAGCCGAGAAGCAGGGAGCCGATGCCGATGCCCTGGAAATCGGGAAGAACATAAAGCTGCTCTATCCAGTCGTCGCCATAGGCTATGACCCCGGCCAGCCGGTTTCCCATGGCGGCGCCGAGGATGGTGCAATTCGGCAGCAGATGCATGCGCCAGTACTGCTCTTCTTCATCAGGCGTGTGCAGATCCGGCAGCCAGGGCAGCCGCTGCCACAGCGCCACGCGCCTGATGCTTGCGGCCGCCTGCATGTGGTCGGCGCCGAGCGCCACGATTTCCGCTTCCGTCACGATGTCTTCCTAGAGCATGATGCCGAAAAGTGTGAGCGGTTTTCGGACGACATCATGCTCTAACTCTTTAAATTTAGAGCAGGATTCAGATTTTAGGGCAAACGGGCCTAAAATCATCCTGTTCTAGCCGGCAATAGGCTCAAGCCGAAATATCGATGACGCCGCAATCGCCGGCTTCGGAGGCGAAGGCGAGCAGCTTGCCGTTTTTGCTCCAGCTCATCGCCGTGACCGCGCCCTTGCCGGGGCGGCGCAGCAGCGCCTCCTTGCTGTCGGCGATGCGCACGGCGAGAATCATGCCGTCGATGAAGCCGATGGCGAGAATATCTTCGAGCGGATGGAATTTCACCGCGGTCGCCATGATGTTGGCGCGGGTGCCGAGCTCGAGCGGCGCCTTGCCCATCGGCCCGTCCTTGCCCTGGAAGGGCCAGACGATCGCCGCCGGCGCGCCTGACGAGGCGAGCCATTTGCCCTTGACCGACCAGGAGAGCGATTTCACCTTGGCGGGGTAGCCGGTCATGCGCATGTGGCGGGCTTCAGCGCCGGGCTTGCTGTCGAGTTTCCAGCCGTGCAGCGCGTTTTCCTGCATCGAGGTGACGAGGAAATTGCCATCGGGCGAGAAGGTGACGCCGGTATGCGCCCCCTTCCATTCGAGGTCGATCGGCTTGGCGTTCATGCCGATCCAGTGCAGCGACACACCGTTATAGCGCGCGGCTGCGATGCGCAGGCCCTTCGGCGCGAAGGCAAGGCCTTCGACCGTGCGCTCCTCGGCAAATTCCTTGGTCGTGCCGTCGGCAAGGCGCACGAGCGAACTCTTGCCGTAGGAATAGGCGATGGCGCCTTGCGGACCGGCCGCGACCTGCGAAATCCACTTGCGCGGCGCGCTGGCGAGCTCGCTGACGCTGCCGTCGGCTGAAATGCGCAGAACCTTGCCGTCCTCGCCGCCCGAAATCAGGCTCTCGCTATAGGGATCGCGGATGGCGGTGAGCATGCCCTGGTGTGCTTCTGAAACCCTGTCGCCGCCATCCAGCCGGTGAAACGTGCCGTTGGCGCTGGCGAAGAAGGGGACATCACCTAAAAATTCGACGGCCAGAATGTGGCCGTCGAGATCAAGCGGTGCAACTGTCGGCATCAGGCGGCTGCCTCGCAGGCCTTGAAGGAGGCTTCGAGCTTCTCACGATCGAGATCGCGGCCGATGAAGACGAGACGGCTCTCGTGCTTCTCGCCTTCCTTCCATGGCCGCTGGTGATCGCCCTCGATGATCATGTGCACGCCCTGAACGACATAACGCTCGGGATCGTCCTTGAAGGCGATGATGCCCTTGAGGCGGAGAATGTTCGGCCCCTGCGTCTGGGTGACCTTCTGGATCCAGGGGAAGAAGCGCTCCGGGTTCATCTGGCCGCCGCGCAGCGATACCGACTGCACCGTCACATCGTGGATCGCCGACATGGCGCCATGCTGATGATGCTCGTGCCCGTGGTGATCATGATGATGGTGGTCATGGTCATGGTCATGATGGTGGTGGTCGTGATCGCAATCCGGGCCGCAGACATGGTCGTCATGACCCTGCTCCAGGAAATGCGGATCGTTTTCGAGCGCGCGCTCCAGGTTGAAGGCGCCCTGATCGAGCACGCGGGCGAGGTCGACGCCGGAGCGGCTGGTCTTGTAGACGCGGGCCGCCGGGTTGATGGCGCGGACGATGTCCTCGATCACATCGAGTTCTTCCGGGGTCACCAGATCGCTCTTGTTGATGACGACGACGTCGGCGAAGGCGATCTGGTCTTCGGCCTCGCGGCTGTCCTTCAGCCGCAGCGGCAGGTGCTTGGCGTCGACGAGGGCGATGACGGCGTCGAGCTCGGTCTTGGCGCGCACGTCGTCGTCCATGAAGAAGGTCTGGGCGACGGGTACCGGATCGGCAAGGCCGGTGGTTTCGACGATGATGCCGTCGAAGCGGCCGGGGCGGCGCATCAGGCCTTCGACGACGCGGATCAGGTCGCCGCGCACCGTGCAACAGACGCAGCCATTGTTCATCTCGTAGATCTCTTCGTCGGATTCGACGATCAGGTCGTTATCGATGCCGATTTCGCCGAACTCATTGACGATGACCGCATATTTCTTGCCGTGATTTTCGGACAGGATGCGATTGAGCAACGTCGTCTTGCCGGCGCCGAGATAGCCGGTGAGCACGGTGACGGGAATGGGCTTCTGGGTGGAGATCGCGTCGGTCATGAGAACCTCTAGGATTAGGCGTGCGGCCGAGCGGTTTCAGATCGGCTGCTTCAAACGGTTGGTCTCATATAATGGCATGGGCGCGGCAGTTCAAAGGGTTTTATAATGTTATAAGATCACATCATCCGCCCGCTGCAGATCACCCTTTTATCGCAGTTGCGTAACGTCGAAGGCATCGACGTCCTCCAGCAGTTCCACCAGCCCCTTCACCGCATGCGCAATCAGCGCCTCGCCCTTTTCGGCCGTCGCCGCCGCGGCGTTGCCTGCCGCGCCTTGCGGATTGAGATCGGCCATCTTCCAGCCGAAGGCATGCGGCCCGTAGGCGCGCAGATGTTTGAAACGCCCGGCAAATTCACTCTGTCGCGAGGGAAAATCCGCTGCCTTCGCCATATCGACCTTGCCGGGGTGAAGGGCCAGCATCACCGAGGTTTCGATATCGCCGCCATGAATGCCGATCGCCTTTTCCTCCGGCGCCATCACGCCGTCCGGCAGGCCGAAGCGGGTCCAGCTCGTCGCCACCGCCAGCATGGCGAAGCGGATCCGCGCCTCGGTGGCCACGATCGTCATCAGGGGAGAATTGCCGCCATGGGCGTTCAGCATCACCAATTTGCGGGTGCCTTGCTTCGCCAAGCTTTCGGCGATGCCGAGCCAGCGGCCGACCGCTTCGTCGAAGGCGAGCGTCTTCGTTCCTTCAACATCCATGTGCTCTATGGAATAGCCGACGGATTCGGCGGGCAGGAAGGTGACAGGCAGGCCGGTAGGCAAGGCCATCTTCAATCGTCCGGCGATGCCTTCGGCAATCAGGGTGTCGGTTTCGAAGGGCAGATGCGGGCCGTGCTGTTCATGAGCGCCGAGCGGCAGCACGGCGATCGGGCGGCGCGCGCCGCGGACGGAGGCCGGGTCGCTGTCGTCGAAGCGGGGCGAAGGCGTCATCATCCGGTCGTTGCCTCTTGTTTATGACGAGATCCTGGGCAATGTCATATCGCAGCGGCGCCGGAGCTTAAAGATCAAAGGGATGGCTATGGGAAAGAAGCATAAGGACGGCAAGAAGAACAAGTCCAAGAAGAAGGACCAGACCGAGTATACGCTCGTCGACCTCTCGCCGGCGCTCACCCAGGCGGCTCGTTCCATGCGCACCGTGCTCTCGCGCAACCTGCTCGAAAGCGGCCTCTATGCCGGCCAGGACGGCGTCATTCTTTCGCTTGCCGAGAGCGACGGCATGACGGCCGGCGGTCTTGCCCAGAAGCTCGGCGTCAAAGCGCCGACGATGACGCGCACGATCGGCCGCATGGAGGCGCAGGGTTTTCTCGAGCGCAAGCCCGATGCCGAGGATGCGCGTCTCACCAAGGTCTATCTCACCGAACTCGGCCGCGGCAGCGTGCAGGCGATCGAAATGGCAGCCTCGGCCTGCGACAGGTTGGCGACGCAGGAATTCTCCGAAAAGGAAATCCGCAATCTCGTCCGGTTGCTGAAGGCGATCGACGGCAATCTGCAGGCCGAAGCCCTTCATATCGAAGAACCGGATGAAGAGTGAAATTTCCCCGAAAGACGAATTGCCTCCGCCGGTTAAATCTTTTAATTAAACATTTTAAGGGGCCGCGCCTGATACCGGCGGGGCTTGCTGTCTTGCGTGCTGCCTGGAGGAGGACACGTGGTCCAGAAGATCAAGCTTTCGACGATCGCCGAAACGCTCGGCATTTCAACGGCGACCGTATCGCTTGCCTTGCGCGACAGCCCGCTCGTCGCCGGCAATACCCGGGAAAAGATCAAGGAACAGGCGCGCGCGCTCGGCTACATCTACAATCGCCGCGCCGCCAGCCTTCGCACCTCGCGCTCCGGCATCATCGGTGTCGTCGTGCACGACATCATGAACCCCTTCTACGGGGAGATCCTGAAGGCGATCGAGAGCGAGCTCGATCGCAGCCGCCATACCTTCATCCTTTCCAACCACTACGACAATGTCGAAAAGCAGCGCACCTTCATCGAGACGCTCCTGCAGCTCGGCGGCGACGGCGTCATCATGTCGCCGGCGATCGGCACGCCGCCTGAGGACGTGCAACTGGCGGAAGAAAACGGCATGCCGGCGATCCTGGTCGCCCGTTCGATGGAAGGCCAGGACCTGCCGACCTATCGCGGCGACGACAGCTACGGCATCTCGCTTGCCACCAACCATCTGATCGGTCTCGGCCATCGTTCGATCGCGATGATCGGCGGCACGGACCAGACCTCCACCGGCCGCGACCGCTACCAGGGTTATGTCAATGCGTTGCGCAAGGCCGGCATCGAGGTCGATCCGAACCTGCGCATTCCCGGCCCGCGCTCCAAGCAGGGCGGCTTCGAGGCGGCGGTGCATTTCCTGTCGCTGCCGCAGAAGCCGACGGCGGCCGTCTGCTGGAACGATCTCGTGGCGATCGGGTTGATGAACGGTATTGCCCGTGCCGGCCTGGTGCCCGGACGCGACATTTCCGTCACCGGCTATGACGATCTCGAGGAGGCGTCGATCGCCACGCCGGCGCTGACGACCGTCTGGAACGGCCAGACCGAGGTCGGTCGCCTGGCGGCGCGGGCGCTGCTCGATCGGCTTGCCGGCAGCCACGAGCCCGACGGCATGCATCTGATCAAACCGGAAATGCGCATCCGCCAGTCCACCAGTCCCCATCGGCCCCGCGCCTGAGCCAAGACCGCATCCAAGAGGAAAAGCCATGTCCCGCATCGCCATTCTCGTTCCCGGGAAGATACACGAGCGCGTTCTCGAAAGGCTGGAGGATCGTTTTGACATCATCGCCGTCGCGCGCGAGGAAAGGCTTGCGCTCGACGCCGAGACCGCCGGCCGCATCCGCGGTGTCGCCGTCTCCGGCGCTTTCCCGGGTGTGTGGATGGACCAGCTGCCGCATGTCGAAGTGATTGCCAGTTTCGGTGTCGGCTATGACGGCATGGATGTGAAGCGGGCCGCCGAAAAGGGTATCGTCGTCACCAATACGCCTGATGTGCTGAACGACGAAGTCGCCGATACGGCGATCGGTCTGCTGCTGAACACCGTCCGCGAATTGCCGCGGGCCGAGGCCTGGCTGCGGGCGGGCAACTGGAAGCCGGGCACGGCCTATCCGCTGTCGCGTTTCTCGCTCAAGGGCCGCCATGTCGGGCTTTATGGCCTTGGCCGCATCGGGCTTGAGATCGCCAAGCGGCTGGAGCCGTTCAAGGTGAAGATCAGTTATCACACGCGGTCGCGCCATGCCGATGCACCCTATGATTATCATCCGACGCTGAAGGGGCTGGCGGAAGCGGTGGATACGCTGATCGCCATCGTTCCGAAGACGCCGCAGACGCACATGACGATCGATGCCGATATTCTGGCCGCCCTCGGCCCGAACGGCATTCTCGTCAATGTCGGCCGCGGCTGGACGGTGGACGAGGCGGCGCTGAGCGCAGCCCTTGCCTCCGGCGCGCTCGGAGCGGCCGGCCTCGATGTCTTCTATGACGAGCCAACCGTGCCGGCTTGCCTGCTGGAACCGGCCAATGCGGTGCTCCTGCCGCATGTCGCCTCGGCTTCGGTGCCGACCCGCAACGCGATGGCCGATCTCGTTGCCGACAATCTCATCGCCTGGTTCGAGAAAGGTGCTGCGCTGACGCCGGTGCCGGAGACGCCGCAGAAGCGTTAAAACAGCACGCTTTCAGCTTCGCCGGTGTCGCACCATCAGGCGATCGCCTGCGCGGGGGTGAGCGGCAGCTTGCCGGCGGCGTAGGCGCGGACGGCATCGCCGAAAGCGGCAAATAGCTGGTTCGAAGGCTCGTCGGTTTCGGCCCAATATTCCGGATGCCATTGCACGCCGACGGCGAAGGCCTTGGCGTCGATGACGGAGACGGCCTCCACCGTGCCGTCTTCGGCGATCGCTTCCACCTGCAGGCGCGGTGCGGTCCTGGCTATCGCTTGACGATGCAGGGAATTCACGCGAACCTCGCCGGGGCCGAGAATAGTCGCGATGCAGGAGCCTTCCTTGACGTGGACGCTCTGGCGAATGGCGTACATGCCGTCGCGGTCGACGCCCTCAGGCCGGCGGTGGTCCGAGATGCCCGGCTGCTCCTGGATCTCGCTTGCCAGCGAACCGCCGAGCGCGACGTTCAGCTCCTGGATGCCGCGGCAGATGGCGAGCAGCGGGATGGCGCGGTCGATGGTGCGGCGGATAAGCGGCAGGCTGATGGCGTCACGGGCAGGGTCGAAGGGACCGTCCCTGTCGCTCGCCTCGGCACCGTAGAGCGAGGGATGCACATTGCTGGCCGAGCCGGAAACCAGGAGGCCGTCGACGCGGTCGAGGATCGCGTCGGTATCGTAGCCTTGCTCGAAAGCGGGGATGATGAAGGCCATGACGCCGGCCGCGTTCAAGGCAGCACGCAGATATTGATGCTGCACGGCATGCCAGGTCGCGCCGTCGAAGCTGCGGATATCGGCAGGAATGGCAACGATCGGTTTCGTCATAGCAACTCCGGTAAAAATCTCTGTGCTTGCTGTTTCTGGCGCCAGAATGGCCCTTAAGTCAACGCTTGGCTGCGCGTGGTGGCCAAAATACGGCGGAAGCGCCCGGTGGCTCCGGGTTCGCCGCTAAGCCGCTGATTTTGATAGGGGCACGCGCATTGCCTTATTGCCGTCTTGATGCCAAAGGCTAATAGACTAAAGCTTGAATCGCGGCCCCCGCCATGCTTAGGTTTGCGCCGGCTGCGGGTGGGGTGAAGATTGGCCGCGCAGTGCCATCCATACGGGAGGTTTTTGATGGATCGTCGTTCGTTTTTCAAGAAGGCGGGAACCGCCAGCGCCGGCGCGGTCGCCGCAACTGCATTGGCAGCGCCTGCGATCGCGCAGGAGAATCCGAAGATCGCGTGGCGCATGACGTCGTCGTTTCCGAAGAGCTTGGATACGATCTATGGCGGCGCCGAGGATATCGCCAAGCATGTCGCCGCGGCGACGGACGGCAATTTCACGATCCAGCCTTTTGCGGCCGGTGAAATCGTGCCCGGCCTGCAGGCCGTCGATGCGGTGGCCGCCGGCACGGTCGAGGCAGCTCATACGACCTCCTATTATTTCGTCGGCAAGGACCCGACCTATGCCATCGGAACGGCCATTCCGTTTGGCCTGAACAGCCGCCTGACCAATGCCTGGTATTACGAGGGCAACGGCAATAAGCTGATGAACGAATTTTATGCCACCCAGGGCATGTATGCACTGCCGGCCGGCAATACCGGCGCGCAGATGGGCGGCTGGTTCCGCAAGGAAATCAATACGCTCGACGACCTCAAGGGCGTCAAGATGCGCATTGCAGGCCTTGCCGGTCGCGTCATGGAGAAGGTCGGCGTCATCCCGCAGCAGATCGCCGGCGGCGACATCTATCCGGCGCTGGAAAAAGGCACGATCGACGCGGCGGAATTCGTCGGCCCCTATGACGACCTGAAGCTCGGCTTCCACAAGGTGGCGAAGTACTACTACTATCCCGGCTGGTGGGAAGGTGGCCCGACGGTGCACGGTTTCTTCAACCTCGAGAAATGGAGCAACCTGCCGAAGCATTATCAGGCAGCGCTGACCGACGCCTGCGCCTTCGCCAACACCAACATGCTGGCGAAGTACGATACGAAAAACCCGACGGCGCTGAAGCAGCTCGTTGCAGAAGGTGCGACGCTGCGCCCGTTCAGCCAGGAGATCATGGAAGCCTGCTTCCAGGCGGCAACCGGCATCTACAGCGAAATCTCGGGCACCAACCAGTATTTCAAGAAGATCTACGACGATCAGACCGCCTTTAAGCGGGACGCCTATCTCTGGATGCAGCTTTCGGAATACACTTTCGATACGTTCATGATGATCCAGCAGCGGGCCGGAAAGCTCTGAGGGCTTCCTTCGGCGCATGACACCAACGCATGACAAAACCCCGGATCGCTTGATCCGGGGTTTTGTTTTGGCCCTGTTATGTGGCGGGGTTATTTGGCGGGAGGCGGCGGTGCTCCCGGCAGGCCGAGTGGCGGCAGGGTCAGGCCGGGGATCTGCGGCGAGCCGTTGCCGCCGCCGCCCAGCGGCGGCAGGCCGAGCTGGCCTCCGAAGCCCGGGACTTCGATCTTGATCGAGTTCGGGTCGACCTTCGGGCCGTGATCCAGCCAATAAGTCACCGATTGCGGCCAGAAGATCACGATCGCCACCAGGATCAGCTGCATGCCGACCCAGGGGAGGGCACCCATGTAGATATCCGAGGTCTTGACGTCCTTGCCGGCGATCGAGCGCAGATAGAACAGCGCGAAGCCGAAGGGCGGATGCATGAAGCTCGTCTGCATGTTGACGCAGATCAGCACGCCGAACCAGATCAGGTCGATGCCGAGATGGGAGGCGACGGGGGCAAGCATCGGGATGACGATGAAAGCGATCTCGAAGAAATCGAGGAAGAAGGCGAGCACGAAGATGAAGATATTGACGAAGATCAGGAAGCCGACCGGGCCGCCGGGAAGGCCCGACAGCATGTGTTCGATCCAGCGCGAGCCGTCCATGCCCTGGAAGACCAGGCTGAAACAGGTGGAGCCGATCAGGATCATCACCACCATTGAGGTAATGTGGGTGGTCGATGCCATCGCCTCGCGGATCAGCGGCCAGGTGAGGCGGCGATTCATGGCGGCGAGCGCCATGGCGCCGACAACGCCCAGCGCACCGGCTTCCGTCGGCGTCGCAAGGCCCATGAAGATCGTGCCGAGCACCAGAAAGATCAGCACGATCGAGGGCACCATGCCCATCAGCACTTTGGCGAGCAGCGCCCAGTTGAAGTCGCCGCGCACTTCCTTCGGCAGCGGCGGCATCGATTTCGGCCGGATGATCGACATCACCAGGATGAAGAGCACGAAGATCGACACCTGCAGGATCGAGGGGCCGATCGCGCCGAGATACATGTCGCCGACCGACCGGCCGAGCTGGTCGGCGAGAACGACGAGCACGAGCGAGGGCGGGATCACCTGGGTGATGGTGCCCGAGGCGGCGATGACGCCGGTCGCAAGGCGCGGGTTGTAACCGTAGCGCAGCATGATCGGCAGCGAGATCACGCCCATGGTGATGACGGAGGCGGCGACCGTGCCGGTGATGGCGCCGAGAACCGCGCCGACGAGGATGACGGCATAGGCAAGGCCGCCCGGTATGCCACCGAAAAGTTTGCCGGTGCCTTCGAGCAGGTCTTCGGCGAGCCCGCAGCGCTCCAGCACCGCGCCCATGAAGGTGAAGAAGGGGATGGCGAGCAGCAGGTCGTTGGAAAGGATGCCGAAGAAGCGCAGCGGCAGCGCCTGCAGGAAGACTTCGCCGAAATGGCCGGTGACGATGCCGATGATGCCGAAGAACAGGCCGACGGCGGCCAGCGAAAAGGCGACCGGAAAGCCGTAGAGCATGAAAATGACCATGCCCAGGAACATCGCCGGCGGGATGATGCCGAAATCAAACAAATCCGTTTCTCCCCGGGAGCGCTATTGCAGCGGCTTTTCGTATGTCGTGTCGATCTTGATGTGGCCGGTCAGGGCGGCGATCCGCTTGATCAGCTCGGAAACGCCCTGAAGGGAGAGCAATGCGAAACCGGCGACAAGGACCAGCTTGACGGGCCAGCGGATCAGCCCGCCGGCATTGCCCGATATTTCGCCCTGCTGATAGGACAGCGTGAAGAAGGGCCAGCAGATCCAGGTGAGGAAGACGCAAACCGGGATGAGAAAGACGATGAGGCCGACGATGTCGATCCAGATCTTGGCTTTGTCGGAAACCGAACCATAGATCAGGTCGACGCGAACATGCTCGTTGTTGCGCAGCGCATGCGAGGCGCCGAGCATGACGACGAAGGCGAAGAGATACCATTGGATCTCGAGCCAGCCGTTCGAACTGTAATTGAAGGCGTAGCGGACGATGGCGTTTCCGGCGCTGATCAGACAGCAGAACAGCACCATATATTCGGAAAGTTTGCCCATGATCCGACTGACCGAATCGATCAGCCGGCTTGCCGCCAGAAGTCCCGACATTCGTTTCCCTTGTTTTTGCCCTGCCGTTTTTCCGGCAGCTTTCCCTCTTGCAATCGATGTAGACCACGGCCTTCGAAATTGGAAGGATAAATGCCTCGGCTTGGAGTATAGTCTTAGATGGCGTGACCCGGTGGTGTGGCCGGATACTAATTCGACAACCCAGGCGTGGATAAAAATTTCAACAACCTCGCCAAGAGGCTGCAATAACGCGTGTAAGCTGCACGGTTCATCCTCTGGTTTTAGAAAATTTGACCAAATGTTTGATTCCATTGAAATCAATTTTTAAAGGGTTGGGCTTAGAATTCCCGCGCACAGGGAAAGTGTGGATGAAGCCAGATAACCCGAACAGGGTCCCTTTAGATGTGTATCTGTCGTTTGTGAGTTCCCTTTCCGGGAACCGCATGACGCTTCTTGCCGGCGTGATCGTGCACGTCGCGACGTGCCTTGCCGTTGCCGCCAAGACCCAATCCTTCGTCTACATCCTGCTGGCCGCTGCCTTCCTCCTGGTCTTCTGCATTCGCATGGTCATTTTCCGGCAGTTCGATGGGGTCGACAAGGAGAGCCTGTCGCACGCCGGAATCGAGCGTTGGGAGCGGATCCTGGTTGCCGGTGCGGCCTGCACCACCGCGCTGCTTGGCCTTGCCAGCGGTTACGCCATCTTCGTCGTTCACGATTCTTTTGCCGAACTTGCCTGCATCGCCGTCACCATGGCGACCATGGTTTCCGTCGTCGGCCGCAATTACGGTTCACGCCTGGCGGTCGACCTGCAGACCTTCTCCTGCTGTCTGCCGATGATCGTCTGCAGCCTGATGGCGCTGGATTTCTATCGTGGCCTGCTGTCGATCTTCCTCATTCCCTTCTGGTTGACGACGCGGGCGATGGCGAACGGCGTGCGCGAGTTCCTTTATGAGAATGTCATCGCGCGCCGGGAAATCACCATCATCGCCGACCGCTTCGATACGGCGCTGAACAACATGCCGCATGGCCTGGTCATGGTCGATGCCGAAAACCGTATCCAGGTCGTCAACCGCAAGGCTTGCGAGCTTCTGAAGATCGGTGCGCCGGAGCGGCTGAAAGACCGCGATCTCGGCGCCGTGCTGCGCTACGGCGCGCGCTACAGCTTCATGGACGCCTCGCAGCCGGAACTCATCCTGCGCCAGCTCACCCAGGTCGCCGAAGGCAACCTGTCGCGCACGCTCGTTCATTTTCCCGAGGGCCTGTCGCTGGAATTCTCCGCCAGCCGAAGGGCCGATGGCGGCGCCGTGCTGATCTTCGAGGACGTGTCGAGCCGGGTGAAGGCGGAGCAGAAGATCATGCACATGGTCCGCTTCGATGCGCTGACCGGCCTGCCGAACCGGGAATATTTCGGGCAGCTGGTGCAGGAGTATCTCGCCAAACATCCGAGAAAGACCGGACCCCTCGGCTTCATGGTGCTCGACATCGACGAATTCAAACATGTCAACGACATGCGCGGCCATGTCACCGGCGATCATCTGCTCTGCGCTATCGCCGCCCGCGTCAAGCAGGCCTCCGGCAACGCCATTCTCGGCCGGCTGATGGGCGACCAGTTCATCCTGTTCTTCCCGCATGCGAGGGAGCCGGCCTCGCTCGACATCGAGATCCGCCGTGTGCACGCCGCGATCCAGGGGCACTACGAGGTCGACGAGCTGACTTTCCTCGTTTCGCTCAGCGCCGGCTACGCCATCCTCGAAAGCACCGCCTTTGCCATGGACGAATGGAGCGTCAAGGCGGATCTTGCCCTGTTCGAAAGCAAGTCGCGCTTCAAGGGCGGCATCTCCGGCTTCGAGCGGGAGATGGACGGCCGCTACATCGAACAGCAGAAGCTGAAGGCGGATCTGCGCGAGGCGGTTTCGGCGCAAGCGCTGCATCTGGTCTTCCAGCCGATGTTCAGGGCCGACGGTTCGCGGATCGAATGCGCCGAGGCGTTGGCGCGCTGGGTGCATCCAGAGAAGGGCTCGATCCCGCCCGATGTCTTCATCCGGCTCGCCGAGGATATGGGCATCATCTCCGATATCACCCGCTTCGTCCTGTTCAAGGCCTGCAGCGAATGCATGAACTGGCCGGACCATATCGCCGTCTCGGTCAACCTCTCGGCGCGGGATCTCAGGGATGCCGATATTCTTCAGGTGGTCGCCGATGCGCTTGCCAATTCCGGCCTCGACGCGGCGCGACTGCATCTCGAAGTCACGGAAAGTTGCCTGATCGACGAGCCGGCGGCCGTGCGCGCCATCCTGGCCGAACTCAGGGCCCGCGGCATCACCATCGCTATCGACGATTTCGGGACCGGCTTCTCCAGCCTCAGCTATCTCGACACGCTGCCGCTTGATATCGTCAAGATCGATCGCTCCTTCGTCCGCAATATCGTCGAGGACACCCGCCGCCTCAAACTCCTGCGCGGCACAGTCCACCTCGCCCGCGAACTGGGCCTGAAGATCGTCATCGAGGGTGTCGAGACCGAAGAGCAGCTCGCTCTGCTCAACAAGCACCGCAGCACCGATCTCGTGCAGGGCTATGTTTTCTCGCAGCCCGTGCCTTCCCAGAATATCCCGCTGTTGCAGCAGGGCATCGGCCGCCGCCCGGTTCAGCGCCGGCGCAACAAGGTCGCCTGAGCCTCCGCATCGGCCGCCTTTCCTCTGACAATTTTCCCCAGCGTTAACCTTAATACTTTATAAACGGCCCGAATTATCGGATTTCCTTGCCTAAATCCCGCCGGCATATGATTAATGATCCGTTAACGAGCGGATCGGGAAAATGTCAGAGACACTGTTCAAGCGTAGCGATTTCAGCGCGAAAATTTTGGAAGTTTTGGATCATGTCGAATATCGCCGCGTCGAAAGCAGCGAAGACATGGAGCAGGTGGAACGCCTGCGCTACAAGGCTTACAAGGCCCACGACGTGCTCGCGCTCGCCCCGAAGGGACTGCTTGACGACAGCGATTTCGATAGTCACGCCTATATCTTCGGCCTGTATTATTATGGGGAACTGATCAGCACCATCCGGGTTCATTATGTGACACCGGAGCATCGCCTCAGCCAATCCGGCGGCGCCTTTCCCGAGGCGATGGATGAGCTTCTGGATGCGGGGCTGACGCTGATCGATCCGGCGCGTTTCGCGGCCGACCCCGAACTCACCGCCGATTTGCCCTGGGTTCCCTATCTGACGCTGCGGCCGACCATCGTCGCGGCCGCGTATTTCCGCGCGGACCGGGTTCTCCAGTTTGTTCGGCCGCCGCATGCAGCCTTCTACAAGCGGGTCTTCTATGCCGACACGGTCGTGCCCGGCCGGCTGGCGAAGAATTACGGGATCGACATGACGCTGATGGCGACGAATGTGATCGAGGTCGGGCGCAAGCTGCTGACGCGTTATCCCTTCTTCATCTCCAGCGCCAGTGAGCAGCGGATGATGTTTTCGCGCAATCCCAACGACACATTGCCACCGCTCACCATCATTCCGACGGCGCGCTTCGTGCCGCAGGGCGAACTCGGCACCGACCTGCCGCTGTGATCACGGCGCCGCCCGCCTGAGGCCTGTTCCAGCCACGGGACATGGCGGTTATCAAGCGCGTCTGCGGCATTCTCATGCATTGCGCTTTCGCCTGTCATTGTGTAATTCCTGCAAGCAGGGATTTCCCTCGCCAGCCGAGGGAATCAGGCAGCGCAGAGGCATTTCAGGGAGACGATATTTATGGCCGAACATCATACCGGACCGGTCGAGACCGGGGCACCGATGGATTACAAGGAACATGAAAAGACCTACGACATGTTCATCACCGCCACGAAATACGGCTCGATGCTTCTCATCGTCCTCCTGCTTGCGATGACCGCAGGTTTCTTCGGCGGCGCCGGCCTTCTCGGCGGCCTCTTCGTCTTCATCATTCTTCTCGCTGCCGGCGTCTTCCTGGTCCGCTGATCGCGGCAAAGGGGGAGGGCTTCGCCGAAGCTTGTCACTGAAGCGCGTCGCGATCGGTCAGATTCGCTGCTCGCGCTTCAGGTCTATATTTTCTCGCATATGGTTATCGCAGAACCGCCGGACAGTTTTGCGCGACATGCTTTAGGTGCTTGGCCTGCGCAGGGAAGCCTGCGGCGGTCTGGCTGACCCGGAGGAGGGGGCAGTTGGGCAATATCGTTTTCGTTGCAAGGGAAATTGCGGGTGAGGAGACGCGCGTCGCGGCCTCCGCCGAGACCGTGAAGAAAATGAAAAGTTTCGGCTTCGACATCGTCGTCGAAGCCGGTGCCGGTGCGGCGTCGCGTGTTCCGGACGGAGAGTTCGAGGCTGCGGGCGCCAGGATCGGCAGTTTTGCCGATGCAGCCTCCGCCGACGTCGTGCTGAAGGTGCGCCGCCCGACCGAACAGGAAATCTCGGGCTATAAAAGCGGTGCCGTGGTCATCGCCATCATGGATCCCTACGGTAATGACGAAGCGATCGCGGCGCTGGCAGGCGCCGGCCTCTCGGCTTTCGCGATGGAACTGATGCCGCGCATTACCCGCGCCCAGTCCATGGATGTGCTGTCGTCCCAGGCCAATCTCGCCGGCTATCAGGCAGTCATCGAGGCGGCGGCGGTCTATGACCGCGCCATGCCGATGATGATGACGGCTGCCGGCACCGTGCCGGCCGCCAAGGTCTTCGTCATGGGCGCCGGCGTCGCCGGTCTTCAGGCGATCGCCACCGCACGGCGCCTGGGTGCTGCGGTCTCGGCCACCGACGTGCGCCCGGCCGCCAAGGAGCAGGTGGCCTCGCTCGGGGCCAAGTTCATCGCCGTCGAGGACGAGGAGTTCAAGGCGGCGGAAACGGCCGGCGGCTATGCCAAGGAAATGTCCGCCGACTATCAGGGCAAGCAGGCCGCACTCGTGGCCGAACATATCGCCAAGCAGGATATCGTCATCACCACCGCGCTGATCCCCGGCCGCGCGGCGCCGCGGCTTGTTTCGCGCGCCATGCTCGCAGCGATGAAGCCGGGCGCGGTCGCCGTCGACCTCGCGGTCGAGCGCGGCGGCAATATCGAGGGCGTCGTCGCCGGCGAGATCGCCGATGTCGACGGTGTCAAGGTGATCGGTTTCGCCAATATGCCGGGCCGGGTCGCGGCCAGCGCTTCGGCGCTCTACGCCAAGAACCTCGTCACCTTCCTGGAGACCATGGTCAACAAGGAAAGCCGGAGCGTCGTCGTCAACCTCGACGACGAGCTCGTCAAGGCGACGATGCTGACCTATGCCGGCGACGTGGTTCATCCCGCCTTCGGCGGCGCGAAGAAGGGAGATCTGTGATGGCCAGTGAAGCAATGGACAGAGCGCTGGAACAGCTCGACCAGGCGGTGACCGCCGTTGTCACGGCGGCGGCCCATGCACCTGAGGCGGCCAGTGCTGCGACCGGCGGGGCGATCGATCCCTTCGTCTTCCAACTGGCGATCTTCGTCTTGTCGATCTTCGTCGGGTATTATGTCGTGTGGTCGGTGACACCGGCGCTGCACACGCCGCTGATGGCGGTCACCAATGCGATCTCTTCCGTCATCGTCGTCGGCGCGCTTCTGGCGGTCGGCATCTCGACAAGCCGGCTTGCGACAGGCTTCGGCTTCGTGGCGCTCGTGCTCGTCTCAGTGAACATTTTCGGCGGCTTCCTCGTGACGCAGCGGATGCTCTCGATGTACCGCAAGAAAGACCGGTGAGGAACCGATGACCAATATCGCAGCCTTCCTCTACCTCGTCTCTGGCGTTCTCTTCATCCTGGCACTGCGGGGTCTCTCGCATCCGGCCACCAGCCGCAGGGGCAATCTCTACGGCATGATCGGGATGGGGATCGCCATCCTGACGACGCTGGTACTGGCGACGCCCAATTTCGGCGGCTTCGTGCTGATCATCCTCGGCCTTGCCATCGGCGGCAGCGTCGGCGCCTATGTCGCCCGCACCATCGCCATGACCTCGATGCCGCAGCTCGTCGCCGGCTTCCATTCGCTGGTCGGCCTTGCCGCCGTCTTGGTCGCGGCCTCGGCGCTCTATACCCCCGCCTCCTTCGGCATCGGCGAGATCGGCCAGATCCACACCGAGGCGCGCGTCGAGATGGCGCTCGGCGTGGCGATCGGTGCGCTGACCTTCACCGGCTCGATCATCGCCTTCCTGAAGCTCGATGGGCGCATGTCCGGCAAGCCGATCCTGCTGCCTTACCGGCATATGATCAATGCGACCCTGCTGGTGCTGATCGTGCTGTTCATCATCGGGCTTGCCGCCACCGAAAGCCATTTCGACTTCTGGGCGGTGGTGGCGCTGTCACTGGCGCTCGGCGTTCTGCTGATCGTGCCGATCGGCGGCGCCGATATGCCGGTCGTCGTCTCGATGCTGAATTCCTATTCCGGATGGGCTGCGGCCGGCATCGGCTTCACACTCGGCAATCTGGCGCTGATCATCACCGGCGCGCTTGTCGGTTCTTCCGGCGCCATTCTTTCCTACATCATGTGCAAGGGCATGAACCGTTCCTTCGTCTCCGTCATCCTCGGCGGTTTCGGCGGCGAGACGGCATCCGGCGGGCCCGACACTTCAGACAAGACCGTCAAGCTCGGTTCGGCCGAGGATGCGGCCTATCTGATGGCCAATGCATCGAAGGTCATCATCGTGCCGGGATACGGCATGGCGGTCGCCCAGGCCCAGCATGCGTTGCGCGAACTCGCCGACAATCTGAAGAAGAACGGCGTCGAAGTGAAATATGCGATCCACCCGGTCGCCGGCCGCATGCCCGGCCACATGAACGTGTTGCTCGCCGAAGCCAATGTTCCCTATGACGAGGTCTTCGAACTCGAGGATATCAATTCGGAATTCGCCCAGGCCGACGTCGCCTATGTCATCGGCGCCAATGACGTCACCAATCCGGCGGCGCGCGACGACAAGACCTCGCCGATCTACGGCATGCCGATCCTCGACGTCGACCGGGCAAAGACCTGCCTGTTCGTCAAACGCTCGCTCGGCTCGGGTTATGCCGGCATCGACAACACGCTGTTCTACAAGGACGGCACGATGATGCTGCTCGGCGACGCGAAGAAAATGACCGAGGATATCAACAAGGCGATCGCGCATGGGTGACGCCGATACAGCCGCCCCTCGGGCGGCTGTTCGATTGAGGGGGATGGCCTGTGCCGTCATACCTCGCCCGGCACGAGCGTCATCTTCTCGACCCCGATGGCGAGGTTCAGCCCTTCCTGGGCCTGGACATTCAGCGGCTGCAACATGAACGCCTTGTTGGTGCCGCCGGCGATCACCTTGGCGCCGGCGCCTGCACCGATGCTCGCATCCGCCCCGACGCCGTAATATTCGCCGGCCAGCGCGTATTGCGGCATATCCGTGCCGGTTTTTGCCAGCACCTGCCAGATCATCACGCTCTTGCCGGTTTGGCCGATGTCGAGGCCGAACTTCTCGATTTTACCGGCATACACAGCCTTGGCGCCGCCCGATGCCGGCGTATAGGTGCAGATAAGGTTCTTTTGCGAGGTGATGATCAGACCCTGGCCGCCATCCGATCCGCAGACCAGGCGGCCAAGCGTGACATAGTTTTCCGCGCCGGCCTGATTTGCCCAGGCAGCGGCCGCCAGAGTAGCGGCTGCGATCATCGTTTGCTTGAACATGATCTTTCTCCTTGAGAACGACCTGTTCGAAACGGGTAGGGGTGGCGATTGTTCCGGGAGTTATTCCCGCTCTAGCGTGGCGCGCTGCGCCGTCAGCACCCACAACAGTCCCTCGGGCCGGAAATCGACCTGCACCGTGCCGCGGAAGGCGGAGGCGGCATGCGCCTTGATGACGGTCGTGCCGAAGCCAGAGCGGGTCGGTTCTGCCACAGGCGGGCCGCCGCGCTCCTCCCAGGTGAAGCGGAGCAGGGCGTCCGGCTTGTCCTCCTCCCTGACATCGTGCCATTCGAAGCGGACACGCCCTTGCGGGACGGAGAGCGCACCATATTTCACCGAATTGGTGGCGAGTTCATGCAGGGCAAGGCCGAGATTCTGCACAGCATCGGGCTTCAGCACGAAGTCTTTGCCTGTGATTTCGATCTGTTCATGCGATTGCGGAAAGGCCTGCAGGTGAATGTCGACAACCCGCCGCAGCGATACGCCTCCCCATTGCTCGCTGGTCAGAAGCTCGATCGAACGCCCCAACCCCTCGAGACGATCGGCGACGGCGGCCTGGAAGGTCTGGACGCTGTCGGCCTGTTTGGCGAGCTGGCGCATCATTGCCTGGGCCAGCGTCAGAAGGTTTTTGGTGCGGTGGACGAGCTCGTGCATGACGAAGCGCAGCCGGTCCTCGGTCTGGCTGCGATCGAAGGAGGCATTCGAAAGGGCGATCGCCACCTGGTTCGCCTCGATGACGCTGGTCTCGACCGGCGAGACGATATGGCCTTCACCCATGCGGTCGGCCATTTCGGCGATATCGCGGATGGTGGTGCGCACCTGTCTTGCGACTGCATAGGCGCCGAGCACCGCCACGAGCACCAGAGCCACGCCGCCGATGATGAGGAAACGCCAGGTGCTCAGGATCGATGCCTGGGCGATCGGTCCCCAGATCACCGTTTTCCACGACCAACCGGGAATCCTGGAATAACCGAGCAGCATGTGCGGCAGGATCGTCTCGTCCTGGAAGACGCCGCGTGATGCGGTGAACGCCGGCAGGATGCGCGGATCGAAGGGCGTACCGGGTTCGAGATTGGCGGGGCCGGTGGCGGCGACGACGTGGCCGCTCTGATCGATGACGGCGGCCGACCAGCCGGGAGCGAGCCCCTCGGTCGTCACCAGTTTGCCGAGATCCTTGGCGTCCTGGGTAATGATCAGGGCTGCGACGGGATCATTCTTCCGCGGCAGGGTGACGTTATAGACCCAGTCGCCGCTGGTGCGGCCGCGAAAGACGTCGGAGGCCTCGATGCGACCGGAAGTCATGACTTCCTGGAGGGCCGGGATGTTCGCTATCTCGCCGAGCGGAGTGCCGAACGCCCGGCGCGTATTCAAGAGTTGCTGGCCGGCGCGGTCGACGGCGATGACGAACAGCGTATTGTCTCTGAGGGCCGTTTCCGTGCGCTGATGGAAGGCGGCGAGATTGCCGTCTTCGAGTTCCGGTGAACTCGAAAGCAGTCGTAGCGTCGTCGCCATGTCCTGAAGCTGGCGGTCGATGATGCGTGACAGGGCGAGCGCATCCTGGGCCGTCTCACGCTTCAGCGTCGAGCGCTGATTGTCTTCCAGCTGCAGCAGAAGCAGCGCCACGAAGGCGAAGATCGGCAATGCGATCGCCACCGCCATGGCGACGAGATAGGTGCCGATCGAGGCCTTGGGAAAGAACAGTGCGACGATTTTCATTTGTTGCGCCACATCACATGCAGCGGGCAACGGTTTTTGCGAGCGGTCAGGAAAGCAAAGATCCGCATCTCTCGCAAGCCGCCCTCAAACTGGTTCGAACGCCCGATAGCAGGCTATCGAAGCAGCGCCATGTTAGGGGGAGCAGGAGCAGGTTGCAACATACTATGATATGTCATCGAGGACGACGGCAGTTTTTCGGCTTGTCGTTTCGAGGCCGTGCGGCGGCCGATATTTCGGCCGCCGTTTCATGTCCTTAGCCGGCCGAAGCGCCGACGCGGGTGAGGCCATCGCGGGCCGGCTGGTACTTTGGATCGAGGCCGACGGCATGGCGATAGGACCGGGCGGCCTTCGCCTTGTCGCCGCGCCGCTCGTAGACGAGCGCCTGGTTGGCCCAGGATTCGGCGATGTTGCCATTGAGTTCGATCGCGTGGTTGAAATCGGCAAAGGCGTTGTCGTTGTCGTTCAGCGCGATGTAGGAAATGCCGCGGCCATTATAGGGCTCGGGCGAATTCGGCGCGAGCGAGATCGCCTTCGAGAAATCGTCGATCGCCTTGTCCTGCTGATTGCGCTTCTGATAGATCAGGCCACGATTATGATAGGCGCGCCCATCGGTGGTGCCGAGTTGGATCGCCTTGTCGAAATCGTTGAAGGCCTGGTCGTCCTGGCCGGCCATGCGATAGACGTTGCCGCGGCCGATATAGGCGACGTCGTAGCTCGGATTGATCTGCAGCGCGGCATTGTAATCGCT
This sequence comes from Rhizobium sp. RSm-3, assembly GCF_001854685.1. NCBI lineage: Bacteria > Pseudomonadati > Pseudomonadota > Alphaproteobacteria > Hyphomicrobiales > Rhizobiaceae > Rhizobium > Rhizobium sp. RSm-3. The sequence continues at coordinate 262,271 of NZ_MAWZ01000046.1, read as the reverse complement.
GATCGCCTGGGCCTGCTGGCCCATGTTGCGATAGACCAGGGCGCGGTTAGCATAGGCCTGGAAGAACCGCGGATTGATCTGCAATGCAGTGTTGAAATCGTTCAGCGCCTGACGGAACTGGCCGCCGCGGCCATAGGCGGAACCGCGGACATTGTAGCCTTCGGGATCCTTGGGATTGGCGTTGATGACAGCCGTCAGCGAGGCGATATTTTCTTCCGAACCCTGCGCCTTGTCGATGCGGATCACGGCATCCGTGGTGTTTGTCGTCTCACAGCCGGCAAGGCCGAACATTGCCGCCAGCGCCAAAGCGGGCAGGAATGCGGTTTTCTGCAGGCGCCAGGCGCGGGACGGATTGAAGGTGTTGACAGCCATTCGGGCTCGCTTTCCCCATGCGGCATATCCGATACCGGGATATGCGATCTTCAGCGGCAAACTAAAAAAGGCGGTGGCGAACCCATCGCCCCCGCCACAATGCATCTGAAAACGTCGAAAAAACGACGGCAACGCTCAGCGTGCGACCAGACCTTCGCGCTGGGCGCGCTTGCGGGCCAGCTTGCGAACGCGGCGAACAGCCTCGGCCTTTTCGCGCGCACGCTTCTGCGACGGCTTCTCGTAGTAGTCGCGCATCTTCATTTCGCGGAAAATGCCTTCACGCTGCATCTTCTTCTTGAGAGCGCGGAGAGCCTGATCGACATTGTTATCGCGGACAAGTACCTGCACGAGAATCACGTTCCTTTGGTTGGTGATGCCTGCGGCGGCGCAGCGCCAGGGGCAAAAATATAACGTTCGCGCGGCCGCAGCCTTGCGATTGGTGATGCGGGATAGCAGATCGGGTATTGGAAGTCCAGATGGATATGGGAAGCGGGTGGAAAAATCACGCTTGCCCCTATCCGGTCACGATCCGGCCGCCCCGGGCGCGGTTTCATCAAGTGCGGCGATCGCCTCCTTGAGAGCCGTCCTGACCCGGAGGCGATCGGCCGGCTCCAGCCGGCTCATATCCAGATGCAGGTCGAGGCCCGACAGGTGTTCGCTGAGCACGCGGCTCTTATGGTCGGCCCCGAGCGTCAGCCCATCCACCGCATAGGGCACGATCTCGCGCTGTATGCCCTTCATCGTGATCGGCGGCAGCGGGTGCGCGTCGACGATTTCGGTCACCAGCGCATAGGTTTCGTAGCTGATGACGATTTGTCCGCCCTGGGCGATCGATTGCAGCCGGGCTGCGAGATTGGCCTCCGCCCCGATGATCGTATAGTCCATTCGGTCGCTGCTGCCGAAATTGCCGACATTGCAATAACCGCTGTTGATGCCCATCCGGACGACGAAAGGCTCTTCGGTGCCGTTTCTGCGCCATCTGTCCTTGAGTTCGCCGAGACGGCGCTGCATGTCGACGGCCATGCGCAGGCAGGCTTTCGCGTCCTCCTCCGGACCTTTGGTTTCCGGGTCGCCGAAAAACACCAGCATCGCGTCGCCGATGAACTTGTCCACCGTGCCGCCATGTTCCAGGGCAATGTTTGACATCTCCGTCAGATATTCGTTGAGCATCTCCGTCAGCGCTTCCGGCTGCAGGCGCTCGGTGGTCGCGGTGAAATCCTTGATGTCGGAGAAGAAGATCGTCAGGCGCTTGCGCTCGGTGTGAACGACGACGTCCTTCTGCCCGGAGAAGATGCTTTTGTAGATCTGCGGCGAGAGATAGCGCGAAATCTTCAGGGAAACGCTGGCCAGAAACTCGTTCGCCGCTTCCAGATCCAGGTTGGCACTATGGATCGCACGCGTCTGCTGCCGCTGGAGCAGAATGAAGCTGATGCCGATGAGAGCGACGAACAGGAAATAACAGAGCAGATATTTGAAGGCGAAGACGTTGCTCACATAGGGCTGCCGGATGATGACTTCCTGAATGCCGCGCACATCGCCGACTTTCCAATCGGTTTTCGGGCTTTCGGGATGGGTATTGTGGCAGGCAACGCAGGCCTGGCCCATGACGACGGGAGTGATGAAGCGCAAGGTATCGGTCAGGCCGACACGGGTGAGGTCGTTCAGCGTCTGCTGCGGATTGGCGCGCAGCGCGGCGAGCGCCTTGTTCTCGAAATCGTCGAGCTCGTGGGATGCGCGGCTCTTGAATGGCAGGTCGGAGACGAAACGATAGGTGATATTGGCCTGCTGCTCCTTGATGACGTCGCCGAGTTCCAGGGAAAGGGTGGCCGGCAGCGGAATGGCGCCTGGTATATTCGCGTAATTGTGGGAGACGGTCGTGCCCTCGGTCGCACCGCTGGCGTGGGCGGCGAGAACACGGCCGACGACGTTGGCGGAATAATAGGAGCGGATGCTCGATATCAGCGAGCTCATGTCGCGCGCCTGACGCCGTAGGGTATTTCCCGAGAGATCGCTGATATCGAGCCAGACGGCCAGCGGCAGTCCCGCGAGCATTGCCAGCACGACGACTATCAGCCAATAGCCGCTCCGGCGCGCGGCGGTTTCGGAAATCACGGCGACCCCTCGTTCTTCTCTGGAAAGGCATTCGATTTTCGATCGCTACAAGAACATTTCGCCGGCTGCCCGGCAAGATCGAAGCCCTACCATCCCCTGTCATTCAGGCAAAAGCCCGGCCAAAACTTAAGGCGTAGCGCGGCCCATTGAAAGAGAAGGCCCGGACGGCATGTGCGAATGGCGTTTGGAGCGAAAGCGGCGTAGCCTGCCGGCAGGTGCGGGCGGTTCTGCGGGCCGTGGAGGGGACACCCGGTGAGTTCATGACGCGCGTCCAGCAAATCGGTGTCGTTATCGGCCTGGCGATCGTGGCGCTGCTCACGATCCTGCGGGCAGAAGATCCCGGGATTTTCAAGCTGATCCGCGGTGTGACCTTCGACGAATATCAGCGGCTGGTTCCGAGGACGTTCCAGCCGATGCCGGTCCGCGTCATCGATATCGACGAGGCCTCGTTGCGCGAGTTCGGACAATGGCCCTGGCCGCGGGACCGGCTTGCCCTGCTGGTGGACCGGCTTTCTCAAATGGGCGCTTCCGCCATCGCCTTCGATATTCTGTTTTCCGAGCCGGACCGGCTGTCGCCGCGCAATGTCGTGCGCGAGGCCGCCGGGGTCGATCCTTCGCTTGCCGAGAAGCTGCCCGATAATGACGAGATATTCGCCCGGTCGATTGCCGAGAAGCCCGTCGTGCTCGGCTTCGGCCTTTCCAACGAGGGCAATTACCGGCCGCCGGTCAAAGCGGGCTTCGCCTTCACCGGCGAAAGCCCGGTCGAGGCGCCGCCCTATCTCGGCGCCTCGACGCCGCTCAGGCCGCAATTGGAGGCGAATGCGGCGGGGCTCGGCCATATCAGCCTCAATCCTGGCAATCCCTCGCCGGTGGTGCGGGCGGTTCCGCTGTTTTTGACCGACGGCCAGCAGCTCTATCCCAATCTCGCGATCGAGGCGCTGCGCGTCGCGCAGGGGGTCTCGACCTATGTTCTGTCGGGCGCGCCCGATCGCGCCGGGATCATGACATCGGCAAAGATCGGCGATTTCATCGTGCCGCTGACGGCGGCGGGCGAACTCTGGCTCTATGTCACGCCCGATCGGGCCGAGCGTTATATATCCGCCCGTCAGGTGCTTGCGGCCGAAGGGGCCTCTCCCGAGGTCGCGGCCGCGATCGACGGCAGCATCGTCTTCGTCGGCACGTCGGCGGCCGGCCTGCAGGACATCCGTGTCACGGCGCTCGGCGAGAACGTTCCCGGCGTTTCGCTGCATGCGCAGGCGGTCGAGCAGATCCTATCGGGCCAGTTCCTGTCGCGGCCGGACTGGGCGGATGGGATGGAAATCCTGACGATCGCCGTGCTCGGCTGCCTGCTCGTCGTGGTGACGACCTTCGTCAGCCCCGCCGTCGCGCTGATCTGCGGCCTGCTGATCACGGCCATGGCACTTGTCGCCTCCTGGCTCTCCTTTCTCTATGCCGGGCTTCTTTTCGATCCGCTGGCGCCGATCGTCAGCGGGTCGATCATCCATTTTGCTGCGACCTCCTTCCGGATCCTGGTGATCGACCGGGAGCGGCGTGAGGTGCGGCGCGCCTTCGGGCATTATCTTTCGCCATCGCTGCTTCATCGTATCGAGCATACCCGCGATGCCTTGCGCCTCGGCGGCGACGACCGCGAACTGACGGTCATGTTCGTCGATGTCCGGAATTTCACCGAGATCAGCGAGCGGCTGGCGCCGACCGATGTCGTCGCCTTCCTGAATACGCTGCTCGATGCGCTGAGCCGCCATGTGGTGGGCAATGAAGGTACGCTCGACAAATTCATCGGCGATTCGATCATGGCGTTCTGGAATGCGCCCGTCGACGTGGCCGATCATGAAACCAAGGCTGTCCGGGCAGCGCTTGCCATGCGCGAGACGCTCGCCGAATTGAACGCCGGCGACGCCTTCGGCTTCGGGCCCGGACAACCGGTCGGTATCGGCATCGGCATCCATACCGGCCTTGCCTGCGTCGGCAATATGGGGGCCAAGACGCGCTTCAACTATTCGGCGGTCGGCGATGCCGTCAATGTCGCGGCCCGCATCGAGTCATGCTGCAAGGAGGTCGGCTTCGATATCCTCATCTCCGACAGCACGGCGCGGTCTGTGCGGGGAATGGCGCTGATCGCGGCCGGCGCCCTACCGCTCAAGGGAAAAAGCAGCCGGACGCAGATCCTTGCCGTCGTCGGCGATGAGCGGGTCGCGGAATCTCAGGAATTCGCCGCGCTAGAGGTCGTTCACAGGCAGTTGATGGAGGCCCTGCGATCACATTCGCGGAACAGCCGGAAGCTGATCGGTGCCGTCAAGCTCAGGGCGGTGCAGGTGACCGGCGCTCTGGCGGAATTCTACCAGCGCATATCCGGCAGGACCGATCATTTTCGCGAGGCGCCGGAGGGGAGCGAAAAGAGCGCCGCCGACTGACGGACTTCAGCGTCCGCGATGGAAATTCCGGCCCCTGTCGTTGGCCCGATCTCTGTCATGATCACGATCGCGGTATCCGTCATGATGGCGGTCATGGTCTTGATGATCGTCGCCGTGATTTCCCGGCTTGCCGTCGTTGTCATGCCGGCCATGGCCATCATGCTTGTCGGGCTTATCCGGCTTGTCGTGATGCGGCCTGTCATGATCCGGTTTGTCATGATGCGGTTTGTCGGGCTTGTTCGGCCGCTCCTTTTGCGGCTCGGCCTGTTTCTGCGGCGGATCCTGCTTTTGGGGCGCAGGCTCTATTGCCGGCGGCGGCGGTTTTCTGTCTTTTCTCTCCGGCGCGACCGAGGCCATATTGCAGCCGCCGAGCATGCCGATGCCGCCTGCAAGCCGCTGATTGCCCGAAAGGAAAGGGAGCGCGCGGGGATTTCCGAGCGTATCGAGAATGCTGGGATCGACCCGGCGTGCCGCCGACATATTGCCGTTCGGCTTGGCCACCACGCAATCGCAGCGCTGTTGCAATTGCCGGCAGCCGCCCGGGCCGCAGAACTGGGCCGCGCCATTCAACAACACGACGGCGGTCGTGCCATCAGGGCCGACGTAGAAGTCGAAAGCGGTGCCGCGCACGCCGATCGTGCCGGCGGGTGTCAGGATCTGGTAGGCGGAGGAATTGGAGCTGCCGCTCACCCAGCGGAACGTGCCCTTTGCCGCTCTGATGGTGAGTTTCTTGACCGATTGGGAATCATCGAAAACATATTTGTCGATCACCACCGACGAGCCCCAGCCCACCGCGAGCTTCGTGCCGTCACGGAACAGGAACTGGCCAAGTCCCGAGGGCGATGTCTTGATGCGTTCGTTGCGATGGACGCTGGCGTCGACTTCGATGGGGCCGCTCTGTCCCGTCACCTCCGTCTTGATGACGACAGCCTGGCCGACCGGCTCGGCGGCGAGTGTCGGTTGCGCGACGGCAACCACAATGCAAAACGCCTGGAGTAATGAACGCCGACCCCACATGATACAGGAACCCCGGAAATATAGGGTGAATTAACATTTTAGTAACTGCTTGTCTTCTCGCCCACTTGGGCTAGGACCGGGCGGCGGGCCCGGGGGGAAAGTTGGTTTTGCCTTGTGCTGCCGAGCGGATTTCGCAAGCAGCGCACGATGTCGTCTAAAAACCGCGCCGTTTTCGGCATCATGTCGCTTAGTGTCAAAAGCAAAGCGTTCGGCTGTCGCAAAAGAACCGTTGTGCCGCATTTGGATTTGCGATTTGTATGGGCGCGGAGAACAGCCCTTTCCTGAAGGAGAAGAAGGCGGATGCGGAAATATTCGGTTTTTGCCGTGGCGAGGGAGGCCCTTCGTGGCCATAAGGGCTGGGAGAAGCAGTGGACTTCGCCGGAGCCGCGCGCCGAATACGACGTCGTCATTATCGGCGCTGGCGGTCACGGGCTGGGTGCGGCCTATTACCTCGCCAAGGAGCACGGCATCACCAATGTGGCGGTGATCGAAAAGGGCTGGCTCGGCGGCGGCAATACCGGGCGCAACACCACCATCATCCGCTCGAACTATCTCTATGAAGAGAGCATGCACATTTACGAGCATTCGATGAAGCTCTGGGAAGGGCTTTCTCAGGAGCTCAACTACAATGTGATGTATTCGCCGCGCGGCGTGATGATGCTCTCGCACAATATTCACGACCAGCAGTCGTTCAAGCGGCATATCCATGCCAACCGGCTCTACGGCATCGACAATGAATGGCTGACGCCGGAGCAGGCCAAGGCCTATTGCCCGCCGCTCGATATCTCGGCGAGCGCCCGCTACCCGATCAACGGCGCGGCGCTGCAGCGGCGCGGCGGTACGGCGCGGCACGACGCGGTCGCCTGGGGTTATGCCCGCGCAGCCTCGGATCGCGGTGTGCATATCATCCAGAATTGCGAAGTGACCGGCATCCGCCGCGGCCCCGATGGACGCGTGACCGGGGTCGAGACCTCGCGCGGCTTCATCGGCGCCAAGAAAGTCGCCGTGTCGGCCGCCGGCCATACATCGACGATCATGAAGATGGCCGATGTGCGCGTGCCGCTACAATCGAGCCCGCTGCAGGCGCTGGTCTCCGAGCCGCTGAAGCCGATCTTTCCGTGCGTCGTCATGTCGAACACGGTGCATGCCTATATCTCCCAGTCCGACAAGGGAGAACTCGTCATCGGCGCAGGCACCGACCAGTATAATTCCTATTCGCAGACCGGCGGGCTACAGATCATCACCCATACGCTCGACGCCATCTGCGAGCTCTTCCCGATGTTCCGGCGCGTCAAGATGATGCGGCAATGGGGCGGCATCGTCGACAATACGCCGGACCGTTCGGCGATCCAGTCGAAGACGCCGGTTCCCGGGCTCTACGTCAATTGCGGCTGGGGCACCGGCGGCTTCAAGGCGACGCCGGGCTCGGCCAATCTCTTCGCGCATCTGATTGCCCGCGACGAACCGCACAAGTTCAATGCCGGGCTGACGCTGGAGCGTTTCCGCAGTGGCCGGCTGATCGACGAGGCGGCGGCGGCGGCGGTGGCGCACTGATGATGAGTGCTTTCCCAACGCTCGCTCCTTTCGTCGCTCACCCCCTCATCCGCCTTGCAGGCACCTTCTCCCCGCTGGGGAGAAGGGGAGGAGAAGGAAATCCTACATGCTGCTGATCCATTGCCCTTACTGTCAGGAAGAGCGCTCGGAGCTTGAATTCCGCGGCGCGGGTGACGCGCATATCGTGCGGCCCGCCGATATCGCCTCCGTCTCGGACGAGGAATTCGAGGCCTATTTCTTTCTGCGCGACAATCCGAAAGGCCTGATCTTCGAACGCTGGCGGCACATTCACGGCTGCGGGCGCTTCTTCAACGCGGCGCGCGATACGGTGAGCGACAAGTTCATCGTGACCTACAAGACGGGTGAGCCGAAGCCTGAGATCGGTGCGGCGGCCGAGAAGCATGCGCCTGTCGAGACATATGAAGCCGTGGAAGGAGAGGCGCAATGAGCGGCGTGAACCGTATCGTCGGCAAGGGGCGCCTGACGCCGGCCAAAACCGCGCGCTTCAGCTTCGACGGCGAGACCTATGCCGCGCTCGAAGGCGATACCGTCGCCTCGGCGCTGATCGCCCACGGTGTGCATCTTCTGGGACGTTCGTTCAAATATCACCGGGCTCGCGGTATTCTTTCGGCCGGCGCCGAGGAGCCGAACGCGCTGATCGACGTCGCCCGCGATAAGGCGCGCAAGCAGCCGAACGTGCGCGCCACGGTGCAGGAAGTCTTCGACGGCATGATCGTCAACTCGCAGAATCGCTGGCCCTCGCTCGCCTTCGATGTCGGCGCGGTCAACAATCTGATGTCGCCGTTCTTCGCCGCCGGCTTCTACTACAAGACCTTCATGTGGCCGCGTGCCGCCTGGAAAAGCGTCTACGAACCGCTCATCCGTCGTGCCGCCGGCCTTGGCGTCGCGCCGACGGAAGAGGATCCGGATCATTATGCCAGCCGTTATGCTCATTGCGACGTGCTGGTGGTCGGCGCCGGCGTTGCCGGGCTTTCGGCGGCCCTGGCCGCGGCCGCGGCCGGTGCCAAGGTGATCCTCTGTGACGAGCAGGCGGAAGTCGGCGGCGCCTTGCGCTACGATGCCGGCGTGACGATCGACGGCCAGGAGGGTTATGCCTGGGCGCAGAAGGCCGTGGCGCGGCTGAAGGCGATGGACAACGTCGAAGTGCTGGTGCGCACGACCGCCTTCGGCTACTACAACCACAATTTCGTCGCTCTCGCCGAGCGCGTGACGGATCATATCGCCAAGCCTTCTCAAGATCTGCCGCGCGAGCGGCTCTGGCAGGTGCGGGCCAAACGGGTGATCCTCGCCAACGGCGCGATCGAGCGGCACATGGTATTTCCGAACAACGACCGGCCGGGCATCATGCTGGCTTCGGCAGGGCGGATGTATCTCAATCATTACGGCGTCGCGGTCGGAACCAAGGTCGGCATCTATACGGCGCATGACTCGGCCTATGAGGCGGCTTTCGATCTGAAACGAGCCGGTGTTTCGATCGCCGCCATCGTCGATTGCAGGCAGGCGCCGGGAGCGGCGGTGCTGGAGGAGGCGCGTGCGCTCGGCATCGACGTCCTGACCGGGCAGTCGGTGATCAACACGGCGGGGCGGCTGCGCATCTCGTCGATGACGGTGGCGCGCAACGGCGGCGGTTCGCCGCGCAAGATCGCGGTCGATGCGTTGCTGGTTTCGGCCGGCTGGACGCCGTCGGTGCATCTGTTCTCGCAGTCGCGTGGCAAAGTGGCCTTCGATGCCGAAAGCCAGCGATTCCTGCCCGGCACTTACGCGCAGGACTGCCTTTCGGTCGGTGCCTGCAACGGCACGGACGATTTGCAGCGGACGATCGAGGAATCGCTTGCCGCCGGCGAGCTGATGGCGCAGGCCACCGGCAGAAGCAGCGGCGAGAAGATCGCAATTTCGGCCGAGCAGGCCTATGAATGGACGGGCGGCATGATCGGCGCTGCCGAAGGCGCCGGCCCGAAGACCAACGCCAAGGCCTTCATCGATTTCCAGCACGACGTCTGCGCCAAGGATATCCGCCTTGCCGTGCGCGAGGGCATGCATTCGATCGAGCATATCAAGCGCTTCACGACCAACGGCATGGCCTCCGACCAGGGCAAGCTTTCCAACATGCACGGCCTGGCGATCGCCGCCGAAATGCTCGGCAAGGAAATCCCGCAGGTCGGTCTCACCACTTTCCGTGCGCCCTATACGCCGGTTACCTACGGTACGCTGATCGGCCATTCGCGCGGAGAGCTGTTCGATCCGACGCGCAAGACGCCGCTGCACAACTGGGAAAAAGCGCATGGCGCCGTCTTCGAAGATGTTGGCAACTGGAAGCGTGCCTGGTTCTATCCGCAGGCGGGTGAGAACATGCACCAGGCGGTCGCCCGCGAATGCCGCACAGCCCGAGAGTCGGCCGGTATTTTCGACGCTTCGACGCTTGGCAAGATCGAGGTGGTCGGACCGGATGCGGCGAAGTTCCTCAACCTCATCTACACCAATGCCTGGGACACGCTGAAGCCGGGCAAGGCCCGCTACGGCATCATGACCCGCGAAGACGGCTTCGTTTATGACGACGGCGTCGTCGGGCGACTGGCCGAGGATCGTTTCCATGTGACGACGACAACCGGCGGAGCGCCGCGCGTTCTTCACCACATGGAAGATTACCTGCAGACGGAATTCCCGGACCTGAAGGTATGGCTGACCTCGGTGACCGAGCAATGGGCGGTGATTGCCGTGCAGGGACCGAAGGCGCGCGAGATCGTCGAGCCGCTGGTCGAAGGGGTCGATCTTTCGAACGAGGCCTTCCCGCATATGAGCGTTGCCGAGTGCACGGTCTGCGGCGTGCCGGCGCGGCTCTTCCGGGTCTCCTTCACCGGCGAAATCGGTTTCGAAATCAACGTGCCGGCCGATTATGGCCAGTCGGTGCTCGAAGCCGTCTGGGCCAATGCCGAGCCGCTCGGCGCCTGCGTCTACGGCACGGAGACGATGCACGTTCTGCGCGCCGAGAAGGGCTACATCATCGTCGGCCAGGATACTGACGGGACGGTTACCCCGGATGACGCGGGCGTTGCCTGGGCCGTTTCGAAGAAGAAGAAGGACTTTGTCGGCATTCGCGGGTTGCAGCGTCCTGATCTCATCAAGGAAGGGCGCAAGCAGCTCGTCGGCCTTGTCACCAAGGATCCGAAGCTGGTGCTCGAGGAAGGCGCGCAGGTCGTCGCGAACCCGAACGAGCCGAAGCCGATGACCATGCTCGGCCACGTCACCTCGTCCTACTGGTCGGAAAACTGCGGCCGGTCGATTGCCTTCGCGCTCGTCGCCGGCGGCCGGGCGCGGATGGGCGAGACGCTCTACGTGCCGATGCCGGATCGGACGATCGCCGTCGAGGTGACGGATCTGGTGTTCTTTGACAAGGAAGGAGGCCGCATCCATGGCTGATGTCGCAATTCGCAAGCCTGTGCTTGCCGGCCGTCTCGGCGGCTCCGCCACGGTTCGGTTGACCATCGCACCCACCGCAAGCCGGGTGGCGCTGCGCGCGCCGGCGGGTTCGCTTGCCGCGCTTTCCAAAGCGCTCGGCCTGTCCGTCCCGACCGTCCCGAAAACATCGGGGCGGGCCGGCGCCCGATCGGTGCTCTGGATCGGGCCAGACGAATGGCTTGTCATCGACGAGGACGGGGCCGATCTGATGACGGTGCTTTCCGGGGTCAGTGCCGTGCATTCGGCGACCGACGTTTCGCACCGCAATCTCGCGATCATCGTCTCGGGACCGGGTGCGGAAAAAACGCTTGCCGCCGGCTGCCCGCAGGATCTGTCGTTGTCTTCCTTCCCGGTCGGAGCCGCGTCGCGCACGATCCTCGGCAAGGCGGAGATCGTGCTTCTGCGCACGGATAAAGACACGTTCCGGGTGGAGTGCTGGCGGTCGTTTTCGGACTTCGTCTTCGGGCTGCTGAACGAGGCGGCTCATGATGCCGGCCATTGAGGCCGGGCTAATCCTGCCTTCATAGGCGACTATTCGAGAGAGAGACGAATGCTGCACCATGCCTCCCTCGGCGTTTCCGATATCGAGCGGTCGGCGGCATTTTACGATGCCGCCCTTGGTGCTCTCGGCTATGTCAGGGTCTGGGAGGATATCAGGCCGGGGCAGACGGGACAGGCGGTCGGCTACGGCCTTCCCGGCGGCGGAGACAAACTGGCGATCAAACATCGGCCGGATGGCCAGCGCCCGGCCGGCCCGGGTTTTCATCTGGCCTTTGCCGCTGCGAGCCGCGAGGCGGTCGATCACTTCCATGCCGCGGCAATCGCGCATGGCGGCGATGACAATGGTGGTCCAGGCTTGCGCCCTCACTACGGCGAACACTATTATGCGGCGTTCGTGATGGATCCGGACGGGCACGCACTTGAAGCCGTCTGCAAGTCGGCCGAGTAGCAGACGGCATTTTGCTCAAACGTCCTCGGGACGGTCCTTTGGGTCGAACTGGATGATGGTGATCCATCTTGCCGTCAGCGCCGGCTTCTTCTCGTTTTCGATCTCGATCAAGGCGTCATAGGTGGTCATCAGCATGCCGCCGCCGCGGAAGCGGGCGTCGGCGAGCAGGAAGCGGCCGCGGACGCGGGCGCCGCTCTTCACCGGCGTCATGAAGCGGACGCGATCGAAGCCGTAATTGATGCCCATGGTCTGCTCGCGCACTTTCGGCAAGCAATTGTAATTCATCGTCGACAGCAGCGACAACGTCAGGAAGCCATGGGCGATGGTGCCGCCGAAGGGGCTTTCTGCCGCCGCGCGCTTGGGATCGACATGAATGAACTGATGGTCGTCGGTTGCCCCTGCAAAGGCGTCGATCATTGTCTGGTCGACGGTGATCCAGTCCGAAAGGCCCGTTTCCATGCCGATCAGTCCCCGCACGTCGGAGAGTGAAATTTCCGTGACCATGAATTCCTCGTGAGATAGGCCGCCGGCTCAAGCCTTATCGTGCATTTATGACGATTGCGACAAGGATTTGCCCAGGTGGACCGAGGGGGTCAGTTTTCGACGAAAAAGGCGACGGAGCGTGGCTCGACGGTAACGCTGGCACCGGCTTTTTTCGTTCCCTCCGGCGTCAGCTGCCGCCAGGCCGCCTCGCCTTCCGAGGGAAGCGTGAAGATCTGGCGGCGGTCCGACCGGTTGAAGAGCACGGCAAGCCGGGTCTGCCTGCCGCGCGCGGAGCGGTCGCCGGTTGAAAGCAGCATGCCGAGGGTGGAAAGCGACGGCGTCTCCCATTCGGCGACGGTCATCGGTTCACCCGAAAGCGAAATCCATTCGACATCGCCGTTTCCCGACAGGAAGCCGGTTTCGGAGAAGACCGTGAAGCGGCGGCGCAGCCCTGATACAAAGGCGGTATGGGCGACGAGATCCTCGTTTAACGCCATCCAATCCAGCCAGGTGATCTCGTTGTCCTGGCAATAGGCGTTGTTGTTGCCGCGCTGGCTGCGGCCGCCCTCATCGCCCGCCGTCAGCATGATGCTGCCGCGGGTGGCAAAGAGCGTCGATATCAGCGCCATCACATCGTCCTGGCGACGTTTGCGGATGGAGGGATAGACCGTCTCCCCCTCGACGCCGTTGTTCCAGGAATGGTTCTCGTTGTGGCCGTCACGATTGTGCTCGCCATTGGCGTCATTGTGCTTGCCGGCGTAGGAAACGAGATCGGTCAGCGTGAAACCGTCATGGGCAGCGAGGAAATTGATGCTGCGCGTTCCCTTGCCGTCGTTGCGGGAGAAGATGTCGGAGGAACCGGCGAGCGCGGTCGCGAGCGCCCCGGTCTTCCAATCGTCGCCGCGCCAGTAGCAGCGCAGATCGTCACGAACCCGGTCGTTCCATTCCAGGAAGGGCGGCGGAAAATTGCCGAGCTGATAACCGCCCGGGCCGATATCCCAGGGCTCGGCAATCATGATCCGGTCGGCAAGCACATTGTCGGAAAGGATCGCGGCCAGCGTTCCGCCGTCGCGCTCGAAGCCTGTCGCGGTGCGGCCGAGCACCGGGGCGAGATCGAAGCGAAAACCGTCGACGCCTGAATTGAGCACGAAATGGCGCAGGCTGTCGATGACGAGACGGCGAACCTCGGGATGATCGCAGGCGAGCGTGTTGCCGGTGCCGGTGTCGTTGACGAGTTCGCTGGGGCCGGTCCGGGCGTGGCGATAATAATGCAGGTTGTCGAGGCCGCGCAGCGACAGCGTCGTGCCGTAACGGTCGCTCTCGCCTGTATGGTTGAAGACGAGGTCGAGGATGACCGCGATGCCTTCGGCATGCAAGGCCGTGACCGTTTCGCGCAACTCCCCCATGCCGCCCGGCGCCAGCCGCGGATCGAGCGCCATGAAGGCGACCGGATTGTAGCCCCAGCCGTTGGTAAGGCCGAGCGGTGGCAGGTGGCGCTCATCGATCCAGGCGGTGATCGGCATCAGTTCGATGGCGTCGACACCGATCCGCTTCAGATGCGCGATGACCGAGGGGTGGGCAAGAGCTGCGACCGTGCCGCGCTGAGCCTCCGGCACGTCGGGATGGAGGATGGTGAAGGGCCGGACAGCCACCTCGTAAATGAAGCCGCCCGGTTTGAAGAGCGGCTTGGCGATTGCGGCGCGTGTATCGGTGGTGACGATTGCCTTCGGCATCAGATCCTGGCTGTCCTCGCCATAGATGCCGAGGCGGGGATCGTAGCGGAACGGCCTGTCGATCTCCTTGGCATAGGGGTCGATCAGCAGTTTGGAGGGATCAAACCAGAGGCCGCTGTCGGGGGCGTAGATGCCGTCGGCGCGGTATCCGTAGCGCGCGCCCGCCTTCAGCCCGTCGACGAACAGACGATGGACGTGATTGCTGTCGCGCGCCATCGGCAGGCGCGCGAATTCCCTGTTGCCGTCATCCTCGAAGAGGCAGAGTTCGATCTGTGCGGCATGATGCGACCACACGGCAAATTCGACGCCGGTCTCAAAGACGATCGCGCCGCTTTGCGCCGAACTCTCTCCCCGCATATTCCCCCCGGATCAGGTGATCACGGTTGGCGCATCGCGTCCCGTGCGTTCACGAATGCTGGCAATGCTTTCGGCGGCGGCGATCAGATCGGCGAGCGCTTCCTGCGTTTCGATATTGTGGCGAGTCGAATCCGGCTCGTAGCGCTCGATATAGACACGCAAGGTTGCGCCAGACGTGCCGGTGCCGGACAGACGGAAGACGACGCGGGAGCCGCCGGCAAAGAGCACGCGGACACCCTGATGCTCGCTCACCGATTTGTCGATCGGGTCGTGATAGGCGAAGTCGTCGGCTTTTTCGACCTTCAGGCTGCCGAAGCTCTTGCCGGGCAGGCTGGAAAGCTGGCTGCGAAGATTGTCGACCAGGCCGTTCGCCGCATCGGTGTCGAGGCCTTCGTAGTCATGGCGCGAATAATAGTTGCGGCCGTAGGTCTGCCAGTGCTGGGTGACGATATCGGCGACGCTCTCGCCGCGCACGGCAAGGATGTTCAGCCACAGCAGCACCGCCCAGAGGCCGTCCTTTTCGCGGACGTGACTGGAGCCGGTGCCGGAGCTTTCCTCACCGCAGATCGTCGCCATGCCGGCGTCGAGCAGATTGCCGAAGAACTTCCAGCCGGTCGGCGTTTCGTACATGCCGATGCCGCGCTTTTCGGCGACGCGGTCGGCAGCACCCGATGTCGGCATCGAGCGGGCGATGCCGGCCAGGCCGCCGGAATAGCCGGGGGCGAGATTGGCGTTGGCGGCCAGAATCGCCAAGCTGTCGGAAGGGGTGACGAAGATGCCGCGGCCGATGATCAGATTGCGGTCGCCGTCGCCGTCGGAAGCAGCGCCGAAATCGGGCGCGTCGTCGCCCATCATCTCATCGAAGAGTTCCTTGCAGTGAACCGGGTTCGGGTCCGGATGATGGCCGCCGAAATCCGGCAGCGGCATGAAATTGCGCACCGAGCCCAGGGGAGCGCCGAGACGATTTTCGAAGATTTCCTTGGCATAGGGGCCGGTGACGGCGCTCATCCCGTCGAAGGCAATGCGGAAGCCGAGGCTGATCAGATTGCGGATGGCGCCGAAATCGAACAGCTCTTCCATCAGCGCGGCATAGTCCTCGACCGGGTCGATGACCGAGAGGATCATGCCGCCGGGAAGCTCGTCCTTGCCGATGCGGTCGAGATTGACGTCGGCGAAATCGGCGATCTTGTAGCTGTCGATCGTCTTCGAGCGCGCATACATCGCGTCGGTGATCTTCTCCGGCGCCGGGCCGCCATTGTTGATGTTGTATTTGATGCCGAAGTCTTCGGTCGGGCCGCCGGGATTGTGGCTGGCGGAGAGGATGATGCCGCCGAAAGCCTTGTATTTGCGGATGATGTGGGAAGCGGCCGGCGTCGACAGGATGCCGCCCTTGCCGACCATGACCTTGCCGAAGCCATTGGCGGCGGCCATCTTGATCGCCTTCTGGATGACTTCGCGATTGTAATAGCGTCCGTCGCCGCCGATGACGAGGCACTTGCCCTGAAAGCCTTCCAGCGAATCGAAGATCGACTGGATGAAGTTCTCCGCGTAGTTCGGCTGCTGGAAGACCGGAACCTTCTTGCGCAGGCCCGACGTGCCGGGTTTCTGGTCCAGATAGGGCGTGGTGGGTACGGACTTGTTCATTTTAGTTCACATGCCTTTCGAGACGAGGCTTGAATAGAGGGCAGCGTAGCGTTCGGCGCTCTTCTCCCAGGAGACATCCGATTTCATGCCTTGCTTTTGCAATTGGGTCCAGAGTTTTCGGTCCGCGTAAAAATGCATCGCACGGCGGATTGCCTGTAGCATGCCCGTTTCCGTCACGGGTGAAAATTGTATGCCGGTTGCCACTTTCGCCGCAAGCGCGGCGTGATTGGCGTCGATCACCGTGTCGTTCAGCCCGCCGGTGCGGGCGACGATCGGCACGCAGCCGTAACGCAGGCCGTAAAGCTGGGTCAGGCCGCAGGGTTCGAAACGCGAGGGGATGATGATCGCGTCGCAGCCGGCCTGCATCAGGTGCGACATCGGCTCGTTATAGCCGATCGAGACGCCGATGCGGCCGGGATGGCGGCTGGCGGAGGCAAGCAGTGCGCCTTCGAGTGCGGCTTCGCCGGAGCCGAGCACGACGAGCTTGCCGCCCATGGCGACGATTTCGTCGGCGACATTGGCGACGATATCCATGCCCTTCTGCCAGGTGAGCCGACTGATGACGCAGAAGATCGGGGCGTCGTCATTGTCGAGATGGAAGAATTCGGCGATCGAGCGGCGGTTCTCCTCGCGGTTCTTCAGCGTCGTCGGGCCATAATGGGTGTGGACGACAGGATCGGTCGCCGGATTCCAGATATCGGTGTCGATGCCGTTGACGATGCCGTGAAGATCATCGATGCGGCTGGCGATGACACCGTCGAGCCCCATGCCGAATTCCGGCGTCAGAATCTCGTCGGCATAGGTCGGGCTGACCGTGGTGATCGCGTGGGCGGTCTGCAGGCCGCCCTTGAGGTAGCCGACCGTGCCATAATATTCGATGCTGTCAGTGGCAAAGGCATGGGCGGGCAGGCGCAGGCCGGGAAAGATCTCGGGGCCGAACTGGCCCTGGAAGGCGATGTTGTGGATGGTCAGCACGCTCGGCAGTTCCGGCGTCGGATAGTAGCGCATATAGACCGAGGTCAGCGCCGCCTGCCAATCATGCGTGTGGACGAGATCCGGCCGCCAGCCGGGCAGAAGGCCGGCGGCGATCTCGGAGGCCGCGAGCGACAGAGCGGCGAAACGCCGCCAGTTATCCGGATAGTCCTTGCCGAGCGGATCGACATAGGGGCCGCCCGGCCTGTCGTAATAGGCTGGCGCATCGAGAATGAGCAGATCGAGGCCCTCGTGCTGGACCTCCAGCACGGTCGCCGGCTCGCCGAGCAGATCGGGGAATTCGAGCCTGACGACCGGGTCGCGAATGACTTTCATCACGGCGGGATAGCCGGGCAGAAGGGTCTTGGTCTCGACCCCGAAGGCTTTGAGAGCGATTGGCAGGGCGCCTGACACATCGGCCAGGCCCCCCGTCTTGATCAAAGGGAAGACTTCGGATGAAACCGAAAGAACTTTCATAAGTCAGATATCCAGCTTGTCGATCATCGGTTGGGTGATCAGGCAGATGCCGCTTTCCGTCCGCCGGAAGCGCTTGGCGTCGAGCTCGGCGTCCTCGCCGACGACCAAGCCTTCCGGAATGACGACACCATGGTCGATCACCACATTTTTGAGCTGCGCCCGCCGCCCGATCTTGACGTTCGGCAGGATGACCGCCCCTTCCAGTTTGGAGAAGGAGTTGGCCCTGACGCCGGTGAAGAGCAGGCTGTTGTTGAGGCTGGCGCCGGAGATGATGCAGTCGCCCGAGACCACGGAGGAGGTGGCCGAGCCGCGGCGGTCCTCATCGTCATGGACGAATTTCGCCGGCGGGGTGATCTCGGCATAGGTCCAGATCGGCCAGGACTTGTCGTAGATGTCGAGCTCGGGAACGATCGCCGTCAGGTCGATATTGGCCTGCCAATAGGCGTCGATCGTGCCGACGTCGCGCCAGTAGGGCTCGTGCTCGAAATCGGAGCGGACGCAGGACTTGGCGAAGCGGTGGGCGACCGCCTTACCGTGCTCGACGATATAGGGGATGATGTCCTTGCCGAAGTCGCGGCTCGAGTTCGGGTCGGCGGCGTCGCGGCGCAGCGCATCGAGCAGGAACTTGGTGTGGAAGACGTAGATGCCCATCGAGGCGAGGGCGAAATCCGGCTTGTCGGGAATGGGCGGCGGATCGGCCGGCTTCTCGACGAAGGCGATGATCTCGTCCTTATCGTTGACATGCATGACGCCGAAGCCCACCGCCTCCATGCGCGGCACTTCCAGGCAGCCGATGGTGACGTCGGCGCCGGAATCGACGTGCTGCTGCAGCATCCATTCATAGTCCATCTTGTAGACGTGGTCGCCGGCGAGAATAACCATGTACTCGACACCGTAATCCTCGATGATGTCGATGTTCTGGTAGACGGCGTCGGCGGTGCCCTCATACCACTGCGTTTCCGAAACGCGCTGGCTGGCCGGCAGGATGTCAAAGCTCTCGTTACGCTCAGGGCGGAAGAAGTTCCAACCGCGCTGCATGTGGCGGATCAGCGAATGCGCCTTGTATTGCGTCGCGACGCCGATGCGGCGGATGCCTGAATTCAGGGCGTTCGACAGGGCGAAATCGATGATGCGGGCCTTGCCGCCGAAATAGACGGCGGGCTTGGCGCGCCGGTCGGTGAGTTCCTTGAGACGGCTCCCCCTGCCGCCGGCCAGAACATAAGCCATTGCATCGCGGGCAAGTGGCTGAACACGCTTTTCTACCATTTTCTCCTCCCACCAGTACTAATTTTCAGGTTCAAGCATGATTGTCGCCAAGGGCGGCAAGGTGATCGAGCAGGTGATGTCGCCGCCGGCATCGACGGCCTGCACGCGCCCGCCATTGCCCTTGCCGCTGCCGCCATAGATGTCGGCATCGGTGTTCAGGATTTCCCGCCAGCGGCCTGCGGACGGCAGGCGGATCGTGTAGTTCTCGCGGTAGACGGGGGTGAAATTGGTGATGACGGCGACCGGCTTCTGGCCCGGCGCCTTGCGCAGCCAGGCAAAGACCGAATTCTGGTGGTCGTCGGCGACCAGCCATTCGAAACCTTCGCCCTCGCAGTCACGCTCATGCAGCGCCGGCTTGCTGCGATAGGTGAAGTTGAGATCGCGCACCAGGCGCCGCATGCCCTCGTGCATGCGGTATTGAAGCAGGTTCCAGTCGAGCGATTTCGCCTCGCTCCATTCGCTCCACTGGGCGAATTCCTGGCCCATGAACAGCAGCTTCTTGCCGGGATAGCCCCACATATAGGCGTAGTAGGCGCGCAGATTGGCGAATTTCTGCCAGTCGTCGCCCGGCATCTTGGCGATCAGCGAGCCTTTGCCATGGACAACCTCGTCATGCGAGAGCGGCAGGACGAAATTTTCCGAATAGGCGTAGAGCAGGCCGAAGGTAAGTTCGTTGTGATGGTGCCTGCGGTGTATCGGATCGCGGCTCATATAGCTCAGCGTGTCGTGCATGAAGCCCATGTTCCACTTGAAGCCGAAGCCGAGGCCGCCTTCATGCACGGGCTGCGAGACCTTCGGCCAGGAGGTCGATTCCTCGGCGATGGTCATGACGTTGGAATGATTGCCGTAGATGCGGGTGTTGAGATCCTGCAGGAAGCGGACCGCTTCGAGGTTCTCGTTGCCGCCATATTCGTTCGGGATCCATTCGCCGTGTTTGCGGGAATAATCGAGGTAGAGCATCGAGGCGACGGCATCGACGCGCAGACCGTCGAGATGGAATTTCTCGGCCCAGTAGAGCGCATTGTTGACGAGATAGGAAACGACCTCGGTGCGGCCGAAATTGTAGATCGCCGTGCTCCAGTCCGGGTGGAAGCCCTTGCGCGGGTCTTCGTGCTCGTAGAGCGCCGTGCCGTCGAACCAGCCGAGGCCGTGCTCGTCGGTCGGGAAATGCGCCGGCACCCAGTCGAGGATGACGCCGATGCCGACCTTGTGGCAGCCGTTGACGAAACGAGCGAAACCTTCCGGCTCACCGAACCGGGCGGTCGGTGCGTAGAGGCCCGTCGTCTGGTAACCCCAGGAGGGGTCATAGGGATGCTCGGTAATCGGCAGGAATTCGATATGGGTGAAGCCCATGTCGGCGCAATAGGGGATGAGGCTGGAGGCCAGCTCGTCCCAGGACAGCATCGTGCCATCATCCCGGCGCCGCCAGGAGGCGGCATGCACCTCGTAGATCGAGATCGGCTGGCGACGCTTGTCGGTCTCGCGCCAGTGCTTCAGATGGGCTTCGTCTTCCCACTCCTGCTCCAGATCGGCGGCGGTGATCGAGGCGGTCTTCGGCCGGAGCTCGCTGCGGCGGGCGAAGGGATCGGCCTTCAGCGGCAGCAGCACGCCGTCCTGGCCGCGGATCTCGAATTTGTAGGCAACGCCGATCGGGACGTCAGGGGCAAAGATCTCCCAGATGCCGCTATCGGAGCGGAAGCGCATGACGTGGCGGCGGCCGTCCCAATTGTTGAAATCGCCGACGACGGAAACGCGCTGCGCATTCGGGGCCCAGACGGCGAAATGAATGCCCTGGGCGCCGTCATGCTTGATGAGGTGGGCGCCCATCTTGTCGAACAGGCGCAGATGCGAGCCCTGGCGGGCGAAATAATCGTCCATCGGCCCGAGCACCGGACCGAAACTGTAAGGATCGGTGACGGCCCATTCGGCATCGCCGCGCCGAGCGCGGTAGCGCACCGGCTGGAGCTTGGTGAGGGAAACTGGGCCGGCGAAGAAGCCGTCGGCATGGAGCTGTTTCAGTTCGCCGACGGCGCTGCCGTCGAGCGCCATGGCGGTCACTTCCTCCGCGCCCGGGATGAAACACCTGGCGACGAAGGCGTCGCCTGCCTGATGCACCCCTAGGACGGCAAAGGGATTGGAATGCGAGCCGGCAAGGATCGCCGCGATTTCATCTGCCGAAATTTCCCAGGAAAGCTTTACTTCAGGGACGTTTTTCGGCGTTTTCATCCGGCTCTCCAGATTTCGTCTGCATATTGCCTGATCGTACGGTCGGACGAGAACCAGCCCATCCGCGCCGTGTTGTTGATCGTCTTGGTGTACCAGGCGGACTGGTCGGTCCAGATCTGATCGACTTCGCGCTGGGCCTGGGCGTAGGCGTCGAAATCGGCGGCGACCATGAACCAGTCATGCGAATAGATGCCGTCGATCAGCGAGGTGTAGCGATTGCGGTCGTCGGGCGAGAAGACGCCCGAGCCGATGGCTGAGAGCGCCTGCGCGAGTTCGCGCGATCCCTCGATGATGGCGCGGGGATTGTGACCGTCGCTGCGGACCTTTGAGACCTCGTCGGCCGTGAGGCCGAAGATGACGATGTTGTCTTCACCGACATTGTCGCGCATCTCGACATTGGCGCCGTCGAGCGTGCCGATGGTCAGCGCACCGTTGAGGCCGAACTTCATGTTGCCGGTACCGGATGCTTCCATGCCGGCGGTCGAGATCTGTTCGGAGAGGTCGGCGGCCGGAACCATGACTTCGGCAAGCGAGACGTTGTAATTCGGCACGAAGACGACCTTCAACAGGCCGCGCACCGACGGGTCGTTGTTGATCGTGCGGGCGACGTCGTTGATCAGCTTGATGATCAGCTTGGCATTGTAATAACTCGGCGCAGCCTTGCCGGCGAAGAGTTTCACGCGCGGCACCCAGTCGAGTTCGGGGTGCGAACGGATCTGGTCGTAGAGGGCGACGGCCTCGATAATGTTTAGCAGCTGGCGCTTGTATTCATGGATGCGCTTGATCTGGATGTCGAATATCGCCGACGGATCGAGCTTGACGCCCATGCGGCTGGCGACGAGGTTGGAGAGTGCCACTTTGTTGGCCCGCTTCACCGCTGCGAACTTCTCCTGGAAGCTCGGATCCGAAGCATGCGCCTCGAGCGGGCGCAGCTTCTCGGCATCGTCGAGGAATTCGTCGCCGATCGCCTCGCGGATCAGGCCGGTGAGACCGGGATTGCACTGCTGCAGCCAGCGGCGCGGCGTGATGCCGTTGGTCTTGTTGTTGATGCGATCGGGATAGAGCTTGTGCAGGTCAGCAAAGACCGTGACCTTCATCAGGTCGGTGTGCAGGGCGGAGACGCCGTTGATCGAATGCGAGCCGACGAAAGCAAGGTTGCCCATGCGCACGCGGCGGTCGCCACTTTCATCGATCAGCGAGATCGAGCGGATTTCCCCATCGGAGAAGTTTTTGCCTTTGCGCGCGTCGAGCAGAATCTTGGCGTTGATCGCATAGATGATCTGCATGTGGCGCGGCAGCAGACGTTCGAACAGCGGCACCGCCCAGCTTTCCAGTGCTTCCGGCAGAAGCGTGTGGTTGGTGTAGGAGAAGGTCCGGCGGGTGATGTCCCAGGCCTGGTCGAAATCCATCCCGTGGACGTCACAGAGCAGACGCACGAGTTCGGCCACCGAGACGGCGGGATGGGTGTCGTTCAGCTGGATCGCCACCTTATCCGGCAGCGAGGTGAAATCGTCATATTGCTGCAGATGACGGCGCAGAATGTCCTGCAGCGAGGCCGACGAGAAGAAGAATTCCTGGCGCAGGCGCAGTTCCTGGCCGGCCGGCGTGGCGTCGGCAGGATAGAGAACCCGGGTCAGGCTTTCGGCCTTGTTGCTTTCGCGCAGCGCACCGATGTGGTCGCCGGCATTGAAGGCATCCAGCAGGATCGGATCGATCGGCTGCGCCGACCAGAGGCGCAGCGTGTTGACGCGCTTGCCACGCCAGCCGACGGCCGGCGTGTCGAAGGCGGCGGCGATGACACGCTCGGCCGGTTTCCAGACGTAGCGCGGCTGGTCGTCATGGGTCGTGATGAATTCGACCGCGCCGCCGAAGCCGATTTCATAGGCGCTCTCGCGGCGCTCGAACTCCCAGGGATTGCCGTGGGCGAGCCAGTTTTCCGGCAGTTCCACCTGCCAGCCATCGGCCAGCTGCTGGCGGAAGAGGCCGTGCACATAGCGGATGCCGTAGCCGTAGGCGGGTACATCAACCGTTGCCATGCTCTCCATGAAACAGGCGGCGAGACGCCCGAGGCCGCCATTGCCGAGTGCGGCATCGGGCTCGAGGCCGGCAATGACGTTGACGTCGACGCCGAGCGAGGCGAGCGCATCGCGCACCTCTTCCATCAGGCCGAGATTCGAGACGGCATCGCGCATCAGGCGACCGATCAGGAATTCGAGAGACAGATAATAGACGCGCTTGGCGCCAGTTGCATAAACCTCGCGGGTGGAGGCCATCCATCTGTCGATGATGCGGTCGCGCACCACCAGGATCGTCGCCGTCAGCCAGTCATGCGGCTTTGCCACCTTGGCGTCCTTGCCGATGCGGTAGGTCAGGCGTTCGATGATTTCTTCGGCGAGAATTTCCGGCTTCGAGCTGCGCGGGGCGGGGGAAGGGATAACCGGCTTGGAAACGGTGTTCATTGTCAGATCTCGCCAATTTTAATTTGGTTTCAGGGTGTTATGCCTGATCTAATCGATTTGTCGCTTGCACTGCCCCCAGTTTATGCATCGTTAGGAAGCACTTGCAACAAGGGATTTGGACAAACGAAAAATTTGCGAAACCTTCATAGTCACGGGGCGCGAGGGAATTGATTTCAAACGCTTTTCCCGATTGGATGGATGGGGTAGCGATAACGAAAAACCGCGCCGGTTTGTTCCGGCGCGGCTTTTTTTGATCGGCTTTTAGTTGGCAGTATCGTCAGTTCGTCAGGCGCGTCACTTGTGCGGATGCCTTCGCTCCGATCGCCTTGAAGGCGGCAAGGAGATCTTCCATCTTTTCCGCCTGGAAATAATGAGCGTCATCGGAAGCGCAATAATGCAGCAGCGCCTGTCCGCCCTCGGGCGCCATGAAGGCGATCGTATAGATTTCGAGGCCCTTGGACTTCGCGTCGTCGCACGTCTTCTTGGTCAAGGTGTCATACGAACGGCCACCGCTGCTATCGTCGTTGTTGTCACCGTCCGTCATGAAGACGATGTATTTTTTGGGTATCTGCCCGGTCTTAAGTTTGTGAGCGGCGTCCTCGGCATCGTTTCCCGCGGCGTTCTTGGCTGTCAAAGAGGTGTAGGCCGTGTTCATCGCGCCGCTTGAATTTGTGCCGCCATTCGCCTGAAGTGCGTTGACATAGCTGGTGACACCGGTGATCCCCCACGCGAGATTGCTCGGGGTGTATTGGTTGATATCATAGGACACGGCGCCGGTGCGCACGTATTGGGCGTTGGGGTCGGCGCTGTTCAACTGGCTGAAGAGATTGCCGGCGGCGATCTTAAGCGCCTCTATCTTGGTGTAGTAATTTGTGCGGCTGCCCGTGCATTTGTCGTAAACCCACTTATTATTCTTGCTGTTGTAGTGGAGGTTGCAGTCGTAGGTGAACGTTTCCGTTGGATCCTCCGCATTGACGGTCGCGGTAGCGTCTCCCATCGATCCTGATTTATCAAGCGCGAGGAACATAGAGATCGAGCCTTGGGTCTGAGAATGGCCGCCGACCGTCGTGCCGGAGGTCGAGAGATGCTGCGTCTTGAAGCCGACCGCCTGCATGAGTGGATTGAGCGTGAGGTCGTAACCCGGTGAAACCGTAACCTGATAGGATGTCGACTTGCCCGATGTGCTCGTCTGGACATTGACGGCTGTCCCGTTCTTGATATCGACGCCGTTCTGCAGGTAATTCGCCATTTGCCCGGCGACGAAATTCTGCGCAAAGGCCTCGGCCTGCGACGTTTGGATCGTGCCGTTCGCCAGCGCGGTCGCGGTTGCGAGCGCGGCCGAGTCGGCCGCTTCCTGGAGTTGCTGTTTGGAGAGCAACATGTCGCCCACCTGGATCGCCATGCCGGCGACACCGAGGAGGACGGGCATCATGATCGCCGTCATGATACCGAAATTGCCGCCACGGTCGCTCAACATGCGACGCAGGCAGGGATGCAAGAAGGAGGTGCGCATCATGTTCACCCGAAATGGACCCTGTGGGTTACATTAGGCATCGCTACTTCTTTACGCCGTCCTTACGGCGTCCATTCAATTCTAACGAATCGGCGGATTTTTCCAGTTTTGGGATTATTTCAGCGGGATCACGTCGACCGCCTGGACGGCGCGCTGGCCGCCATAGCTTTTCAACACGCCGATGACGGGGACGACGTCGGAATAGTCGCGGCCATAGGCGACGACGATGTGATCGGTGCCGGCTGATATGTCGTTGGTCGGGTCGAGTTCGATCCAGCCGATGGTCTCGCCGCACCAGATCCTGACCCAGGCATGCATGGCATCCGCCCCTTCCAAGCGTTCCTTGCCGGGCGGCGGGATGGTGCGCAGGAAACCCGAGACGTAACCCGCCGGAATGCCGAGGGTGCGGAGCGCCAGGATCATGATGTGGGTGAAATCCTGGCAGACGCCGCGCTTCAGCCTGAATGCCTCGAGCGGCGTCGTGTCCACCGTCGTCGCGTCGGGGTCGTAGCTGAAATCCTTGTGGATGCGGGCACAGAGCGCATAGGCGATCTGCATCGCCGTCAGATCGGGCATGGCGCAGCTTCGCGCGTAGTCGCTGATCTCGCGCGCCTGGGTCAGGCGCGGGCTGTCGCCGAGGAAGTGATGCGGCGAATCCGGCGCCAGCGACCAGATGCCGGATATTTCCTCGGGCAGGTCGGCCAGCAGCGGTGAGAAATCGGCGGCGATCGGCTGGCTTTCCACCTGCACGCGGGCCTGCATGCGAATGTCGAGCGTCTCGTGCGGCGCGCGCAGCATGAAGGCGGTGGCGGGGTGATCGAAGAAATCGACGAAATGCGACTGCTCGTCCGGCGTCGGCGAAATGGTGATCGAGCCGGCGACCAGGCGCTGCCGATTGGTCAGCGATAGCGGCATCAGGCGCATGATGTGGCGGGCGCCGGAGGCGGGAACGTCGTAGCTGTAACCCATGCGCAGCGAAAGATCGTAAAGCATCGTCGTCACCCGAGATAGGTCTGGGCGAGCAGATCGGAAAGCTGCTCCAATTCGCGTTCGAGCCGCTGATAGACCTCGGCCCCCATGCCCTCCGGCGTCATGACCGCGAGGCCCGAGTGGAGCCGCATCGCCTCGCGGTAGAAGGGCGACATCTGGCCGTTGATCAGGGCGTTCGGCAGTTGCTCGACCTCGTGGTGGATCTCGTTCACCTGGAAGAGCACCGAACGCGGGTTGAGGGGGTCGAGCGCCAGCAGGTCGGTGACGGTCAGCCGCGCCGTGTTGACGTTGTAGCGGCGGCGGTGGGTCATGACGCTGTCGCCGATTTCGAGCAGCATGTCGAGCGCGCCATCCGGCGCTTCCGGGCCGGACATGTGGCCGAGCAGCCGCGTCATGTGCAGGCCGCGCTCGATATAGCGGCCGAGCGAAAGGAAGCGCCAGCCCATGAAACGGTACATGTTTTCGTGCACGAGGCCGGCAAAACCCGCGAGCTTGCGCAGAAGGATCGTCATCGCGTGGCTGGCATCGTCGCCGGCAGCCACGGTGACATGGAAGCGGCGGGCGGTCTTGGCGAGATCGTTGAGCGCGAGCCAGCCATCCGGCGAGAAGCGGTCGCGGATATTGCTCGCGGAATAAACGGCGCTGTCGATGTGGCGCAGGAGCGTCTCCGGCACCGGTTCGGCGGTATCGATATCGACGGCGGCAAGATAGTCGGAGACGTCGGCTAGCAGCGGCTGGCTCGGATCGGCGGCTTCGGCATAACGGGCATGCCAGGCGCGCAGGATGCGCAGCGCCCCTTCGGCGCGCTCGATGTAGCGGCCGAGCCAGAACAGATTGTCGGCCGCCCGGCTTGGCAGGCTGCCCGGCATGTTGCGGGTGAAGCTGCCTTCGGCCGGCAGCAGCGTGTGGCGTTCGACCGGCTTGTCGCTGACGATCCAGACGTCAGCGGCCGCTCCGCCCGACTGCATGGCGATCGCCGCGACATCGGCGCCGGAGCCGATGCGGGCAAAACCGCCGGGCATGATCTGCCAGCCGTTCGCCGTGCGGGCGGCAAAGACGCGCAGCGACATCGGCCGCGGCACGAGCTTGCCATCCACCCAGGCGGGCGTCGTCGAGAGTGTGACGACCTCCTGTCCCACAAGTTTCGGGCCGTCCGAACTCAGCCAGTCGGTGATGGAATCCTTGGCGGCCGCACGCAGCGACGAGCCGAGGACGGATTCGCCGCTGTCGTCGAAGAAGGGGGCGCGGGAATAGGCCGGGCCGATCACCATCTTCTCGATATTCTTTGCGACGTGCTCGCGCTCTTCCTCCTGGCCGCACCACCAGGTGGCGATCGAAGGCAGTTGCAAATCCTGCCCCAGCAGGCGGCGACAGATGGTCGGCATGAAGGCCAGAAGCGCCCGTGTCTCGAGAACGCCGGTGCCGAGCGCATTGACGATGGTGACGCTTTCGGCGCGCAGCGCTTCGACGAGGCCGGGCGTGCCGATATGCGAATTCTGGTTCAGCTCCAGCGGGTCGGCGAAGGCCGAATCAAGCCGGCGCCAGAGCACGCCGATCGGCTTCAGGCCGGCGACGGTGCGCACCATGACGCGGCCCTTGACGACGGTGAGATCCTCGCCCTCAAGCAGCATCAAGCCGAGATAGCGGGCGATGTAGGCGTGCTCGTAATAGGTTTCGTTGGCAGGGCCTGGCGTCAGCACGGCGATGCGGTCGTCGCCTGAATGTTTCATGCCCTGCAGCGCGTCGCGGAAGGCGCCGAAGAAGGAGGCGAGGCGGTGGACGGGGGTTTCGGCGTAAATATCCGAGAAGGCCCGGGTCGTCGCCACGCGGCTTTCCAGCGCGAAACCGGCGCCCGACGGCGCCTGTGTCCTATCAGCCAGCACCCACCAGTTGCCATCCGGTCCGCGGCCGATCTCGAAGGCGCAGAAATGCAGATAATGGCCGGAGGCCGGCCGGATGCCGGCGAGCGGGCGCTGGAATTCGGGATTGGCGGCCATCAGCGCCGGCGGCAGGACACCTTCTTCCACCAGCCGGTTGTCGCCGTAGATATCGGCGACGATCGCCTCCAGCAGGTCGGCGCGCTGGACGAGGCCGGCCGACAGCGTCTGCCATTCGCGTTCGTCGATCAGCACCGGGATATGCGAGATCGGCCAGGCGCGTTCGCCGGTGCCCTTGCTGCCATAGGCACGGTAGAAAACGCCGGCATCCCGGAGATAGCGGTCGGCGCGGGCGAAACGCTCGGCAAGATCCTTTTCCGGCATGGCGCTCAGATGCGAGAGGAAATGCTGCCAGACCGGGCGGACCCTGCCCTTGTTGTCAACCATCTCGTCGGCGGTGCCGGGAAGCGGCGCATAGTCGAAGGCCGCACGTTTGCCGGTGCGGTCCACGGTCTCTTCCCTGCGCTCTACTGCCGGCCTCTTACCCATCAAAATCCAAGCTACCCCTCACCCCCGCCTCAAATTCCAGCAGGCCGCCTCAAATCCAGCGTCAGCGGGAATTCCAGCGAACCCGTCTCGGCGCGGGGGATATAGCCGCCCGCCGTATGTCCCCACGGCTCGAAGCGGGCGAGCCGCCTTGCTTCCGCCTCGTTGCCGTTGACCGGGAAGGTGTCATAGGTCCGGCCGCCCGGATGGGCAACATGATAGATGCAGCCGCCGATCGAACGCTTCGACCATGTATCATAAATGTCAAAAGTCAAAGGTGTGTTGATCGGCAGCACAGGATGCAGGCCGGACGCCGGTTGCCAGGCCTTGTAACGGACGCCGGCCACCGACACGCCCGCCGTGCCGGTCGGCGTCAGCGGCAGGGTGCGGCCGTTGCAGGTGACGGTGTAGCGCGCCGTATTGCTGGTTTCGAGCCGCACCTGAAGGCGCTCGACGGAACTGTCGACGTAGCGCACGGTGCCGCCCGGCGCACCTTCTTCGCCCATGACGTGCCAAGGCTCCAGCGCCTGGCGCAGTTCCAGCTTCGAGCCCTCGTATTCGACTTCGCCGCAGAAGGGGAAGCGGAATTCGAGCTGAGCCTTGAACCATTCCGGACTGACGTCGAAGCCGTTTTCGCGAAGGTCGGCAAGCACGTCGAGGAAATCGGCCCAGACGAAATGCGGCAGCATGAAGCGGTCGTGCAGCGTCGTGCCCCAGCGGACGAACTTGCCGTCGACCGGATTGACCCAGAAGCGGGCGATCAGCGCGCGCACCAGCAATTGCTGGGCGAGCGACATGCGCGCGTTCGGTGGCATCTCGAAGCCGCGGAACTCGATGAGGCCGAGCCTGCCGGTCGGGCCGTCGGGCGAAAAAAGCTTGTCGATGCAGATCTCGGCGCGGTGGGTGTTGCCGGTGACGTCAGTCAAAAGGTGGCGGAACAGCCGGTCGACGAGCCAGGGTAACGGCTGTTGGCCGCGGCCGGGGGCAGCGATCTGCGCCATGGCGATTTCCAGCTCGTAGAGGCTATCGTGACGAGCCTCGTCGATGCGCGGCGCCTGGCTGGTCGGGCCGATGAACATGCCGGAGAAGAGGTAGGAGAGCGAGGGGTGGCGCTGCCAGTGGAGGACGACGCTCTTCAAGAGATCGGGACGGCGCAGGAAGGGGCTGTTGTTCGGATTGGCGCTGCCGACGACGACATGGTTGCCGCCGCCGGTGCCCGTATGACGGCCGTCGATCATGAACTTGTCGGCGCCGAGCCGGGTGGCCCGCGCCTCTTCGTAGACCGCCGTGGTGATGTCGACGCATTCCTTCCAGTTCGAGGCCGGATGAATGTTGACCTCGATGACACCCGGATCCGGGGCGACGCGGATGACGTTGATGCGCTCGTCCTGCGGCGGCGGGTAGCCTTCGATATGGACGGGAAGCTTGAGCTCGGCGGCGGCGTTTTCGGCCGCGGCGATCAGCTCGAGATAATCCTCGATGCGCTCGACCGGCGGCATGAAGACGCAGAGCCTGCCGTCGCGCGGCTCGACCGACATGGCGGTGCGCACGGCGCCGCCGATCTCACCGAGCGTCTGTTCGATCCGGCTGCGATTGCTCTCGCCGGCGTGGAAGGAGGCTTCCGGCATGGCGCGGCCGGCCGGCACGAAGACATCGGGCAGCGGTTCGCGCGGGATCGTCGGATCGGCAGGGTGGATGTAGGGATAACGCGCCGGGGAGACATAGGGAAGGGTGCCGAGCGGCAGGCGGTAGCCGATCGGGCTGTCGCCCGGGACAAGGAAGATCCGGCCACGGCGGGTGCGCCATTTCTCGCTGACCCAGACCCGGCTTTCGGCCGCCTTGGCGTTCCATGCTTGCACCGGAAGTATGTAGCCCGTGGGGACGGTGAGGCCACGATCGAAGACCCGGGCGATGCGGTTGCGCTCCTCGGGATCCTTCAGCTTCGAATTCGCCGGATCGACATTGTCGGGAAGATTGCCTTCCTTGATGATCCAGTCGGCCGGATCCTCATAGGCCGGCTGCACCATGCCGGGCTTGATCGCCAGTTCTTTTGCGATCGCCGTCAAGAGCTTTTCGGCATCCTCTGAGGTGACACCGGTATCCTTGCCCTCGGCGGCGACCAGATCGAGGTTCTGCCAGACCGGCTTGCCGTCGCGGCGCCAGTAGAGCGAGAAGGTCCAGCGCGGCAGGCTTTCGCCCGGATACCATTTGCCCTGGCCGTAGTGCAGGAAGCCGCCGGGGGCGAAGCGTTCCTGCAGCCGGCGGATCAGGCTGTCGGCTTTTTCACGCTTGGTCGGGCCGACGGCGGCGGTGTTCCACTCCTCGGACTGGAAATCGTCGATCGACACGAAGGTCGGCTCGCCGCCCATCGTCAAATGCACGTCTTCGGCCTCCAGGACACGGTCGACCTTCTCGCCAAGTTCGTTGAGTTCCTCCCAGCTTTCGTCGGAGAAGGGCTTGGTGATGCGCGGATGTTCGGCGACGCGCGAGACCTTCATGTCGAAGGCAAATTCGGTTTCGGCCTCGCCGAAATAACCGCCCGAGATCGGGGCGGCGTTGCGGTAATGCGGCGTGGCGGCAAGCGGGATATGGCTTTCGCCGGTCAAGAGGCCGGAGGTCGGATCGAGGCCGACCCAGCCGGCGCCGGGCAGATAGACCTCGGCCCAGGCATGCAGGTCGGTGAAATCGACTTCGGTGCCGGAGGGGCCGTCGAGCGCCTTCAGATCAGGCGTCAGCTGGATGAGGTAGCCCGAGACGAATCGGGCGGCAAGGCCGAGATGGCGAAGGATCTGGACGAGCAGCCAGCTGGTGTCGCGGCAGGAGCCCTTGGCGCTTTCGAGCGTCTCCTCCGGCGTCTGCACGCCGGTTTCCATGCGGATGACGTAGCCGATCTGCCGCTGCAGGCGGGCATTCAACCCGACGATCATATCGACCGTCGCCTGGCCGGGCGACCAGTCGAGCGTCGGCAGCAGCGCCTTCAGCCGCGGGCCGGCCGGTTCCGGCGTCATATAGATCGACAGATCCTCCTGGATCGTTTCCGGATAGCCGAAGGGCCACTTGGTCGCCTCCTCCTCGACGAAGAAGTCGAAGGGATTATAGACTGTCATGTCGGCAACGAGATCGACCTCGATCTTGAATTCGGTCACCGGATCCGGGAAGACGTAGCGGGCGAGGTAATTGCCGTAAGGGTCCTGCTGCAGGTTGACGAAGTGGTTTGAAGGCGTGACCTTCAGCGAGTGGCTGAGCACCCTTGTCTTCGAATGCGAGGCAGGTTTCAGCCGGATGATCTGGGGGCCGAGGCGGACCGGCTTGTCATAAGTGTAATGCGTCAGATGATAGATGCTGGCTTTGATCGACATATTGCTCTTTTTATCCGGCGCGCATCGTCGTGCGGCTTGCTGTTCCCGACATCAGTGTGTGCAATGCAGCGAAAGAAAGCAAGGAGGGCCAATGGCTTTTACGCCGCCTTGGCGAAAGTGACGGCCGCCTTCAGGCCCTTGCCGTCCCGTCCTGGCTCCAGTGTCAGGTCGGCGTTGAAAAGATTGGCGATTTCTTCGACGATCGGCAGGCCGAGGCCGGTGCCTTGCGCCCCTGTCTGATTGCCGCGCGAAAAACGCCCGCGCACCGCCTCCAGTTTATTGCGTGGAATGCCGGGGCCGTTGTCCTCGACTTCGAGGCGGATCGTCTCCGCTGACGCGATGACGCGGACGGTGACCTCCGCCCCTTTCCCGGCATAGGCGATGGCATTTCCGGCAAGGTTGCGCAGCATTTCACCGATCAGCAACGGCTCGGCGCGGATCATCGCCGGGCTCTCGCCCTCGAAGCCGAGATCGATGCCGGCGCTGGCCGCCGTCGGGATCTGTTCGCCGGTGATGTCCTGGGCGATGGCGGCAAGATCGATGGCGGAGGCGGTCAGCGCCTCCTTGGCGGTGGCGGCGTCGATTTTTGCCATCAGCAGAAGCTGGGCAAGGATGCGCTCGGCATGCGCCACGGCCTGATCGCCCTTCAAAGCTGCCGCCTGCGCTTCTTCAAGCGAGCCGGCGCGGGCGGAAAGCGCAAGCTGGGTGCGGATGATCGCCAGCGGCGTGCGCAGCTGGTGGCTGGCATTGCCGGTGAAATGGCGCAGCGCATCGAGCGCCGACTGCAGGCGGACCATGAAGCTGTTCACCGTATCGACCAGCGGCTCGACCTCGCTCGGCACCGTCTGCTCGATCGGATGCAGGTCATCGGGGCTGCGTTCGCCGATGGCATCGCCGAGCTTGTAGAGCGGGCGCAGCGCCACCGTCACCGAGATCCAGACGATGACGGCGGCACCCGCGATCATGAAGGCGAGGCGCAGTGCCGAGCGCACGAGGATCGCTTGCGCCAGTTGCCGGCGGGCAATCGTGGTTTCGGCGACCGTCACCACGAAGGGCACGGAGCGGATGCCTGTCGAGGCGGAGCGTTCGAGTGTGGCGACGCGGATCGGCTCGCCGCGGAAGGTGTCGTCGGCGAAGGCGGCAGCATTGGCGGGCGTCTTCTGCAGGACCGGCAGCGACTGGTAGCCGGTGATGAATTTGCCCGGCGGACCGTCGACGCGGTAGAAGACTCGGTCCTGCGCGGCCGAGGTCAGCATTTCAAGCGCGACATAGGGGATGTCGACCTGCAGCGTGCCGTCCTCGGCGACGACGACGCGTTCGGCGATCGCCAGTGCCGAGCCGGCGAGCACGCGGTCGGAGACGATGTTCGAGGTCTGCACAGCCTCGCGATAGGTATCGGCGAGCGCCAGCGTGCCGATGACGGCTGTGGAGACGAGCAGCCAGAAGAGCAGCCGGCGCCTGAGGGAATAGGCGGCTTTCATGAGGCCTCGGGGAGCTTGTCGAGATAATAGCCGATGCCGCGGGCGGTCTTGACCGTCAGGCCGTGCGGCGAGAGGCGTTTCCTCAGGCGGCTGACATATTGCTCGATGGCATTTGAAGAAATGTCGTCGTCGAAGGCCGTCAGCGACTGGATGATTGCCTCCTTGGCGACGACCTTGCCGGCCCGCATGAAAAGAATTTCGAGCAGCCCAAGTTCGCGGGCGGGAATATCGAGCGGCGTGGCGCCTGATGAAAAGGCGCGGGAATTGAGATCGAAGGAGATGCTGCCAAAACTGACGGTCGCCGAGCGCAGGCCGGCCTGGCGGCGCAGCAGCACGCGCACGCGGGCCTCGAATTCTGATATGTCGAAGGGCTTGATCAGATAATCGTCGGCGCCGAGGTCCAGGCCCTTCACCCGTTCTTCCGGCGTGCCGCGCGCGGTCAGGATGAGGACGGCTGCCTGGTTCTGCCGGGCGCGCATGGCGCGCAGCACGTCGAGCCCGTCCATCTCGGGCAGGTTGAGGTCGAGGATCACCAGATCGAAATTTTCCGCGGCGATGACCGCATTGGCGGATGCGCCGTCATGCACGACATCGACGGCATGGCCCGTGCCGCGCAAGATCGCCGACAGGCCGTCAGCCAGCGCGATATTGTCTTCGGTGAGCAGGATGCGCACGGATCTCCCCCTATTTCTCAGAGGAGATTATAGAGGTGGTGGAGTGATGTCACAGCGATTTTGGAGCTTACAGCGCCGCGCCTCCTTCAGACGCGTAAAGGACGCTGTAACATTTTCAATCCTCGCATCGTGCTTTCCGAAAATCGATTCCGAATTTGGCGGGAAAGCCGGCGTCAGCTCCCGGTCCTTTCGACCCGTTCGCGCTGCATCATCGCGGCGTCCAGCAGCCTTCGGAAGCGGGGATCGTCGCGGATGTTGTCGAGATCGGAATCATTGTTGAACCATTTGATATGGTAGACGGAGCTGTGCGGCAGTAACTTCTCAAGGAGATCGATAGCCTGGTCGACGTCGCCGAGGACGGAATAGACGCAGGCCAGATTATACTGCGCGACGATGTCATCAGGATCGATGGCGATCGCCCGCGCCGCCCAGTCGCGTGCCCTCATGGCGTCGCCCATATGAGCAAGCGCCAGCGCGCCGCGATGGGCCGGGCCAGAATTTTCCGGATTGAGGTTCAGCGCGCGTTCGGCGCGCAACAGGCCGAGGCGCGCCCAGTTTTCCGTATCCGACACACGGCCGAGCGAGCGGTAGGCAGACATCAGATGGATCGGCGAGACGTAGTCATCAGGGCGGATCGAAGCGGCGCGGGTGAAATATTGAACCGATTCGGCGAAGTTGCCGCGCATGAAGAAGAACCGGGCATAATGGAAATTCGCCTCGAAGAGGTTTGGGTCGAGCGCCAATGCTCGTTCGAAGGCCGCGGCCGCCCTCTCGTCAAAGCCGCTCTGATGCAGGGCCAGACCGTGAGAGGCGTGGGCCTCGGGAAGGTCGGGATCAAGCGCAAGCGCGCGGGCGCTCATCTCAAGGATGCGCCGCAGCGGCACGTCATCAGCTGCCCAATCGCGGATCGCCGCGTCGCAATCGGCGATGCCTGCATAGGCGCGGGCATAATCCGGGTCGAGTTCGACCGCCTTGCAGAACATCCGCCTTGCAAGCTGGAGATAGGATTTGGTCCAGGTGTGGGAGAGCTGGCGGCCCCTGAGATAATAGGTATAGGCCTCGACATTGGCGGTCGGCTCGTTGGCGATCGCCTTCTTCTCCTCCGGCAGCAGACGCACCTTCAAGTGGCCGACGATCGCGTGGGTGATCTCGTCCTGGATGGCAAAGATGTCGGTCAGGTCGCGGTCATAACGTTCGGCCCAGAGATGATCGCCATTGGCGGTGTCGATCAACTGGCCGGAAATGCGCACACGATTGCCGAAGATGCGCACGCTGCCCTCGAGCACGTAGCGCACGCCGAGTTCCTGGGCGAGCCGCTTCACCTTCACCGATATGCCCTTGTAGGTGAAGATCGTATTGCGCGGCACCACGTGCAGGCTGGAGATCTTGGAGAGATCGGTGATGATGTCTTCGGTGATGCCGTCGGAGAAATAGTCCTGGTCGGCATCGCCGCTCATATTGGTGAAGGGCAGCACGGCGATGAAGCAGGTATTGCGGTTCTGCGCGACCAATTTCGCCGAGGAGGGCGGCGCCAGGGTGACGGTATAGACCTGAACCGGCTGCCGGATATTCTTCAGCACATGCTCGCCGATGAATTCGAAGCCGAGATTGAGGCGCGAGCCGACCTGGTCGCGCACCGAGGCCGACACGGCGATGCCGCCCGGCGCCGCGATGCCCTCAAGCCTGGCGGCAAGATTGACGCCGTCTCCGAAGATATCGCCGTTCTCGACCACGACGTCGCCGAGATTGATACCGATACGGAATTCGACGCGCTCGTCCTTCGGCACTTTCTCGTTGCGGGCGGCCATGCTGCGCTGGATTTCGGCGGCGCAGGCAACGGCGTTCACCACGCTCTGGAATTCGGCAAGGATGCCGTCGCCGGTGAGTTTGACGATCCGGCCCTTGTAGTCTGAAATCCGGATATCGACCAGTTCGCAGCGGTGGCGGTTCAGCGCCTGCAGCGTGCCGGCCTCATCAATGCCCATCAGTCGGCTATAGCCAACGACATCCGCAGCGAGAATAGCGCTCAGTCGTCGTTCCATGACCCCTCCCATGGATCTTCCCAGTTTAGTCCAGCTTTTTATAGAGTTTTTGTCGTGGAGAGTCGCCTCCTGAATAGAAATTCGGGCGGATTCGACGTTTTGACACGGCAGCGCGACCATATAGCGTCGCCGATCTTCATCAATACTCTGAATGGGTGAAGGATGGTGTTCAGCGATAATCCTTTGTGATGAAATCCGTTTCTAATCGGAGAAGCAGGAAATGATGTGCTTCCGTCGATGCTTCGCGATCGGCGATATAAAAAAGTAGTCGCCGATCGGTTTGGGGCGGAATATTGCCAGCGGTATCCAACACCGTAGGGAATGTGATTCGGGTTGCTGCGAGACCGATGCCGGTTATTGTGGCGGCGTTTCGTGCGCGACGGAGATTTTGGATGACAGGTTCGGCCCGGGATTTTCTGGCGTTTCATGATATTGCGGAGGCCGGACTTCGGTCGATTATCGCTCGCGCCGGGGAGCTTGCCATAGCTTGGGATGAGCGCTCCATGCCGCAGAGCCTGACGGGCAAACGAGTCGCGCTGATTGCCGACGACGGTGGCTGGCGCAATACGACTGCCTTCGATCTCGGCGTCCAGGCGATGGGCGGTATCTGCGTGCATGTGCCGATCGGCTTCAATGCGCGGGAGGAGTCCGGCGATCTTGCGGGTTATCTCGGCAACTGGTTCGACATGCTGGTGATCCGCACGAAGGAGCTCAATACGCTGAAGGCGGTGGCGGCAGCCGCGCCGGTGCCTGTCATCAATGCACGCACACGCTCCAACCATCCTTGCGAGACGCTCGGCGATCTTGCCTATATCGAGAGCCGGCGCGGCTCGATCGACGGGTTGAAGGTCGTTGGCGTGGCGGCGGACGCAAATATCCTCCGCTCCTGGGTCGAGGCGTCGATCGTGTTGCCGATCGAGGTGGTGCAGGTCTATCCCGAACGCTGGCATATAAGTGACGCCGCACTGCTCAACGAGCGCTTTCGCGCGAGCACCGATATGGGCGAGCTATCGGATGCCGACGTCGTCATCACCGATTCATTGCCGGGTGACGTCGCCTCGGAGGCGCTTGCCGGCTACAGGATCGGGACCGAAATTCTCGATCGTTTGCCAGAAGATGCGATCTTCCTGCCCTGCCCGCCGGTGACGCGCGGCCAGGAGGTGACGGCCAAGGCGATGGAGCATTCGCTTTGCCAAAGCCGCGCCGCCAAGGCCTTTCTGTTGCACGCGCAAAATGCGCTGATGGAGTGGGTCATCGCCTAGATTCGGCGCACTTGCTCCCCCCGGCATGCTCAGGCATTGTTGAGGCATGAGGAGAGTTTTCATCTTGCTGCTGGCGTTCTGGCCGGACTTTGCGCTGGCCGATCAGGCCTTCTATACGGCGAAATCGGGCAATTCGGATGCGCCGGTGCTGACGGTTTATTCTTCGCTCGACGAGCCGTTGGCGCAGCCGATGATCCGGGGTTTCCAGGAAGCCAATCCCGACGTTGCGGTCAAATACGAGGATATGCTGACCGGCGATATCTACGACCGGATCGTCAGGGAGACGGATGCCGGCAAGAAGACCGCGGATTTCGCCTTTTCCTCGGCGATGGACCTGCAGGTCAAACTCTCCAACGACGGATATGCGCAGGTCAGCAACCTGCCGATGAGTGCGGCATGGCCGAAATGGGCGAACTGGCGCAACACCGCCTATGCGCTGACCTTCGAGCCGGCGGTGTTCGTCTATCACAAGCCGAGCTTTGTGCATGAGCCGGTGCCGAGCTCGCGGGCGGAATTCGTCGATTACCTCAACCGCAAGGGCAACGACGTCTATGGACGGATCGGAACCTACGATATCGAGCGCTCCGGCGTCGGTTTCCTGTTCATGGCGCGCGACCAGGAGCAGTTCGGCGATATCTGGTCGGTGATCGGAGCGATGGGGGCTGCCGGCGTCAAGCTCTATTCGACGAGTTCGGCGATCCTGGAGCGTGTTGCCGACGGGCGCTTCGTGCTCGGATACAATATTCTCGGCTCCTATGCGGCCGACTGGGCCTCGCGATATCCGGATGTCGGCATCGTGCTGCCGAAGGATTATACCGTGGTGATGTCGCGGATCGGACTGGTGCCGCAGGCAGCCGCCGAGCCGGAGCTCGGCCGGCGTTATCTCACCTTCTTCATGTCGAGGGAAGGGCAGACGATCATGGCGCGCGAGCTGCAGATCCCGGCCGTCAGCCCGGAGGTGGCGGGAGAAAATACCGCCAATACGCTGCAGGAACTGCTCGGCGCCCAGCTTCGACCGGTGCCGGTCAGCCCCGGGTTGATGGTCTATCTCGACCAGGTGAAACGGGCGCGGCTGATCGCGCACTGGAACGAGGTTCTGCGGGCGCAGTGAAGCGTTTCAGGGTTCGGCCGGTCCACACATAGGACTTCGGTTTAGACCGGCGCCTGGCAATTGCGGCAAAAAAGTGGCCTCCTCTCCTGGATATCTCGCCGATGTCAGCTAAATGACAGCTTGTTGTGGTGGCTTTGGCTACTTCTTCTCCGTGGAGGCGGAGAGCTGAAGCCTTGGGAGGTATTCTGCTC
Organism: Rhizobium sp. RSm-3; assembly: GCF_001854685.1. Taxonomy (NCBI): domain Bacteria; kingdom Pseudomonadati; phylum Pseudomonadota; class Alphaproteobacteria; order Hyphomicrobiales; family Rhizobiaceae; genus Rhizobium; species Rhizobium sp. RSm-3. The sequence goes on along the minus strand of NZ_MAWZ01000046.1, from coordinate 223,695 downwards.
GTCATCAGGACAATCGTGTCCGCTGTCGGCCGTTCCTCCCGATTCCCAGAGAATAACAGGCGGTTCGCTCAGCCGCCCACGGAGGACACATCGTGAAGCATAGTTTCATCGCAACTCTTCTTGCAGCGACCATCGCGCTGCCGGCCTATGCGGCCGACTACACCATCATCGCGCCGGCCGCTCCCGGCGGCGGCTGGGACCAGACGGCCCGTTCGCTGCAGACCGCGCTGCAGCAGGAGAAGATCTCCGGCAACGTGCAGGTCCAGAACGTGCCTGGCGCCGGCGGCACCATCGGCCTGGCGCAGTTCAGCAGCCAGGCTGCCGGCAATCCGAACTCGCTGATCGTCGGCGGCTATGTCATGGTCGGTGCGATCCTCACCAACAAGTCGCCGGTAACACTCAAGGACGTCACGCCGATCGCCCGTCTGACCGGTGAATATGAAGCCGTCGTCGTTCCGGCCTCTTCCGAGATCAAGACCATGGCCGATCTGGTTGCGGCGCTGAAGAAGGATCCGGGCGCAGTTTCCTGGGGCGGCGGTTCGGCCGGCGGTACCGACCACATCACGGTCGGCCTGATCGCCAAGGCCTCCGGCGTCGACCCGACGAAGATCAACTATGTCGCCTTCTCCGGCGGCGGTGAAGCGCTCGCCGCCATTCTCGGCGGCCAGGTCACGGCCGGCGTCTCGAGCTACAGCGAGTTCGAATCGCAGGTGAAATCCGGCACGCTCCGTCTTCTCGCCATCTCCAGCGACAAGCGCATCGACGGCGTCGATGCCCCGACGCTGAAGGAAGCCGGCACCGACGTCACCATCCAGAACTGGCGCATGGTTGCCGCAGCCCCGGGCCTGTCGCCAGAACAGGTGGCAGGCGTCACCGCCGATTTCGAGAAGCTGCACAGCTCCGCCACCTGGCAGGAAACGCTGAAGACCAAGGGCTGGGCCGACACCTATCTGTCCGGCGACGCCTTCAAGGCGCAGCTCGAGAAGGATGTCTCCGCCACCGAAGGCATTCTCAAAGATATCGGACTTGTTCAATGAGCGAGGATAACACCTCCTCGGCAACGACACGCCGCCCTGATTGGGCGGCGTTCATCATTGCCGTTTTCCTCTTCGTCATCGCCGGCGTGATGGCCTGGGATGCCTCGCATCTGAAAACGATCGCGCAATACGACCGCATCGGCCCGGCGACAGTGCCTCAAGTGGTGGCGTTCGGCCTCTTCTGTCTCGGGATCTGGACAGTCGCCGAAGCTTGGCGCGGCGAGTTTCCGGAGCGCGATCAGCAGGAAGTGGCGCCGGTCATCTGGATCGTTGCCGGTCTTGCCGGCCAAATGCTGCTCCTGCGCGTTGCCGGCTTCTCGATCGCCACCGGCATCCTCTTTGCGCTGACGGCACGCGGTTTCGGTAAACGCAAGCTCTGGATCTCGCTGCCGCTCGGCATCGTTCTCAGCTTCGTCGTCTGGGCGATCTTCTCGCAGCTGCTGCAATTGACGCTGCCGGCCGGCCCGCTCGAACATCTGTTCTTCTGACCGCGCGGGACGCGCTGTCAGCTCTTTTGATTTTACGCGGTGCCTGACCCGATCGCATGATCGGGAACGCCGCTTGGGACACCAAGATGAGCACATTCGAATTCCTATGGCAGGGTATCCTGGTTGCGATGCAGCCGATGAACCTGGTTTATGCGCTGGTCGGCGTAACGCTCGGCACTGCCGTCGGCGTGCTGCCCGGCATCGGCCCGGCGCTCACCGTGGCGCTGCTGTTGCCCGTCACCTACAAGCTCGATCCCGGCGGCTCGCTGATCATGTTCGCCGGCATCTATTACGGCGGCATGTATGGCGGTTCGACGACCTCGATCCTGCTCAACACGCCGGGTGAAAGCGCCTCGATCGTCACCGCGCTCGAGGGCAACAAGATGGCACGCGCCGGGCGCGGCGGACCGGCTCTGGCGACGGCGGCGATCGGCTCCTTCGTCGCCGGCCTGATCGCCACCCTCGGGCTCGCCTTCATCGCTCCCTATATCGTCAAGCTGGCGCTGGTCTTCGGGCCGCGCGAATATTTCGCGCTGATGGTGCTTGCCTTCGTCACCGTCTCCTCGGCCTTCGGCGATTCAGCGCTCAGGGGCCTGACCTCGCTGTTCATCGGCTTCGCACTCGCCATGGTCGGCATCGACCAGCAAACGGGGCAGGCGCGGCTTTCCTTCGGCATTCCCGACCTGCTCGACGGTGTCGAAGTGACGACGCTTGCGGTGGCGATGTTTGCGATCGGCGAGACGCTTTACATCGCCGCGCAGGGCAACCGGATCGCCGAGAAGGTCGAGGCGGTCAAGGGTTCGCTGTGGATGACGGCGCAGGACTGGTCGCGTTCGTGGAAGCCCTGGCTGCGCGGCACGCTGATCGGCTTTCCGATCGGCGCCATGCCGGCGGGCGGCGCCGAAATCGGCACTTTCCTCTCCTACGCCACCGAAAAGCGGCTGGCGAAGAACCCCGAGGAGTTCGGCCATGGCGCGATCGAAGGCGTGGCCGGTCCGGAGGCTGCCAATAACGCCTCGGCCGCCGGCACGCTGGTGCCGCTTCTGACGCTCGGCCTGCCGACGACGGCGACGGCGGCAATCATGCTTGCCGGCTTCCAGCAATACGGCTTGCAGCCGGGGCCGCTGCTGTTTGCCACCAACCCGCAGCTCGTCTGGGGGCTGATCGCCAGCCTGCTCATCGCCAATGCGATGCTGCTGGTCTTGAACCTGCCGATGATCGGGCTCTGGGTAAAGCTGCTGACGATCCCGAAGCCGTGGCTCTATGCGGGCATTCTGCTGTTTGCGACGCTCGGGACGATCGGCGCCAACCCGTCGGTGTTCGAGCTCGGCATGTTGCTCGCCTTCGGCCTGCTCGGTTACGTGATGCGGCTCTTCGGCTATCCGATTGCGCCGACCGTCGTCGGCCTGATCCTCGGGCCGCTTGCCGAGCAGCAGCTCCGCCGTGCGCTGGCGATCAGCCAGGGCGACGTCACGACGCTGGTGATGTCGCCGATTGCGGCAGGCCTGCTGATCGTTGCCGCAGCGGCCTTTCTCATCCCGCTGATCCTGCGGATTCGCGGCCGCGGCCAGGTGCTGTCGCAGCTCGCGGCAAACGAAGACTAAAAAGACGACATTACCCCTGCCTCAAGGCCGGCCATGGAAACATGCGCCGGCCTTCTGTTTTTGCATGGCTGCGGTGATTTTCTGAGCATTGTGGTAGTGCCTGCGCGATACCATCTACAAGCGGTCAATCAAAACAAGAGGAAATGGACAATGTCCGCCATCCGCAGTTCAGTTCGCACGGGTTTCTTTGGTCGCGCATTTGCCGTGCTTGGCGCCGCAAATGCCGTCAGCGCCGCCGTTGAAGCCGGTCGCCGACCGCGTGCCCGCGATCTGAGGGAACTTGGCATCGACCCGGCCGCCTTCGGTCAGGCTTCCCGCTGACACCTTCAAGTCATGCATGAATGAATTAGCCCGCAACCCCCGTGAACTGCCCCGAAGGTTGTCGTCCAACTTTCGGGGGCAGTTCACTAGTGGTCGCGGGCTTTGTTTTGTCCGAAAGAGAGTGCCGCAACGCCAAGCGCTGCGGCCTTAGTCTTTGTTTATGCATGTCGCCCGGAGCCGCGGCGCAGTTCCGGGCGACATGCATTGTCATCGTCAGGCGTGAAGCTCTTCCTGCCGGGCGGCGTGATCTTCCATCCGCTCGCGCTTGTTGTGGCGGATCGACGACCAGAGCGACAGGCCGATCAGGGTAGCGCCGCCGAGACCGGTGATCACTTCGGGGATGTGCACCAGGGTCTGCGCATACATGATCACCGAGAGGATCAGGATGGCGTAGAAGGCGCCGTGCTCGAGATAGCGGTATTCGGCAAGCGTTCCCTTTTCCACCAGCATGATCGTCATCGAGCGCACATACATGGCGCCGATGCCGAGGCCGATCGCGATGACGAAGAGGTTCTGCGTCAAGGCGAAGGCGCCGATGACGCCGTCGAAGGAGAAGCTGGCATCCAGCACCTCGAGATAGATGAAGGCGCCGAGGCCGCCCTTGGCGGCAGCGCTCATCGTCTGCTGCGAGGCATCGAGCAGTTCACCCACCACCTCGACCGCGAGGAAGGTGAGCAGCCCGTATATGGCGCAATGAACGAAGATGCTGGCTTCCTCGCCGCCGATCAGCCAGGAGAAAACAAGCATCAGCGCCAGCACGAAAGCGATCTCGATGCCCCTGATGGTGGCCGAGCGCGCCATCACCTTTTCCAGGCCGCGGAACCAATGGACTTTCTTCTCGTGGTCGAAGAAATAGCTGAGGCCGACCATCAGCAGGAAGGTGCCGCCGAAGGCTGCGATCGGCAGATGCGCGTCATTCATGATGCGGGCATATTCTTCCGGCTCACGGGCGGCAAGCACAAGCGCATCCCAGGGGCCGATCCGCGCCGCGATCGCAACGATCGCCAGCGGAAAGACGATGCGCATGCCGAAGACGGCGATGATGATGCCCCAGGTGAGGAAGCGCTTCTGCCAGACCGGCGTCATCTCCTTCAGCTTGTTGGCGTTGACGATGGCATTGTCGAAGGAGAGCGAGATCTCCAGCACCGCAAGCACTGTGCAGATGAAGAAGACGGTCGCCATGCCGCCGATCGTGCCTGTCGTCTGCCAGCCGAGCACGGCGCCAAGAACGAGGCCGAGGGCCGTGACGATGAAGGCCCAGCGGAAATAGCTGAGCGAGGAGTGGTGGGTCGCGGGCTGGCTCATGGCCGCACCTCGCGGCCGCAAATCATGGTGGAGAGGGGGAAATGCGGCATGCCACGACGGGCATGCGGATAAGGCATGTTGAGCTTGTTCATCGATGAAAAATCCGCCGGCTATGCTGCAGGCGGTACCGACATCACGAGAGCGCCGTAAAAACTCTCGCCAGAGGGGCCCGGCACCAAAATTACCCGTAGCCGATGTCTGGAAGGCTGCGGGACAGGCCTTAGTTAATCAACTTCCCCTGTCAGTCAAGTCCGGCGGCGGCACGGAAATGAAGTGTTTTTTTGGAACCATCCCGGTGCCTGCTCGTTAGACCCTGGTTGAGCTTAAAAAGGAGGCCGATGATGCACACTTCGACCCATGTTCCCGACAAACGCACGGAGGCGTCCGACCGCATGAAGCGGGCGAAGCCGAACCGCATGCAGAAGGCGCAGGTGCTGCCGCCGCATCATGTCGACCTGACGCTGACGCCGGGTGTCTATCACGACATTCACGTGCCGGCCCACGTTACCGGTGCCGACCTTTCAAAGGGTGGTCCGGACATCAAGAGCGCCGACCTTAAAGGCAAGGCAGAGACCAAGAAATAACCGGCATTCCGCAAGCCTTTTTGGCGCCCCGACAGCAATTCGAACAGGTGAGAAATATATGACGATCAACTTTGTGCCCCGCGAGATCTTTATCCGGCACGAAAATGAATGGCAGGCTGCACGCGAGGCGGCGGATGAGCGCATCGATATCGGCAAAAGCCAAGAGCCGCTTGCCCCGTCCATCGGCGCCCCGTCCTTCGGCACAAAGGCATCGGTTGGAAAAAACAATCCTTCGGCCGCACGCTCGGAATGAGCAGACCGGCCATCACGCTGATACGGACGTCCGGCATATGCCGGACGTCCGTTTTTTATTGGTCGTCATCCCGATCGGCACGCCGTCCGGAATTGTAGCCCAACCATTGTTCGAGCTTGCCGAAGGCAAACAGCACGCAGATGGCGGCCAGCGTCGTGAAGAAGGCGATCGGCCAGTAACCGAAGCCCATGGCAAGGCCGATCGCGCCGGAGAGCCACATGCCGGCGCCCGTCGTCAGCCCGTGCACCCGACCTTTGGCAAAGACGATCATGCCGGCGGCAAGAAAAGCGACGCCGGCAGTCACCGCTTCGATGACGCGCAGCGGATCGATCCGCACCTGCGCGTCATCGGCAAAACCCGGCATGTGCACAGCCTCGATCGAAATGATGGCGAAGAGGGCCGCAGCAAGACTGATCAGAATATGGGTGCGGAAGCCTGCCGGGCGGTCGCGTGCCTCACGCTCGAAGCCGATCAGCCCGCCGAAGACGATGGCGCCGAGCAGGCGGGCGAAGATGACGGGATAGTGGATACGCGACGCCGGTATCATGTCGGCGATGATCAGATCCATGGATTTTTCCTACAGTGGATGAATTTTTCGCTGGCTAACGTCTGAGCGTGCCTTGTCCCATAATATGAGTGACCACCATGAAGTCGCAGAGGCGTGAGCCGACTCACTGGCGCAGCCTCGTTTGCTACCTGCTTCTCCAAAAAAATCGGTTCCATCAAACTTTCCGAGGATATTGTTGCTTCCGCTAGAACTTTAGACATTCGATTACCGGCCTGGAAATAGAGGGCTCGCTATGTGTCGCTCCAGAAGGGGACATTCTTATGCCGGACATCGACATCAAGGCACAGGCGCTTTCCGACGCCCGGACGCGGATTCTGAAACTGCAGGAGCAGATGACCGAGCGCGTCTTAAAGATGGCTGCGGAGGTCGAAAAGCTCATGGAGATCGTCCCGTCTGCTGAAGCGAAGGCCTTCCTGAAGCCAAGATGCGGCGGCGAACGGATGGTCGGAGCGGAGGACTGGTGCCGCGCAATGCGACGGCAGCCCTTCCATGATCGGTTCGGAAACCTTGTCCAGATCGGAGCGCTCTCTTCCACGCTTCGCGGGCGTACAGGCAAAGGCAGATCTAAGGAAGACGCCCGCTGGAGATCAAAGGGGTTCACCTATGCGCCGATACCGAAGGCGGCGCCGACGAACGAGGACGCCATGAAGGAGGGATTCGTCCCCGGCCTGACACTGCGCATGCGCGCGCGGCTACAGGACTTCCCCGATGATTGGCAGTTCGTTGGCGGTTTTGAGAAGGTTGCAGTGCAGATCGGCAATGCCGTCACCGTCAGAGTAGCAAAAGCGATCGGCCTCGCGATTGTCTCGGCCTTGAAAGGTCTTGAGATCGACTGGGAAAATATGCTCCCGCACCCGCCGCGAACGCAGCGCCAGGTTATCGAAGCTCCACCCTTGGCTCCTCTCGACCACGCTGAAGACCATAAAAGCTTCGCCAATCACAGCTTGACAACGAATGGAGACAGGAAATCCGATGCCAAAATTATCTGTCGCGATGATCTTGCTTATTGCCCTCTGGACTGTCTCCGCTGAGAAATCATTCGCAGCAATGTGGTTGGTACGGGGGCCAGCCAATACCAGCATGGCTGCCGATCCCGCCTGTAAAGCGCGCGACGTCAAGCGCGACACACCTGATGACAACCATCTGTGGATTGACTGCTCGATCGGTGAAAAGCACGTCACGCTTTTGATCGTTTCGGTCGCGCCTTTCGTCGCAAAGGACTTTACCTTCTCAAATGCCGGCCCGATGTTTGCGAAGATTACGGCCGGAACAGAATGGTCGATCTTCAACGACAAGGTCGAATTCATCGGCGGCACGTCTTTCGCGGGTTTCGAGCCTTTCGCCCAAATGAGATTGATTGGCAGGCTGTGTGACGTCGGCGAGCAATGCCCGAACCCACAGGAAAGAATCGTTGCCCTCAAGATGCTTGGAACTTCTTCGGTGACGGTTTCCTTGATCGTGATGGGAGACGTAGAGCAGAAAGACTACATTGTGCATGGAAAGCCCGCTGCAACTTACCGGTATTTCCCAGACCCCATCGCTACCATGGTTGACACATTTAACTTTGCGACAATACAAAACCCGCCATATTAAAGACAGCGCCTCGGAGCAGTGCGCAGGATTCCTGCGAGGCAAAAATTACCGTGAATCTGGCCCTAAGGGTCCTGTTCCGATTTGCAGGCAACTGTCATTCCTCTCTAAACGCTCGAACTACCTGATCGGCAAGAGGCTTCGTAAGATAAGCGAGTGCCGTCCTCTCCCCCGTCTGAACGAAGGCTTCCACTGGCATGCCGGCCACGGGCGTCAGATCGTCAAGACGGGCCCATTCCGCGACGGGAATGGAAACTCTGAGGCGATAATAACTCTGGCCGGTCCGCTGATCGACGATCAAATCTGCTGCGATCTTAGTCACGTGGCCGTTTAACTCCGGCGTCGTTCTCTGGCTGAAAGCGGAAAACCGCAACATGACATCCTGTCCAACTGCTACTTGGTCAATATCCTGAGGTGAAAGCCTGAGCTCCGGCGTCAGTACATCATTGTTGGGCACGATCTGCATGATCGCTTCGCCTGGTGTGACAACGGCGCCCGGCGCATGAACAGCTAGTTCATGGACGATGCCGGCCTGCGGCGATCGAATGTCGATGTGCCGCAACTCATCCTCGGCTGCGATGAGCCGCTCGGAATATTCTCCAATCTCGCTTTCCGCCTGACGCAGTTGGTCCGATACCTCCGTTCTCTGATCATCATCGACCTGAATGATCTGCAGCTCGGTTTCGGCTATTCTTCCCTTTGTTTGCGCCTCGGACGCAACGAGATTTCCAAGTTCTCCGGAGAGGTCTGCAGCTTCTCGCTGCAACGCATAGACGCGGGTTGCCGGAATGATCCCCTGATCGAGCAGCGGCTGCAAGCTCGCAAGTTCCTTGTTGATGATGGAGATCGCCGCCTGTTTGCCTTGCTGCTGCGCGGTCAGCCCCTCCGTCTCCTTCGAGAGTTGCCGAACGCGTTCCGCGAGCTGCGCCTTGCGTCCCCTCGCGGATGATCTTCGATCATAGAATAGGCGCTGTTCGCCGTCGAGCATCGCAGCAACCTCCGGATCTTTCCGATGTGTGAGGAGCGCCTCCGGGAAAGAGATGGCCTCTTTCCCGTCCCGTTCGGCGGCCAGGCGCGCCGTTCGCGCGGCCAGCTCTTTCAGCCGCTTCGAGACGATCGCCAGACTGGCACGCGTCTGCGTGTCATCGAGGTGTATGAGTATCTGGCCGGCTTCGACGATGTCTCCATTCTTGACCAATACCTCGCCAACCGTACCACCCTTCTGATGCTGGACGGGTTTTACGTAGCTGTCGACTACAAGCGTTCCGGCGGCGATGACGGCACCCTGGAGCCGGATCGTGGCTGCGAGCCCCCCAAGGACGCCAACCAACAGGACGATAGCTGCCAGAGCAACTAGCGTCAGATGGCGGATGGCTCGTTCTGCCAATGGCGCATGGCCGGATTTCATTGCGCCATCCCCTCGCCGGACACCATCAGCCGAACAGGAGCAGATACTGTCGTCGGCGGTGGCGCTATCTTTTTTAAGACCTCGTCCTTCGGACCGAACGCCTGGGTCTGACCATTTGCAAGAATGAGAACCAAATCGACGCCCGCAAGCGCGCTCGGGCGATGGGCGATGACAATTGCGATGCCACCTCGTGCCCGGATACCGATGACGGCCCTTGTCAGTGCTGCCTCCCCTTCCGCATCGAGGTTGGAATTGGGCTCATCGAGAACGACCAGGAAAGGATTGCCGTATAAGGCCCTTGCCAGTGCAATTCGCTGACGCTGCCCTCCCGAAAGTGTGGATCCTTGCTCGCCAATTTTCGTGTCGAAACCGTCGGGAAATTGAACGATCATTTCATAGACGCCTGCGGCCCTTGCCGCCGCGATGATGTTTTCGGATGACGCTTCAGGATCGAAGCGCGCGATGTTTTCGGCAATCGATCCGCCGAAGAGGGAAACATCCTGGGGCAGGTATCCGACATGCTCGCCAAGTGCCGTTGGATCCCATTGCGACAGCATCGCGCCGTCCAGACGAACCGCACCCGCAAGCGGCTGCCACAGACCGACTAGGCTCCGGGCGAGCGATGATTTTCCCGAGGCGCTGGGGCCGATGACGCCGACCGCATCACCGGCTCGCAGCTCGAAGGAGATCCCCCGCAAAATCGGGTTCTTTGAACCGGGCGCGGCGAGGTGCAAGTTCTCGACTTTCAGCCCGTCGGTCGGAGCAGGCAGAGACACTTCGCGTTCGCTGCTCGGCATGAGTTGCGAGAGCTGCACCAGGCGAGACCAACTATTTCGCGCCGCAACAAATCCTTTCCATTGTCCAATAGCCAGTTCAACGGGCGCCAGCGCACGGCTGACGAGGATGGAACTGGCAATCATGATCCCGCCGGATGCTTCCTGACGGATCACGAGCACCGCCCCTACGGCCAGCACCGCGGATTGCAGCATCATTCGAAGGATCTTCGAAAGTGTTCCGAGTGTGCCGGTCACGTTCGATGCGCGCAGATGATTGCTAAGATAGCGATGATTGATTTCGTGCCATTTCCGGCCAAGACGGTGGCCGAAGCCCATCGCCAGAACAGCCTCGGAATTTCGCCGCGTCGCTTCAGCAAGGGCAGTTCGTTCGGAGGCGATTTTAGCGGCCTCCTTCGCAGGCTCACGGGATTTCTGTTCCGCCAGGATCGTGAGGCCGATGAGCATCACAGCGCCGCCGAGAGCAGTCCATCCGATCCAGACATGGAAGAAAAAGCAAAGGCCCAGATAAAACGGCATCCAGGGAATGTCGAACAAAGCGGTTGGCCCAGGACCCGACAGGAAACCTCGCACCGTGTCCATGTCGCGCACCGATTGGAGGCCGTCGCCGGATACCTGCATGCGCGAAGGAAGAAGCACAAGGGAGTTGTGAACCGTCTCTTCGAAGCGCTCGTCCACGGAAAGCCCGATACGCACCAGGAGCATCGAGCGGACGAGTTCAAGAACACCCTGAAAGACATACAGAGTGGCAGCGATGATGGCCAGGCCGGCCAGAGTCGGGAGACTTCGGCCGGGAATGACACGGTCATAGACCTGGAGCATAAAAAATGAACCGGTCAGGGCGAGGATGTTGACGATCGCACTCGTCGCCCCGATGCCGAGAACGGCCTTCTTCAGCGAAAAAAGCACCGCCACAAGAAACACCTGTGGCGGCTTGGTATTACCTGTCGACAAACTCAGACTCCGCTCATGCTGCGGCCACGAAACGGAAGTCGTCCTGGTGCAGCGCGGTCAGAGCAACGTTTTTCAGCAGGATGGAATTGTCGCCGTCCTGCGTGATCAGCGTGTCCGAACCCGATTGCGTGGCAGAGGCGATCACCGATGCGAAGTCTGCGAAGACATCGGTCTCGATATCGATGACATCCATCGAGCCGGCGCCTGTGGAAAAATCGACAATGGTATCGTGGCCGAAATTGCCCCGGAAGATGAAGGTGTCATCGGCCTCGGTACCTACAAGGACGTTGTCGCTGCCGGCCGCGGATGCCGGGCTGACCGAGGCGAGAATTGCGCTCGGCGAACCGATACCCATGATCGAATCGCGATCCCAGACAGTACCGTCTGCGAACTCGATCTTCTCAAAGCCCCAATAATCGGTGTCAGCATAGTACTGCTCATCAAGCGTGATCGTATCCCCGGTGCCGACAACTGTCAGCTTCAGGTTGATCCCGTCACGTTCGGCAACGATGTCCGACTGGTTCAGATCAGTGAACTTGAGAACGTCGACTTGATTGGCGGCCTTGGCCTCGTCGTCGATGTAATCGGTACCGTCTCCCGCTGCGTAGAGATAGGTGTCACTACCATAGCCGCCCAGGAGGAAATCATTACCAAGGCCGCCATTGAAGACATCATGATTTGAAGTTCCATACAGCGTGTCGTCACCACTTGTTCCAACGACCGTAACCTTGTCGACGGCGTTCAAGGCAAATGCGGTGATGGCGTCGCGGCTCCATGAACTGCCGTCCGCGAATTCGAACTTGTCGATACCCCAATAGCCGGGGTCTTCGTGTAGTTGTCCTTTGAGGGTAATGACCGCGCCCGTGGGAACGATCGTCAGTTCGACATCATCTCCATGGCGAGCGGCTACCAGATCGGTCGCGTTCAGGTCAGTGAAGCGCAGGACATCCAGGGCATCAGTGAAGCCGACCTCGTCGTTCAAGGTGTCACTTCCATCCCCTTGGCGATAAAAATAGACATCACCGCCGGCGCTGCCGTTGATCACATCGTCGCCCTGACCTCCGAAGAAGTAGTCCTTGCCCCAGTTGCCATCGATCGTTTCTGCAGAATTGGTGCCATAGATCCAACTGGTATCTGGCAGATGATCCAGGGTAAGCGAAGTGCCGTCGGCAAACGCCAAGGTCTCCAGCGACCATCCCTGGGCGGCACTATAATACTGCGTGTTGATTGTGATGACGTGACCGGTCGCATTGACCGTAATGAACATATCTTCACCAGTGCGCGATATCGTCAAGTCGCCGATATTGAGATCGGTGAAGCGAAGCACGTCGGTATCGCCGAGTGCAATGGCCACGTCCGATATCGTGTCGTTGCCGTCGCCAGAAGCGTAGTAATAGGAATCGTTGCCTTCCAAACCATCGAGAAGATCGTCGCCTACGCCGCCATAAAGGGAATCGTCGCCAAGATGACCGTTGACGGTGTCATTGCCAGCCGATCCGTTGATCGTATCGTTACCCATCGATCCGGTGATTGCATCATCGCCCGCCGTCCCTGTGTAGGTCAGTGAGGTGCCAACGCCGACGGAAATGCTCAGATCGTTGAACTGCAGCTTCTCAATGTTGGTTATGACGTCGGTGAACGAGCCATCGACGACCACGACACGACCATCAACCCCCGAGATCGTATACGCGCTGAGATCGTACTCGAAGACCGCTACGTCCGAGCCCGCACCGCCATCTATCCGATCGCTACCATTGCCGCCCCGAATCTGGTCGTCGCCCGCGAGGCCTGCAATTACATCATCTCCTCCCGTACCGAGCAGAGTGTCGCCTCCGCTCGTACCAGTCGTGGGTGCAACGGTATTCGTGATGTTCATAAGAACTTCGCGATTCCACGAGGATCCATCGGCGAAATCGATTTTCTCGAAGCCCCAATAGGCAGCGTCGCTGTACCACTGCTCATCGAGTGTGATGACATCGCCGGTCGCCAGAACCGTTATGTCGAGATTGACACCATTGCGCCTTACAGAAATGTCCGATGCGTTGATATCCGTGAAGCGAAGCGTGTCGACCGCCTCGGGCTCATTAGCCTCGTCGTCAATGTAGTCGGTCCCATCGCCGGACGTATAGACATAGACGTCCGCACCCAGGCCGCCGAGCATTCGATCGTTGCCCCGCCCCCCGATGAAAGTGTCAGCGCCATCTGTTCCCGTAAGCGTGTCATTTCCTGCCGTTCCAGTGATCGGCCCCTGCGGAGCGGCTCCGATGGCCATGATGTCGGACCGGTTCCACGAACTGCCGTCCGCGAACTCGATCTTCTCGAATCCCCAGTAGCCATTTACGGCGTACCACTGCTCGTCAATGGTGATGACGTGACCCGTCGCCAGCACCGTTATGTCCAGATTGACGCCATTACGCGCCACGGAAATGTCCGATGCGTTGATATCCGTGAAGCGAAGGGTATCGACTGAGTTCGGCTCGGTCGCTTCGTCGTCGATGTAGTCGGAGCCATCCCCAGACGAGTATATGTAAACGTCCGTCCCTCCCGCGCCGTACAAACGGTCATCGCCCAGGCCGCCATTGAAAACGTCGTCGCCGGAGGTACCGTTCAGGGTGTCATTTCCGCTCGTCCCGGTAATCTCGCCGCCACTCTCAGCCGCCATGATGACCGATCGATCCCAAGAGCTTCCATCGGCAAACTCGATTCGCTCGATGCCGGCGAAGTCGGACTGGCTCGAAAATTGCTGCCAGACCGTGATTGTGCTCCCGGTGCTCAGAATTCTGACCTGGAGATCGGCGCCGCTGCGGACCAGGACGACTTCGGATGGATTGAGATCAGCTAGACGAAGAACATCGACATCGCTCAGGCGGTCATCTTCTCGGTCGGTGATGTTGTCATTTCCATCGCCCGACGCGTAGATGTAGACGTCGGATCCGGCGGCGCCGTCCAGCCAATCGTCCCCTCCTTTGCCCTCAAGGGTATCGTTTGCCGATGCGCCCGTCAGAAAATCGACGGCGCTTGTTCCGACAAGCGTCTGGCTGGATTCGTTGATCGCCAGCAAGTCAGCACGAGACAGATAGCTGCCATCAGCGAACTCGACTTTCTCGAGTCCGTAAGACCCGGCTGGATCGAACTGGTCGTCGATCGTTATTATTTCGCCGGTCGCCAGTATCGTAATCTTGAGGTCCAGACCGCTTCGAGCCAATGAGATACCGACAGCGTTGATATCCGCCAGCCGCAGGACATCGTTGTCTGAGGAAGAAGAGTAGAAATCGTCGATGCGATCATTACCGTCTCCGGAGTTATAGACGTAGGTGTCGCCGCCCGAGCCTCCCCTCAGCAAGTCGTCACCCAGGCCGCCGCTGATCGTTTCGTTGAACCAAATGCCGTCCAGAGTGTCGTTTGCCGACGTTCCGACGATATTGGGGATCCGGCCAAGCTCCATGAGAGCGTCTCGGTCCCACGAGCTTCCGTCGGCGAATTCGATCTTCTCGAAGCCATAGACGTCGTATTGAGAGGAATACTGGCTGTCGATTGTGATTGTTGCGTTGGTGCTGAGAATCCTAATTACCAATGCCAGGCCGTCACGCGTTGCGTTTATATCGGACGCGTTGATATTCGTCAGGCGAAGGACATCAACGCTGCCGATGTCGCTTCCTTCGTCATCGAGAAAGTCATTCCCATCGCCGCTCGCGTAAACGTAGACATCACTCCCAAAGCGCCCCTTTATCGTATCGTCGCCAAGACCACCTGTGATGATGTCGGCCTCCGACGTGCCCACGATCGTGTCATTGCCTGATGTGCCTATGATGGGCTGCGCTTCCAGAGCCATGATCGTAGCGCGGTCCCACGAAGTGCCATCGGCGAACTGAATTTTCTCGAGGCCGAAGTCACCCCATGTGGTGTACCACTGATTTTTGACGGTAATCACGTCACCGGTAGAAAGGACAGTGATCTTCAAGTCGGTTCCGACATGGGCAGCGCTTACGTCGGCGGCATTGAGATCCGTGAACCAGAGGGTGTCGACATTATTTGGCCAGCTCTCTTCGTCGATGATGTCATTGCCGTCGCCTGCCGAGTAGAGATAGGTGTCGCTTCCTCGGTCGCCGATCAGCGTGTCGTCGCCGAGACCACCGCGATAAACTTCGTCTCCATCGTCGCCATGAAGCGTATCATTTCCATTTGTTCCGTCATGGTCGATGTCACCGCCGAAGGCGCCGATCTCGAGGATGGCCTCCCGGTCCCAAGAAGTGCCGTCCGAGAACTCGATTTTTTCGATGCCCCAATAGCCATCTGACAGGAACTGCTTTTGGACGGTGATCACTTCCCCAGTGGCATTGATAGTGATCGTCAAATTGTCCCCATTTCGGGCAGCCGTCACATCTGTCGCTGTCAAATCGTGCAGACGAAGAATATCGATCTCGTTGGAGCTGTTGACGCCGTCATTGATGATGTCTTGTCCCTGCCCACTGGCGTAAGCGTAAATGTCGTCGCCGAAGTCGCCAGACAGCGAATCGTTACCGCCGAGGCCGGTGAGCAAATCATCACCCCTGGTCCCCTGGAGACCGTCATTCGCTGAGGTTCCCACAATTCCCTCGGGTTCGACCGAGCTGATATGCGTTATGATATCCTGTTTCGTCCAGATCGTTCCATCGGTGAACTGAATGCGCTCGATTCCGTGTTCGTGATCATCTGAGATCGATGACTTAACGAGAATCGATCCGCCATCGCCAGCGCCAAGAGCACTTTCCGCAATTTCGATAACCAGATCATTTCCTTTTTGCCGTAGAACGATCTCGCTCGGAGCTATGTCGGATAGGACCAACTTATCGAGTCCGCTGAAGTCGGCGGTTTCGATAACTGTGTCGTTGCCATCTCCGCGGGCATAGCCGTAGATGTCGTCGCCAACCCCACCCGTCAGGCGATCGTTTCCGATATTGCCGTAGAGAACGTCGTTGCCTTCCTCGCCTTGAATTTCATCCTGTCCGCCGCGGCCATAAACGACATCGTCTCCAGCCCCGGTATGTATACGCTCATCGCTATCTGCATCCGAGCCGGGCGGGTCGTTAGGTCCGTGAATGGTATCGGCGTTTGGCGTTCCTTCACTAGGAGATGAATAGGCTTGAAGCTTTATTCCGAAATCGCCCTGCTTGAATCCTACGATCGCAGCGTAGGGAGTGCCGTCGTCTGGATACTCTGGCAATAAGAAGATGTAGGGGCGGCCCTTGTCATCAAGGATCGTAGAAACCAGGATTCTTGCCACCCATTGGGTTTTCGCAAGATCGTCAGTTGTCCAGGAAATATTTCGATAGTAGGTGCCGTTGTCATTCGTGGAAACGGCCTCGTAGGTACCCGCAATTGCGATCGCATCTGTCGTCTCGACAGTTTGACCGCCAGCCATCTGGGTAACCTTGTGGTTCTGCACCCAGATTTCGCCAACCCCGTCTCCGGAGGTTTCATCAATAACGTCTATAAGCTCCAGCGATTCAGCCAGGGTGCCTGTATAGTCCCTGTCGTTTTTGTGCGAGATGAGGTAGCGGTCGTTTCCGGCACCTCCCTGGAGCACATCTTTCACCCCGTCGTTCCATTCAGGATGATAGTCGCGAAGCACGACATTCTGGAAATCGGTAACGTCACCGCCGGCCAAGATATCATCATCGTCCCCACCGAAGAGGTGATCGATGCCCTGCCCGCCTGACAGGCTGTCATCATTTGCTCCGCCGTAGACAAAATCAGCACCCGCACCCGCGAAAGCGGTTTGCTTGCCGTCGTAACCAATAATTAGATCCCGGCTGGGCTGCGGGTCGGCACCTGTTGTCAATGAGCCTCGCCGATCAACGGTCCAATTCGTTGGACCACTTACGGGGAACAACACGACCTGATCGATTGCCTCGCCATTGGTGTAACTAGATTGCTTCCAAAGTGGCACGCTAGTGTCTGAGTATCCCGCTTCGTTGGCTGCTAAGAAGACATCGAAGTAATGTCCTCTTGGTTGTTCACCGAAAACCTCCAGCATAACCGAATTGGTATATCGAACGGTCGCGCCTAAAAAGTCTGAAGACGGCGCCAGCAGAAGAGATCCATACCCGTCCGCGTCCACTATTTCGCTGCCATCAGCCGCTACGAGGTCAAGCTCGCCTGTAACGATGTGAACCAATTCATGAACGAATATGCCCCGTTCTGTGAGAGGCGCCTTGTTTCCTTTAAGATCGATATAGGTTGCGTCGGTCGACTCGGTCTTGTCGAGATAGATCGCGTTTGGACTGTGGGTTGAACCGTTGGAAACGTTGCTAACCTCAATTGTCCGCGTCGTTCCGAATAACGCCGAAGCGTAGCTCGATGCGGCGAGAGTTTCGATAGCGCGTTTAAGCTCCCCCTGCCGCTCTGCTGTTAAATTGTCGAGAAGCACAAAGGTCGTATTGCCGGCAACGACAGTGATCGGCATGGAAGTTCCCCCTCAATTTCGGAAAGCTCGTCGAATAGTTTCTTCAATAGCAGTTGATTTCGGTTCACAGCCTGGAATGAGACCGCGTTGCATACTTTCGACATCGGTAAGCAATGTTCGATCGCTAAGAGCGCCGCCGGGCTTGTCTTTCGATCGATCTCGCTTGAGAAGACAAAGCATTGACCTTCGGCTCTCGTCGAACTCCGCCGACACCGCAGCCAACTCGGGTTCTGACAGGCCGAGGAATTTTCCGCAGTTCTTGTAGGCGCAAATTTTGAAAGGCTTGTTCAAGAAGGCCACGACCGCGGATTTTTGGGTCATATAGACTGGATCGTCTTTTACAAAATCCTGGAACGCATTGAGATCGCCGCTCATTATCCTTGGGGCCAGATCGAAGCCTCGTGCTGCAAATACCAAACCCCAGCTAAAGTATCCAAGATTGAGTATGGTCGCTTCGCACCGAAGACGCTCCTCATCATGATATTGATTGCAATTTTGTAACTTCATCGCTCGAAATATCTTCGGAATTTGCAGTGTTTCCTTGCCGGCTGCAGCAGCTGCAGTTGCATACGTCATGATGCAGAGAAAAATGGAAAGGAAGGCAAGGAGAGAATTATTGCGGAAAAGCGCAAATCGCTTGGATGTTTTTGGAACTGGATCCGACATCGTTATTTTCCCGTTTGATCAGCACTTCACGTTGCCATAACTCGCCGTGTCGAGAATGTTTCACTCGCACTACTCAGCAGTGTCATGGAAGCATCCCGACGATTGCCGGATGGAGACGAGCGGGCGTTATTGGAGCCGGTCTGCGTACCACTGCAACCCGGCTATATCGCGGAAATGGATACTAGAGTTTTCTACACGTTTAAGTCAATAAGTTTTGCATTCAATAAAAAAGACAATTCTTGGTTTTATGTTCGAGCAACCTCGCTGCCGTCAATTTAGTGCGCACCTATCGCCCAAATTGCTCCTGCCACTGTGCGCATGGTGCATGAGCCTATGAATCAGCAGCCGCACTGCCCGCCAGAATGTTCCATCATGGCGGCGAGGAAATCCTTTTCGAAGGGCGCTCCGTAATGGAGGTGCCCGATGTTGTCATCCCACGTGTCCGTTGCCATGGAACGAGCTAGGCGTGTTCCGCAGGCATGGGCATGTGCGGATCGCGCGAATCCTTGCACATACGTCACTTCATCCGGGGGAGGAGCAGTCATGCATGCCTGTCCCCGGGTCCTTGCGGCCGTCGACGATCTTCGAGCCCGCCCCTTTGACTTGGCCGCAGCACCTTGCCAAGCCTGGGAAGGTCATGTTGGCGGCACGGCGGCCGATAATCGCCTGTTCGTGGAAGCTGTGCTTTACAGATACCGTGCCGGAATACCCTGGCGCGATCTCCCTGAGCGGTTCGGAGACTGGAAGATCGTCCACAAGCGGATGCGCCGATGGTGCGAAGGCGGCGTCTGCGAGCGTATATTCAAACACTTGGCCGCCGATCACGACAATGAATATATGATGCTGGATTCCACCGCCGTGCGCGCCCACCAGCATAGTGCTGGCGCGCAAAAAGGGGGGACTAGGCGATCGGCCGATCCCGTGGGGGACTGACGACGAAGATCCATGTGATCGCCGATGCGCTCGGAAATCCGGTTGCGAGCTCACTGACGCCGGGCCAGGCATCAGATCTGGCGCAAGCCCAGCCTCTTCTAGAGGAAGTTGATCCTCAGGTGTTCCTGGCTGACAAAGCCTATGATTTGTCCGGCTTTTTTCACCCGTGCGTGCGGATTCTCCCATGGGCTTCTCCCATGCCGGCCGCGGCCGGCATGTCGTTCGAGGCACAGATCGGTGAACCCGGCATCATACTGTCGCCGCGCCAACCTTTCAGAAAGGATTGGGCGGCGATAATTGCGGCCTCACGGGAATCGGACAGATGGCCAAGACAGCGACACGCGGCCGCCGCAAGGCGCCGGCGAGAGGAAAGAGCAAAGCGCGCAGCGGCGGTGGCGGATTGCTGCCCTGGGTGGTGATCGGCATTGCCGCGATCGGCGGTATCGTCGCCCACGACCATTGGAAGAGCATTGAGCCGATGCTTGCACGGCAATCGGCGCCCGTCACACGGGAAGCGGCGGAGCCGCGACCTGTCGTCAGGAAGGACGTGCCGCCGAAGCAGGTGGCGCTTGCCACACCCGCCCCAAAAGCCGCATCGCCGGTGAAGCAATCGGAGCTGCTGCCGCCGGCGACGATCCCGACGCCGGCGATCCAGCCGGTCAAGGCGGTGCCGTCCCCGCTTACCCCTGCCAATCCGGAAACAGGCACGGTCGCCTTCGGCTATTGCGGCCAGGGCGCCCATATCAACTGTGTCGGCGATGGCGGCGTCTTCTGGTACAAGGGCGAGAAGATCGTGATCGCCGACATGGCAAGCCCCGTCGTCGACCAGGCGCGCTGCGACGGCGAACGCAGGGTGGCCTTTGCCGCCAAGTCGCGGCTGCTGGGGCTGCTGAACGCCGGTCCCTTCACCATGAACGCCGCGGGCAAGACGGAGGCCTCAGGCGCGCCGCGCGTCGTCTCGCGCGACGGGCGCTCTTTCGGCGCGCAGCTGATCAATGAGGGGCTGGCGCGCAAGCCAGGGGCTGCCGGCGGCGCGTGGTGCGCTTGACGGCATCCGGCCTTTTCACCGAAGCAAAGCTACAAAACTCTCGCGCAGTTTGCCGGAGCTGTTTTTGTTATTTGCCCTTTTTTACCAGCTTGCCGCCGGTGCGGAAGCTGCCGGCGAAGGAGGAATCCTTGCTTTCGGCCGTGCATTCGATCGCAATCGGCTTGCCGGCATAGGGATTGCCGAAGGTGCAGAAGCCGGCGACCTTGACCTGGCCCGTCATCTTGTTGCCGACACCCGTGGTGACGAGGCTGAGCGGCAGGCGGGCATTGCCGTTGGAGGCGGGCTTGATGCCGCTGCCGTCGCCCTGAAAGCCGAGCGCCTTGCCGTCCGAGGTGAAGATGAAGGTCACCACGCCGTTGACCAGCGTGACGCTGGCAAGCTCGTTCTTGCAGCCCTTGGTGGCGTCGAACTTGGCAACAACAAGCTTGGCACATTTGCCGGAAAGGGTGATGACACCGGGCGCGCCTGGAAAGGTCTCGGGGGGAGACGCCGGCGCGGCAAAGGCCGGCAAGGCGAAGGCGGTGGAAAAAATTGCGGCGGCAATAGGCGCGGAAAGTCTCATTCTCTGTCTCAACCCCATCTGTCTGCAGCGGCGAATCGCCCGTGCGTCAATAGCCATACGTTGGATAGCTAGGCATTGGCACTGTTCTGTGACTTATTTTGGTCTTTACCGGCCGGCGCCCGGCGTCGAGCAATGTCAAAGCATGTTGCCCGGAAGTGTGCAGCGGCTTCGAGATAACGACATGCATAAAAGCGCGCCGCATGAATCGTGATAGGGCGCGCCTTAGGGATTTTTGAAATCATCCCAGAGGATCGCTGCACCAGCCGCGAATAGGGTGATCGGATCAGCCACAGCTTGATGCTGATGGGTTCGACGACATGAAGCTGCATATAACCGAAACCGACGAGGCCGACCCAATCAGGGTAAGGCCGAGGACTATGGATATCGCCTTGCGTGTCCTCTGCGTCGTCCGTCCCCCATTTCTCCATCTGCGGGGCTCCCGCAGCGTATTGAAAATCCGCGTGCCGATGACCGGAGCCGGAAAATCCCCAAGACGGGGATCTGTCAATGATGTCAGGGAGATCGGATGGTGGGCGTGACAGGGATTGAACCTGTGACCCCTACGATGTCAACGTAGTGCTCTCCCGCTGAGCTACACGCCCATCCGATGGCGGCGCATAGATCACAAAACCTTCGGAGCCGTCAATAGGCTTTTTTCAGTTTTGTGAAGCGCCGCCCGGCAAGCCTTATGCGGCAAGCATTTTGTTGACCTCGTCGACGAGATCGCGCAGGTGGAAAGGCTTGGAAAGCACCTTGGCATCCTTCGGCGCCTTCGAATCAGGGTTCAGCGCCACGGCCGCAAAACCGGTGATGAACATCACCTTCAGGTCGGGGTCGAGCTCGGTGGCGCGGCGCGCCAGCTCGATGCCATCCATCTCGGGCATGACGATATCGGTCAGCAGCAGGGAAAACGGCTCCTCGCGCAGCCGGTCATAGGCGCTGGCGCCATTGTCATAGGAAAGGACCTTGTAACCGGCCTTTTCGAGCGCTTTCACCAGGAAGCGGCGCATGTCGTTGTCGTCTTCTGCGAGAAGTATCTTCTGAGTCATCAATCCAGACCGCTGATCAATAAGTTTTTGGTGGGTGCCCGGGGTTTACACTAGTCTTTACCCGGTAAACAACCGGTGAATTGCCTGTGCGCGACCGCATCCCTCCTACATAGTATGGACTTGGGGCCGGGCAACTGGCAACATGGGCAAAGCAGCCAGTTCATGACATGGTAAAGAGGGCCGAAAGTGCCGGAGATACGCGAATACGAGCTTTTTGAGGTTCATGAGCCCGTGTCGCAGACCATTCCCTTCGTCTACAACTCCCCTCATAGCGGCCGTATTTATCCACCGGAATTTATCGCCCAGTCCAGGCTCGAGGGCATCGCCATACGCCGTTCCGAGGATCATTATGTCGACGAGCTGTTCGGTTCGGCCGTGGTACTCGGCGCACCGCTCCTGGCCGCCAACTTTCCGCGCGCCTATCTCGACGTCAATCGCGAGCCCTATGAGCTTGATCCCAGGATGTTCGACGGGCTGCTGCCGCCCTATGCCAATATCAACTCGCTCCGGGTCGCCGGCGGGCTCGGCACTATTCCGCGCATCGTCGCCGAGAACATGGAGATCTATGCGCGGCGGCTGCCGGTGCAGGAGGGGCTCGACCGGGTCGAAGCGGTCTACAAACCCTATCATGCGACGCTCCGGCGGCTGATCGCGCGAACGCATGTACAGTTCGGTTTCGGCGTGCTGATCGACTGCCATTCGATGCCCGGCAATGTGCGCGTCGCCGGCAGCACCGCGCGGCCTGATTTCATCATCGGCGATCGTTACGGCACCAGCGCTTCGGCCGAACTTTCGCGCGCCGCCATCGCCATCCTCGAGGAAATGGGCTTTGCGGCGATCCGCAACAAGCCCTATGCCGGCGGCTTCATCACCGAACATTACGGCCGGCCCTCGCGCGGCCTGCATGCGCTGCAGATCGAAGTGAACCGGGCGATCTATGTCGACGAGGTTACGCTGGAGAAACGCGCCGACTTCGCCGCGGTGGCTGAGGCGGTCACGGGTTTCATGCAGCAGATGGCGGATTATGTCGAGAAATTCGCCGGCGACCGGGCGCTGGCCGCCGAATAGCCTGCGTCGATTTCACCGATATTATCCGGCCATGTCTGCGGGCCAAAAATCTCCCGGCCAAAAAAAACCGCGCTTGTAAGCGCGGCTAAGTCTAGGGAGGAAACACCCAAGGAGGGTATTTACAGTCAGAAGACTGTACCAAGGACGCTACTATTGCATTGCACAAATGTCAAGCAATATATTGCGCTGCGACATCTTTGGGCAGTGGGCGCGCAATGGAAGCGATTGGAGGGTTCACCCACGTCCCGATCGAACTGCCTGCTGTGTTTGCATTCCCGCTGCTTTTCGTTATGAAAGCGTCACGCCAGCCAGCCAAACGGATCCCTCATGCTTCCTGACCGCTCGTTCTTCAACCGTCTGGCGGAGGCCGCCAAGGCCGAGACGCTGCCGCGCTTCCGCTCCGGCCTCGATATCACCAACAAGCTTTCTTCCGGTTTCGATCCGGTGACGGAGGGCGATCGGGCGGCCGAACTCGCCATCCGGGCGCTGATCGAGGAGAATTTCCCCGACCACGGCATTCTCGGCGAGGAGCACGGCAATGTCGGGCTCGATCGCGACTATGTCTGGGTGATCGATCCGATCGATGGCACGCGCGCCTTCATCTCCGGCCTGCCGGTGTGGGGAACGCTGATCGGCCTGCAGAAGGAAGGGCGGGCGATCATGGGCATGATCGAACAGCCCTTTACCGGCGAGCGTTATTTCGCCGACCAGAACGGCTCGCTCTATAGCGGCCCCGAGGGCGAGCGGCGGCTGGCGACGCGCCAATGCGAGGCGCTTTCGAACGCCATCCTGTTCACCACCTCACCGCATCTCTTCGCCGGCGAGGAGATGGAGAAATACCGCGAGATCGAGAGCCAGGTCCGGCTCTTCCGCTACGGCTGCGACTGCTACGCCTATGCGCTGCTTGCCGCCGGCCATATCGATCTCGTCGTCGAAAACAGCCTGAAGCCCTATGACGTCGGCGGCATCATCCCGGTCATCGAGGGGGCGGGCGGCATCATCACCACCTGGGACGGCGGACGGCCTGAGAACGGCGGCTCGATCATCGCCGCCGGCAGCCGGGCGGTCTACGATCAGGCGATCGCCATCCTGCAGCGCTAATCCCGGGTTGGCTTGCCAATCCCTGGGTTGGCTTGCCAGTCCCCCGGGGTTGGCTTGCCAATCCCCCGGTTAGCAGCGCTACCGGTCACGTGCCGAGGGCGGGGAGGTCCTGGTTTTCTTCGGCGTCGCTGCCGGGAATGAAGGCGTGGAAGGCGGCAAGGGCGGCGGCGCGATAGGTATCCCGTTCCTGGAAGATTTCGTGGCGGGCGCCGTTGATCGGCACCAGTTGGCCGGCGCGGAAATAACGCGAGAGCCGCTCCTGCGCCGTGTAGGGAACGACGCCATCTCGCGTCGGGGCGATGACGATGGTCGGGATGGTGATCGAGAAGAGATGGTTGGGCGAGGTGACCCGGTCCATCGTGCGAAAAGCCTCGGTCAGCCAGCGGGCCGTCGGCGGCCCGAGCGTCAGCTCCGGATGGGCTTTCATCATCGCGACATTGCGCTCGAAGCGGGTTTCGTCCGAGGTCAGCGGGTTGTCGCGGAAATCCGGCTCCTTCAGTTTCGAGGTCAGCGGCAGGAAGCCGAGGCCGAGTGCCGTCAGTGTGCCGGCAAGCGTTCGGATGACGCGGGGCGAGGCCGACTGGCCGGTCAGGCCGATAAAGGGTGCCGACAGCACCATGCGATCGATGCGGGTGGTAAGATAAGGCGCGGCCGAGAGCGCGATCAGCCCGCCTGTGGAATGGGCGAGCAGGTAGAAGGGCAGGCGGGTATCCGGCAACACCACCTTTTCGAGGAAGGTGTCGAGGTCACGTTCGTAATCGACGAAGCGGCGGATGTGGCCGTGGTTGCGGCGCTTCAGAAGCCGCTCCGAACCGCCCTGGCCGCGCATATCGAAGGTGGCGACCCAGAGACCCTTGGCCGTCAGGTCGCGGATCGTCTCGAAATATTTCTCGATATATTCGTTGCGGCCGTGCAGGATGACGACCGTGCCCCTGGCGACCTGGGCACTGGCGCGGAAGACGGCGTAACGCAGCCGGTGGCCGTCATGGGTTTCGAAGAACCCTTCCGTGCGGTTTTCCGGGGCGGGATTGTCCGGCGTCGAATAGAGAATCTGATCCATGACTTTGCAATGCGCCGCTGCTGACTGCTTCGCATCAGGGATAGCGCATGGCATCCGGCTTGGAAAGCGGCGACCCCGTAGGGCGGGAAAGCGCGAAAAGGGCCGGCAGGAGCATGAGGGTGCTCACAGCCGGCCGAGTTTGAGGCTGAAGAAGAAGGGACGATGCACTTCAGCCATCGGGACCAGATTCACCCGACGCTGCGATTTCTAGGCGGATGCGTGTGAACGCGCTCCGAACCGGCCGTTCATGCGGGGTTCACGGCGCCGGTCGGGCGATTTCGGGAGGGGCTTGAACTCGCCAAATCCCATCACCATCTCCTTCCTGCGGGTGCCGAAGAGGGCCCGCGCAACGGTCCCGAGGCCGCCAAAGATGGGGTTTCAGGGGCATTTTATCGCAACACGTCGCTTCCACAGGAGGACATCATGCGTCACGTAGACTTCTCTCCCCTTTATCGCTCGACCGTCGGTTTCGACCGGCTCTTCACCATGCTCGACAGCCTCGCCCAGCCGGAGCAGGCCCAGACCTATCCGCCCTATAATATCGAGCGCACCGGTGAAAACACCTATCGGATCACCATGGCGGTCGCCGGTTTCGACGAGACCGAACTTTCGATCGAAGCCCATGCCCATGTCCTGTCCGTCAAGGGTGAAAAGGCCGATGAACCTGCCGAAAGCGGCGAATTCCTCTACCGTGGCATTGCCAAGCGCGCCTTCGAGCGCCGCTTCCAGCTTGCCGACCATGTCGAGGTGACCGCCGCTTCGCTGAAGAACGGCCTGCTGCACATCGACCTTCTGCGCAACATTCCGGAGGCCATGAAGCCCCGCAAGATTGCGATTGCCGCAGAGCCGGTCGAGGCTCCGAAGGCCATCGAGGCGCAGGTCATCAACGGCTAATCACATCCCTTAAGAAAAAAACGGCGCTCCGATCGGGGCGCCGTTTTTTATTGCGGCAATAGGTTCAGGCCGGGCTGGCGGCTTCGTCTATTTCCTTTTCGGTTGCGCGGCGGGCCGCGGCGGCGGCGTATTTCTGGGCGATGACGGCGCAGACCATCAACTGGATCTGGTGGAACAGCATCAGTGGCAGCACGATTGCGCCGATCGACTGGCCTGAGAAAATGACGTTTGCCATCGGCACGCCGCTTGCGAGGCTCTTCTTCGAGCCGCAGAAAGTGATGGTGATCTCGTCGGCCTTGCCGAAGCCGAGCCAGCGGCTGCCGAACATGGTCAGCACCAGCACTAGCCCCAGAAGAACCATATCGGCGACGATGACGACGGCGATATCGGCGATCGAGAAGGTGTGCCACAGGCCCTCGACGACGGCCGTCGAGAAGGCGAGGTAGACCACCATCAGAATCGAGCCGCGATCGACAGGCATCAGGATCTTCTTCTTGGCGCGGATCCAGTCGCCGATCCAGGGCTGCAGGATCTGGCCGACGATGAAGGGGGCAAGCAGTTGCAGCAGGATCTGCCGAAGCGCGTCGAAGGAGAAGCCGCCATGGCCGCCGACGGAAAACAGCAGGCCGACCAGCAGCGGCGTCAGAAACATGCCGAAGATATTGGAGGCCGAGGCCGAGCAGATGGCGGCAGGCACGTTGCCGCCGGCCATCGAGGTGAAGGCGATCGACGACTGCACCGTCGACGGCAGCACGCAGAGGAAGAGAATGCCGAGATACAGCGGCTGCGGCAGGATCGCGTCGGGGATCCATCCGAGCGCCAGGCCGAGCAGCGGGAAGATGCCGAAGGTCGTCAGCAGGATGGCGAGATGCAGGCGCCAGTGCAGCAGGCCCGCGATAACGACGTCGCGCGAAAGGCGGGCGCCATGCAGGAAGAACAGCAGCGCGATGGCAAGATCGGTGGCGATGCCGAAATAAGCTGCGAATGTGCCGCTCGCCGGCAGCAGCGAGGCGAGAATGACGGTGCAGACCAGCAGGATCGTGAAAGTATCGGGCAGAAAGCGGCGCATTGCGGTCTCGCGACTTGATAGATAGTCATTGTTTTGTCGACCATTGTGATCCACGATGCAAGGAATAACAGTTATCGAGGAACTGGATCATGCTGGACCTTTCGCAACTGCGCAGTTTTGTCGCCGTCGAGCAGATGGGCAGTTTTACGCTCGCCGCAGAAAGGCTCGGCCTTGGCCAGTCGACTGTCAGCCAGCATATCCAGCGGCTGGAGGCGGCCCTAGGGCGCAAGCTCCTGGCGCGGGACACGCATAAGGTCATACTGACCGGCGATGGCGAGGCGCTGCTGTCGCATGCGCGCAGCATGCTTTCGATCGAGGGACAGGTGCAGTCGCTGTTTCGCAGCAACAGCCTGCGCGGCAGCCTGCGTCTCGGCGTATCGGAAGATTTCGTCACCAGCCAGTTGCCGGCGGTGCTGGAGGATTTCGTTCGGTCTCATCCCTCTGTCGACCTCGAACTGACGGTGGCACTCTCCGGCGTCCTCTACGAGATGCAGGACAATGGCGAAATCGATCTGGTGCTCGCCAAGCGCCGGCTCGGCGATGCCCGCGGAAAGCTGGTTTATCGCGAACCGCTCGTCTGGCTGGCGCGCGATCCGGAGCGTGTGCTGGCCTCCGGCCCTTTGCCGCTGATCGCCTTTCCGCCGCCGAGCGTCACACGGGTGATCGCGCTGGAGGCGCTGGCGCGAAACGGCGTGGCGTGGCGGATCGTCTGCACCTGCGGCAGCCTCAGCGGATTGACGGCGGCCGCACGGGCCGGCATGGGCGTGCTGGTGCAGCCGCGCAGTATGGCGCCCTCAGGGCTGAAGGAGATCGCCGCGGGAAACCTTCCGCTGCTGGAGGATGTGGAATTCGTGCTGGTGCCACGCAAGGGGGCGGACCAGGCGCTGGTCGCCGCACTGTCGGACGATATCCTGCAGAAGGTGAGGCGGCTGAAGTCGGCGTGAGTGATTGCCGCGGTCAGGCGGCCAGGCACTTCAGGAAACCATCCACATCCGCTTCCGTCGTCGCGAAGCTGGTGACGAGGCGGATCAGGGTTTCATTCTCGGAAACCAGTTCAGGCGTTGTCGCCGGCACCGGCCATTCGTAGAATTTTGCGCCCTTTTCCTCGGCGTTTTTTGCCGCATGTTTGCTAACCACGGCAAAGACTTCGTTGGAAGCGGTCGGCCAGGCGAGGCGGGCGGCGCTGCTGGCGCCGATACCGGCGCGCAGGCGGCCGGCCATGCCGTTCGAATGGCGGGCAAGATCGAGCCAGAGGCCGTTTTCGAAATAGGCATCGAACTGGGCGGCAATGAAACGCGACTTGGAGAAAAGCTGGGCGGCGCGCTTGCGGATGAAGGGCATTTCGCGCGCCCGATCCGGATCGAAGAAGACGATCGCTTCCGCACACCAGCAGCCGTTCTTGGTGCCGCCGAAGGACAGCATATCGACGCCGCGTTTCCAGGTCATTTCGGCCGGGGTGGCGCCGAGTGCAATCAGCGCATTGGCGAAGCGGGCGCCGTCCATGTGAAGCGGCAGGTTGCGCTTTCTTGCGATGGTGGCGATCTCGCCGATCTCGGGCAGGGAATAGACCGTGCCGATCTCGGTTGCCTGGGTGATGGTCACTGCGCTGGCGCGTCCGTGGCGGAGGGCGTCTTCCGGAAAACCTGCGATTTTTGCGGAAAGCTTGGCCGGATCGATCTTGCCGGCTTCGCCGTCGACGGCGACGAGGCGGGCGGAGCCGGAGAAAAACTCCGGAGCGCCGCATTCATCCTCGATCACATGCGCCTCTGAATGGCAGAAGGTGATGCCGCCGGGGCGCTGGACGCTTGCCAGCGACAGGGAGTTGGCGGCCGTGCCGGTGGCGACGAAGAAAACCGAAACCTCACGCTCGAAGATTTCGCAAAAGCGAGCCTCGACCTTCTTGTCGAGATCGCCGGCACCATAGGCGGCGGCAAAACCGGCCGATTCCGCCAGCAGACGTTCGGCAATGGATCTATGGGCGCCGGCCCAGTTATCGGAAGCAAAGAACATGTGGGGAACCGTTGGAAGGGAGAGTTTGGCAGGGCCGAGGCGGAGATTACGCCAAAGCTTCACAGGATCAAGGCTGCTGCCCATGACACATCACAAAAATTGAACTACGCAATCAATAAACAAAATAACAGAATATTTCGTAATTTTATTTCGCATCGGCGACCGATTCGGTAATCTTCCGTCGCAAATTGATGTTTTTTCGGGGTGCGCTCTTGCGGACCCGAATGCTTTCTGGCATAGAACAGATGAATTAGGACAGTGTTGCTGTCCTATTTTGGCCCGAGTGGCCGAAGAAGCGCCGAAAACCCTGGAACGGACGGGCTTTCACGCTATAGTTCTTCCGAGCGTCAAGCCTTAAGGGTGGTGCGCGGAGGGCGAATGGCAGGCGCGGAACGCGACGGTTTGCTTTCCTCATAAGCAGATGTCTGCGGCCGATCTTCACCATGCAACAGCGCTGTCATGCGCCGAACCTATTTTGGTTGCGGCCCAGGACGAAAAGCCGCCCGCGGCCCCGCGGGCTTCGACAGGAGGAAAGATGATGACGAAGACGCCATCCATGGAATTTGACCGGTTCGCTGCTGCAGAGGTGCGCGCGACGGCCAATATGTCCAAATCCGCCTCCGGCCTGCCGAAGAAACAAGGCCTCTACGACCCGCGCAACGAACATGATGCCTGCGGCGTCGGCTTCGTCGCGCATATGAAGGGTGAGAAGTCGCACCAGATCGTCAAGGACGGCCTCTTCATTCTCGAGAACCTGACGCATCGCGGCGCCGTCGGCGCCGATCCGCTGATGGGCGACGGCGCCGGCATCCTGGTGCAGATCCCCGACCGGTTCTTCCGCGAGGAGATGGCCGCGCAGGGCATCACCCTGCCGCCGGCCGGCGAATATGGCGTCGGCCATATCTTCATGCCGCGCGATGAAAAGCAGATCGAGCACTTCAAGAAGGTGATCAAGGATGTCGTCACCGAGGAAGGTCAGGTCCTCATCGGCTTTCGCGACGTGCCTGTCGATAATTCCTCGCTCTCCAAGGCGCCGGCGATTGCCGCAACAGAGCCGCATCATGTGCAGGTCTTCATCGGCGCCGGTGAGGATGCCGAAAACAATGACGAGTTCGAGCGTCGGCTGTTCACGCTGCGCAAGGTGATCTCCAACCGCATCTATGACGAGTTCGACGGCGAGGAGAGCAATTTCTATCCCGTGTCGCTGTCGTCGGCGACGGTGGTCTACAAGGGCATGTTCCTGGCCTATCAGGTCGGCGTCTATTACAAGGACCTGACCGACCCGCGTTTCGAAAGCGCGGTCGCCCTGGTGCACCAGCGCTTCTCGACCAACACCTTCCCGTCGTGGAAGCTCGCGCATCCTTACCGCATGGTCGCCCATAACGGCGAAATCAACACGCTGCGCGGCAACGTCAACTGGATGGCGGCGCGCCAGGCCTCGGTTTCCTCGCCGCTGTTCGGCGAGGACATCTCCAAGCTCTGGCCGATTTCCTACGAGGGGCAGTCGGACACGGCCTGTTTCGACAATGCGCTCGAATTCCTGGTGCGCGGCGGCTATTCGATGGCGCATGCCGTGATGATGCTGATCCCGGAAGCCTGGGCCGGCAATCAGTCGATGGCTCCAGAACGCAAGGCCTTCTACGAATATCACGCCGCCCTGATGGAGCCCTGGGACGGACCGGCTGCCGTGGCCTTCACCGACGGCAAGCAGATCGGCGCCACGCTCGACCGCAACGGCCTGCGGCCGGCGCGCTACCTCGTCACCGATGATGACCGTGTCATCATGGCGTCCGAAGCCGGCGTGCTGCCGGTTCCGGAGGAGAAGATCATCCAGAAGTGGCGCCTGCAGCCGGGCAAGATGCTGCTGATCGATATGGAAGAAGGCCGGATCATCTCCGACGACGAGGTGAAGTCGAAGCTGGCGACGGCGCATCCCTATCGCAACTGGCTCGGCCGCACCCAGCTGATTCTCGAAGAACTGAAGCCGGTGGAGCCGCGGGCGCTGCGCCGCGACGTGTCGCTGCTCGACCGCCAGCAGGCCTTCGGCTATACGATTGAGGATACCCGCATCCTGATGTCGCCGATGGCGACGACGGGCCAGGAGGCGATCGGCTCGATGGGGACGGATACGCCGATCTCGGCGATGTCGGAAAAGCCGAAGCTGCTCTACACCTATTTCAAGCAGAATTTCGCGCAGGTGACCAACCCGCCGATCGATCCGATCCGCGAAGAGCTGGTCATGAGCCTCGTCTCCTTCATCGGCCCGCGCCCGAACATTCTCGACCACGAAGGCATGGCGAACGCCAAGCGCCTGGAAGTGCGCCAGCCGATCCTGACCAATGGCGATCTCGAAAAGATCCGCTCGATCGGCCATACGGAGGACCGTTTCGACACCAAGACGCTCGATTTCACCTATGACATCGAGCGGGGTGCTGCCGGCATGCCCGAAATGCTCGACCGGCTCTGCGAACGCGCGGAAGCTGCCGTCAAGGGCGGCTACAACATCATCGTGCTTTCCGACCGCCAGATCGGGCCGGATCGGATCGCCATTCCGGCGCTGCTGGCAACGGCTGCCGTGCACCATCACCTGATCCGCAAGGGGCTTCGCACCTCTGTCGGTCTCGTCGTCGAGACCGGCGAACCGCGCGAGGTCCATCATTTCTGCCTGCTCGCCGGCTACGGCGCCGAGGCGATCAACCCTTATCTTGCCTTCGATACGCTGCTCGACATGCATGCCAAGGGCGAGTTCCCGAAGGAAGTCGATGCGTCCGAGATCGTTTACCGCTACATCAAGGCGGTCGGCAAAGGCATCCTCAAGGTCATGTCGAAGATGGGCATCTCGACCTATCAATCCTATTGCGGCGCGCAGATCTTCGATGCGATCGGCCTGTCGTCGGAACTGGTCGACAAGTATTTCTTCGGCACCGCGACGATGATCGAAGGCATCGGCCTCGAGGCGATCGCGGCCGAGACCGTCGACCGCCATAACGCGGCCTTCGGCGCGGATCCGCTGCTGGCGACGACGCTCGATATCGGCGGCGAATATGCCTATCGCATGCGCGGCGAAAGCCATGCCTGGACGCCGGATGCGGTTGCCGCCCTTCAGCATGCCGTGCGCGGCAATGCCGAGGATCGCTACCGCGAATTTTCCGAGATGGTGAACAATTCGGCGCTGCGGATGAACACGATCCGCGGGCTGTTCAACATCAAGAGCGCCGAGGCGCTGGGCCGCAAGCCGGTGTCGATCGACGAGGTCGAGCCGGCGGCCGATATCGTCAAGCGTTTCTCGACCGGGGCGATGTCGTTCGGCTCGATCTCCAGAGAGGCGCATACGACGCTAGCGATCGCCATGAACCGGATCGGCGGCAAGTCGAACACCGGCGAGGGCGGCGAGGAATCCGATCGCTACATGCCGCTCTCGGATGGTTCGATGAACCCGGAACGGTCGGCGATCAAGCAGATCGCCTCGGGCCGCTTCGGCGTCACGACCGAATATCTCGTCAATGCCGACGTACTGCAGATCAAGGTGGCGCAGGGCGCCAAGCCCGGCGAAGGCGGCCAGCTGCCGGGTCACAAGGTCGATGCGACCGTTGCCAAGACCCGCCACTCGACACCTGGTGTCGGCCTGATCTCGCCGCCGCCGCACCACGACATCTATTCGATCGAGGATCTGGCGCAGCTGATCTACGATCTGAAGAACGTCAACCCGACCTCGGACGTCTCGGTCAAGCTCGTCTCCGAAGTCGGCGTCGGCACGGTTGCCGCCGGCGTCGCCAAGGCGCGCGCCGACCATATCACCGTCGCCGGCTTCGACGGCGGCACCGGTGCGTCGCCGCTGACCTCGCTGAAACATGCCGGCAGCCCCTGGGAGATCGGCCTTGCCGAGACCCAGCAGACGCTGGTGCTGAACGGCTTGCGCTCGCGCGTCGCGCTGCAGGTGGACGGCGGTCTGAAGACCGGCCGCGACGTCATCATCGGGGCGCTGCTCGGCGCCGACGAGTTCGGCTTCGCCACCGCGCCGCTGATTGCGGCCGGCTGCATCATGATGCGCAAGTGCCATCTCAACACCTGTCCGGTGGGGGTGGCGACCCAGGATCCGGTGCTGCGCAAGCGCTTCAAGGGCACGCCTGAGCATGTCATCAACTACTTCTTCTTCGTTGCCAACGAAGTGCGCGAAATCCTCGCCTCGCTCGGGTTCACCCGGCTCGACGAGATTATCGGCGCCTCGGAGCTGCTGGAGAAGGACGAGATGCTGGCGCATTGGAAGGCCAAGGGTCTCGACTTCAGCCGTATCTTCCACAAGGTCGATGCCGCCAAGGAAGAGACTTTCTGGACGAGCCGGCAGCAGCACCCGATCGACGATATTCTCGACCGCGCGCTGATTGCGCAGGCTCAGCCGGCGCTGACCGACAAGACGCCCGTCGCCTTCGAGGTCGGCATCAAGAACGTCGACCGTTCGGCGGGCGCGATGCTCTCCGGCGAGGTCGCCAAGCGTTATCGCCACCGCGGGCTGAAGGAAGACACGATCAATGTGACGCTGCGCGGCACGGCAGGCCAGAGCTTCGGCGCCTTCCTGGCGCGCGGCGTCACCTTCAACCTGATCGGCGACGGCAACGACTATGTCGGCAAGGGCCTTTCAGGCGGCAAGATCATCATCCGGCCGCCGGAAAACTCCAGGATCGTCGCCGAGAACTCGATCATCGTCGGCAACACCGTGCTTTACGGCGCGACCGAGGGCGAATGCTACTTCCGCGGCGTGGCGGGCGAACGTTTCGCCGTCCGCAACTCAGGTGCGATCGCTATCGTCGAGGGCGTCGGCGACCATGGCTGCGAATATATGACCGGCGGTGTCGTCGTCGTGCTTGGCGCCACCGGCCGCAACTTCGCGGCCGGCATGTCCGGCGGCGTCGCCTACGTGCTCGATGAAACCGGCGATTTCGCCAGCCGCTGCAACATGGCGATGGTCGAACTCGAGCCGGTGCCCGAGGAGGACGACATGCTGGAGAAGCTGCATCATCACGGCGGCGATCTCATGCACAAGGGACGCGTCGACGTTTCCGGCGACATGACGCGCCATGACGAGGAGCGCCTTTACCAGCTGATCTCCAACCATCTGCATTATACGGGCTCCACCCGCGCCAAGCAGATCCTCGACAGCTGGGCCGATTACCGTCCGAAGTTCCGTAAGGTCATGCCTGTGGAATACCGTCGTGCGCTCGAGGAAATGGAGCGCAGCCGGATGGGCATTGCCGCGGAATGATGTGCAATGGGACAATCGTCATCCGCTGACCCGATGCGGCGGATGACGGAGACTCCCGATGACCCCGTGACGATCATGCCGGCGGCGGAAAGCCGTCCAGATCGCGCGGATGTTTCAGAGGACATGCTCCAATGACGGTCAAGAGAAGCAACTTGCCCCGGGTACCGGGACTGACGATAGACAGATTGGCTGCGGTGAGGCGGTCATGAGGGTAAGGGACGAAGATATGGGTAAGGTAACAGGGTTTCTGGAAATCGACCGGCAGGTGGCGAAGTACCAGCCGGCGTCGGATCGTATCCGTCATTTCCGTGAGTTCACGATCCCGATGTCGGACCCGGAAGTGCAGAAACAGGCCGCGCGCTGCATGGACTGTGGCATTCCCTATTGTCATGGCCCGACCGGCTGCCCTGTGCACAACCAGATCCCCGACTGGAACGACCTCGTCTACAACAACAACTGGGAAGCGGCGATCCAGAACCTGCATTCGACCAACAACTTCCCGGAGTTCACCGGCCGCGTCTGCCCGGCGCCCTGCGAGGAAGCCTGCACGTTGAATCTCGAAGATGCGCCGGTTGCCATCAAGACGGTCGAACAGGCTATCGCCGACAAGGCCTATGAGCTCGGCTTTATCAGGCCGCAGCCGGCCACCGTCCATACCGGCAAGAAGGTCGCCGTCATCGGTTCGGGTCCCGCCGGCATGGCGGCCGCTCAGCAGCTCGGCCGCGCCGGCCACGAGGTGCATGTCTATGAGCGCGAGACCAAGCCGGGCGGCCTGCTGCGCTACGGCATTCCCGACTTCAAGATGGAGAAGAACTTCATCGACCGCCGCGTCGAGCAGATGAAGGGCGAGGGCGTCACCTTCCATTGCGGCGTCAATGTCGGCGTCGATGTCAAGGTCGAGCAACTGCTCGCCGATCATGATGCCGTCCTCTATTGCGGCGGCTCCGAGACGCCGCGTGAGGCGGGCATTCCCGGCACGGACCTTGCCGGCGTGCATGATGCGATGCCCTATCTGGTGCAGCAGAACCGCCGCGTCGGGCGCGAGAATATCGACAGCGTCGGCTGGCCGTCGGACCCGATCCTTGCCGGGGCCAAACATATCGTCGTCGTCGGCGGCGGCGACACGGCTTCGGACTGCGTCGGCACGGCGTTCCGCCAGGGAGCCGTCAAGGTCACCCAGCTCGACATCCGGCCGCAGCCGCCGGAGAAGGAAGACAAGCTTGCCGTCTGGCCCTTCTGGGCGACGAAGATGCGCACTTCCTCCTCGCAGGCCGAAGGCGCCGTGCGCGAGTTCCAGGTGGCGACGCTCGAATTCGTCGGTGAAGACGGCGTGCTGACCGGGGTCAAGTGCTGCGAGGTCGACGAGCGCCGGCGGCCTGTTCCGGGCACGGAATTCGTCATCCGCGCCGATCTCGCCTTCATCGCCATCGGTTTCCGCGGCCCGTTCACGACGAGCGTCCTGAAGGAACTCGAGGGCAAGCTGACGCTCAACACCGACAAGCGCGGCTCGACCAACGTCGTCGCCAACGACCGCGACTACAGGACGTCGGTCGACAAGTTCTGGACGGCGGGCGATGTCCGCCGCGGCCAGTCGCTGGTGGTCTGGGCAATCCGCGAAGGCCGCCAGGCGGCGCGCGCCATCGACGAGGCATTGATGGGGTCGAGCGTTCTGCCGAACTGACCGCAGCCCGCATAGAACTCCCGAGACAAAACTCCGCCTTTCCGGCGGAGTTTTTTGTTGGGGGCATGCGCTGGTGCGACCGCCGCTGGTGCGACCGCTTGACGCAAAGGCATCCGCCGCAAGCCTCAAGCAATGCCGGGACGCGAGATTTTCCAGCGGACGCCGAGCTCAGGAGGAGCCGGCGGCGACCGAAGCCGCACAGGCATTTCACCAGGATTTTTCACATGGTTTCCGCAGTTGACAGCACAAGGCTGGTTTCGGCCCAATATGCGCTGAAAAACCTTCGCAGCTCCGACGACGACAGTTCGCAGGATACGCAGAATTCGTCGGCCGCCAGTATCCTGAGCAGCTACGGGCTCGATTCGAGCTCCGCCTCGCTGCTTTCCAATCAGGCGCTGTCCGGGCTGCTCGACACGCTTTCATCCCAAAGCGATACTTCAGATGAGGCCGACGCGACGGATGACGGCGCCGACGTGACCAGCGCCTCCTTCATGTCGATGCTGAAGCAGCAGCTGCAGGATGCGGCGGCGGCCGAAGGCGAGAGCGGCAAGGCCCATGACATGCTGGCCGCGCTGGAAGCCGGCACGCTGACCATCACCGATCCGACGCAGGGCGTATCGATTGCCGCCTGGGACGTCGACGATCCCGACGAGGCCGATACCGAAAGCAAGGCCGGCAAGCAGGTCGATGTCAGCGGCTGGAGCGATTTCCTCGATGCGCATCTGGAGCGCGGCGCTGATGGCGCTTTCGTCAAGGAAAACGGCAGCTATGTCGACCAGACGAACGACAGCAACGCCTTCTTCGGCCTGATCGGCTCGGATTATTATTATCTGAGCTGGCCGCAGGCGGGGGCGGTGTAAACGGAACGAAAAGGAAGGCTGCCGCGCGGAGTTTTCATTTGACCGAGACTTCGGCTGGCGTCTTTGCCGCAGGCAGGCGGTAATCATCGACACGGCCGGGCGGCGCGGGCGTCATTTCGCCCTGCTCGACCAGGAGGTCGCGGGGCGATCGTGTCAAAGCCATTGGCGGGGGCCTGGCGCCGAGAAGTTCGGCGCCGCCGTCGAGATTGGGATCGGAGAGGCTGATCGGCACGGTATGTTCGACCGGATTGGCGGGAAGGCCGAGCCCGGGCAGATTGCTTTCGTCCAGGCGGATCAGATCCGGGCTTGCCTGGGTGCCGAGAATGCGGCGGGCGGGCTTTTCCACATAGAAGGCGAGCTTGCGCCGGCCGGCCTGTGTCAGGTTGATGCCATCGGAGGTGCGCAGGCGCACCTGCTGGCCGTTCACATCCGAGCCGGTGACGATGAAGTTGCTGTTTTCATCGACGAAACCATCCCAGATGTCGACGAATTCGCCGCCGATGCTTTCGACCTGGTTGCGGTAAAGCTGGTTCATCTGGACGGCATCGGCCGTCATCTGATCGGATTCGAAGGCGGGAAGGCCGACCCAGAGCAGCGGGATCTTGCGGTCGGTAACCTCTTTGCCGAAGGAGAGGACGCGGCGGCGGTATTCTGTAAACCAGCCGTCGGTGCGGAATTTCTCCTTGGCGGTATCGGTCACCATCTGCTGGCGGTCGTTGGCGCCGAGCATGACGACGACCATTGCCGGCTTCAGCTCGTCGATCATCTTCGGCAGCTGTTCCGGCCAGTCGTAATAGTCGTCGCGGACGAGGCCCGATGAGACATTGCCGCGGGCTTCGACGACCACCCCGGGCGAAGTCTCGAAGGCGGCGGTGAGGCCGTCGCCAAGCCCGCTGGCCAGGAAATCGCCGACGATCAGGATCTTCCTGGCATCGCCGAGCTTCTGCACCGCCGGCTCCTCCTGCACGGGTGCGCGGAGCGGCGGCGCGGTGCGGGTGTTGACGACGGCTTTCTGCGCCGGCGGGCGCTTGCGCTGCTGCTGGCGCTTCGGCTGCGGGACGTCGGGCGCCTGCGGCCCGTCGTCGAGATAGCGCCGCCCGAGAAAGAAATCGAGGATCGAACGGCGCTGGTAGCGCTGCTCCTGGGCTTCCGCCATATGCACCGGCGCAAGCGCGCCGAGGCATAGCGAAACCGCCGCCAGGGCGAACACGAGCCAACGGATGGGGGTCCGGTCAATTTTCTTCGTCATGGGCAGTTCCGCATCTGCCGGCATCTTGCACGCAGGACAGGCCAGCGTCCACATCCGCTATTATCTAGGTCACGATTCCACCGCTTCTAGCGACGCAGTGCGTTCAGAAGCGGCAATGAGGGCTCGCCATCCGGCTGCATGCCGATGCGCTCTTGCACGGCCGATATCGCCGCTTTCGATCCCGAACCGAAATTGCCGTCGACCTCGCCATTGTAATAGCCGAGTGTCTTCAGACGGGTCTGCAGCTCGAATTTTTCGGTGATGTCGAGGGCGCCGTCCGGCCGCGGCCAGCGCTGCTGCATGCCGCCGTAGCCGGCGATCTGGTCGGCGAGCAGGCCGACGGCAAGCGCATAGCTGTCCGAGGCATTGTAATTCTTGATGGTGAAGAAGTTGGCGGTCATCAGGAAACCTGGGCCACTGGACCCGGCCGGCATTTTCAACATGGCTTTGGTGGCGCTCTCGCGGAAGGCCTTGCCGTTCGGGCGGGTCAGGCCGAGGGCCGCCCATTGGGCGAGCGTGTGGGTCTTGCCGGCCTGCTTGGCGGCTGCGGCGGGAACGACAACCTCGTAGCCCCAGGTCTTGCCGGTATCCCAGCCGTTCTTCATCAGCAGATTGGCCGAGGTCGCCAGCGCATCGGGCACGGAGTTCCAGATATCACGATGGCCGTTGCCGTCGGCATCGACGGCGTAAAGCAGGTAGCTTGTCGGAATAAACTGGGTGTGGCCCATGGCGCCGGCCCAGGAACCGGTCATCTCGCGGGCAGGCACGTCGCCGTTCTGCAGGATCTTCAGCGCGGCGACCAGTTGCTTCTTGGCGAACTTGGCACGGCTCGGATCGGCATAGGCAAGCGTTGCCAGCGCGCGCGGCACGTAATGCAGCCGGTCGTCCTTGTCGAGGATCGCGCCATAATTCGATTCCATCGACCAGATGGCGAGCAGAATGGTTTTGTCGACGCCGAATCGCTGTTCGATCGCAGCCAGCGTTCTTGCGTGCTTGGCGGCCATCTCGCGGCCGATCTTGACCGTATAGGGATTGACGCGGGAGTCGATGTAGTCCCAAATCTTCGAAGTGAATTCAGGCTGGTAGGCCGCCTTTTCCAGCACGGTCGGGTCGGGCTCGCTCACCCCGGAAAAGGCATTTTGATAAGTTGCCTTACTGATGCCACTCTGAGCGGCTGTTTGGTAAAAATCCGCGATCCATTTCTGGAACCGGGAATCGGCTTTCGCGTTGTCGGGGACCAGTCCCACATGGGCGGCGACAATGAGGGCGAGAGCAAGACCACGAAGGGAGTATTTGTGATTCTGGGTCATCGACAGTGTTATCCGTCATCTTCAGTTTCTGGCGCAGCGGGGCATCATGTCCGCCCAGACCCGAGACTATAGGAACGGAGTCAACAAATTCTTTACCATGGCGATCCGCTGCGGTCACCATTTGCAAAACAGTAGCAATTCTATACTAGTTAAAGCTAAAAAGCTCCATTTCCAAAGCGATATGAATCGAAGCAGGAGGCCGGGTGTGGCTCAACACAACAAAGTTCGTAAAGCAGTATTTCCGGTTGCCGGGTTGGGAACGCGATTCCTCCCCGCAACCAAGGCTGTTCCGAAGGAAATGTTGACCGTCGTCGACAAGCCGATCATTCAATATGTCGTCGACGAGGCGATCGAGGCCGGGATCGAACATCTGGTCTTCGTCACCGGACGCAACAAGCACGTCATCGAAGATTATTTCGACATCCATTTCGAGCTGGAGCAGACGCTCAAGGAACGCGCCAAGAAGGCTGAGATCACCCTTCTCGCCCAGCAATTGCCGAAGGCCGGTACGGTGAGCTTCACCCGCCAGCAGGAGCCGCTCGGCCTCGGCCACGCGGTCTGGTGCGCCCGCGAGATCGTCGGTGACGAGCCCTTCGCCCTGCTGCTGCCCGATATGATCATGAAGGGCGACAAGGGCTGCATGAAGGGCATGATCGACCTTTACGGCCAGAGCGGCGGCAATATCATCGCCGTCGAAGAATGCGCGCCTGATCAGGCGCATAAATACGGCATCGTCGGTGTCGGCGAGGCGATCGGCGAGGGCTTCCGCATCACCGGCATGGTGGAAAAGCCCGCCAAGGGAACCGCGCCTTCCAACTTCTTCATCAACGGCCGCTACATCCTGCAGCCGGAAATCTTCAAGATCCTCGAAACCCAGGAGCGCGGCGCCGGCAACGAGATCCAGCTCACCGACGGCATGCTGAAGCTCTTGAAGGAACAGGATTTTGCCGGTTACCACTTCCGCGGCACGACCTATGACTGCGGCGCCAAGGACGGCTTCATCCTGGCGAACGTCGCCTACGCCCTCGAACGTGCTGACATCCGTCCGTCGGTCGAAGGCGGCTTCAAGGAATTGCTTGCGAGCCTGAGATAGGGCTTCGCCCAGCGTATCAATTAAAAGAGCCGCGCGCATCCAGACCGGATGCGCGCGGCTTTAGAATTCGGTCAGTTCGGCCGGCTGATCTCGTCCAGATACCAGTTGATATAGCGCAGTTCGTTCTGCTCCATCGGCGCGATCGGTCCCGGCACAAAATAGTGCGAGAGCACGCCGCGCGACGTGTGCTCGATGATGGACTTGTCCTCGTCGGTCGTCACCGTCCAGAGCCACACGAGCTTGGCGAGATCATAGTCTCTGCCCTCCTCGGCTTCACTGTTGACGAGCCAGATCAGTTCCATTTCGCAAGCTCTCGGGCCCTTCGGAATGAAGCGATAGATCATACCGTGATCGGGATAGCAGACGAGAAATGAGGTGCCGCCGAGATGGACGGAGGTGACGCCGCCATCAAATTCGGTAAATCGGCCCATCAGTATGCTGAGCGGCGAGCCGTCCTGGCTGCCGGTCTTAACACCGTCATAAAGCGCATAACGGAACGCGTGGATGGCTTCTCTGCCCGTCGCCGATGTCTGCCAGTGATCGCCGGAACCGACCGCGATGCCGAGGGCGCATGTGCGTTCCTCCATCGCGGCGTTCAGCGCCTCGATCATGTGCAGTGGCTGTTCCAGCGCGTGAGTCTGCGAATATTCGGGGTGCGCCGGGCCGCAGTGGTAGCATTCCACATAGTTTTCCACCGCCAGCTTCCAGTTGGCGTCGACCGGATAGGTCTGCCGATGCGCCACCTTAGCCTGCCGCCAGCCATATTGGCCGCAGGTCGCAAGGAGCAGATTTTCGACCTCGGAGAAATCGAGCGGGTCGTCTGCGAAGGAAATGAAGATCAAGCCTTCGACCACACGGACATGCAGCGTCTTCAGTCCGTAATCCTCCCGGTTGAAGTCTTTTGGCATCAGCCTTGCTGCCTTCAGGCTTCCATCATTGCCATAGGTCCAGGCATGGTAGGGACAGACGAAGCCACGGGCATTGCCCTTATCCCGGGTGCAGACCTCGGCGCCGCGATGGCGGCACACATTGAGCAGCGCATGAATTGTTCCATCGGCATGTCGCGTGACGATCACCTGCTCCGAGGCCATGCGAAACACTTCGAAGTCATTCGGATTTGGAACAACGCTCTCATGCGCGAGGCAATGCCAATGGCGGCGGAACACGCGCTCCAGATCACGCTCATAAATGTCCGGATCTATGTAGAATGGCCGGGCAAGACCGTGGCCCGGCTTATGAGCCGCAATGAGCTGATCGATGCGGTCGACCGATGGCGCAGCCGGTGTTTTGGTTTCAGGTGCTAGCATGGGAATGTCTCCGGAAATACCGATAGGTCCGTCATCACATCCGGACCCTCGCGGCATTCGGATCATACATCGGCGCAAGTGATGGCTCGGCTCTCACCCTCGTTCCCGCAATCTCGATCTCGTAAAATGAGCCAAGCACTTTCGCCACGCTCTCACCCTCACAGGGCACGTAACCCAACCCAATTGCACCGCCGAGGAAATGGCCGTAATTACCGGAGGTTATCGTGCCGACGATCTCTCCGTCGCGGATGATTGCCTCGTTGTGAAAGAGCAACGGTTCAGGATCTGTGAGCTTGAATTGCACCAGCCGGCGATCAAGGCCCGTTTCCTGCTTGCGCAAGACGGCATCGCGGCCGATGAACTCGCCTTTGCCCGTCTTGACGGCGAAGCCGAGGCCTGCTTCCAGCACATGATCTTCATCGGTAATGTCATGGCCAAAATGGCGGAACGCCTTTTCGATGCGGCAGCTATCGAGCGTGTGGATGCCGCAAAGCTTCAGACCGAGGTCCAGGCCTGCCAGTTCCAGCGCCTCAAAAACGTGGGCGGCCTGGTCGGTGGAGACATACAGCTCCCAGCCGAGCTCGCCGACATAGGTGACGCGGTGAGCGCGCGCCAGTCCCATGCCGATCTCGATTTCCCGCGCGGTGCCAAAGGGATGGGCATCGTTGGAGAAATCGTCAGGGCTGATCCTCTGCACCAGCTGACGTGACTTCGGACCCATCACGCAGAG
The DNA here is from genome assembly GCF_001854685.1 of Rhizobium sp. RSm-3. Taxonomy (NCBI): domain Bacteria; kingdom Pseudomonadati; phylum Pseudomonadota; class Alphaproteobacteria; order Hyphomicrobiales; family Rhizobiaceae; genus Rhizobium; species Rhizobium sp. RSm-3. The sequence continues at coordinate 181,394 of NZ_MAWZ01000046.1, read as the reverse complement.
CACGCTTTCGGCCGCCGTCATATCGGTAACCACGACATTTTCATCGGCCGCGTGCTTGCGCAGCCAGGCAAGATCACGCTGCAGTGTCGCACCTGGAACAATGAGCAGGAAGGCGGTTTCGGTCAGCCGGGTTGCGGTGAGGTCACTTTCGATGCCGCCACGACGGTTCAGCATCTGCGTGTAGACGATACGGCCGGCGGGCACGTCTATCTGGTTCGCGCAGAGCCGTTGCAGGAAGCGACAGGCGTCTCGCCCTTCGACCCGGATTTTGCCAAAGGAGGTCATGTCGAAGAGACCGACGCCGGTCCTGATTGCCAGATGTTCCTCGCGCTGGTTTTCAAACCAGTTCTGCCGCCGCCAGCTATACTCGTATTTCCGCTCTTGCCCTTCCCTGGCGAACCAGTTGGCACGCTCCCAGCCGGCCACTTCGCCGAACACGGCGCCACGCGCCGCAAGGTGCTCATGGATCGGCGAGCGGCGTATGCCGCGCGCGGTCGCCATCTGCCGATAGGGGAAATGGTCCGCGTAAAGCAGGCCGAGCGTCTCCGTGACGCGCTCCTTCAGGTAGAACCGGTTCTTCTGGAAGGGCTGGGCGCGCCGGATGTCTACATCCCAGAGATCGAAGGGCGGTTCGCCGTCGTTCATCCATTGGGCAAGCGCCATGCCGGCGCCACCGGAAGATACGATGCCGATCGAATTGTATCCGGCCGCCACCCAATAGCCTTTCACTTCCGGCGCCTCGCCGAGATAATAGCGATCGTCGGGAGTAAAGCTCTCCGGTCCATTGAAGAAGGTGTGAATGCCGGCAGTTTCCAGCATCGGCATCCGGTTGATCGCCATTTCGAGGATCGGCTGGAAGTGGTCGAAATCCTCCGGCAATTGGTCAAAGCAGAAGTCCTCGCGGATCGCCTCGCCCGCCGGCGGCCAAGGCTTGGCGACCGGCTCAAAGGCGCCGATGAGCATCTTGCCGGCATCTTCTTTGTAATAGGTACACTCGTCCGGGACACGCAGCACAGGCAGAGACTTCAGCCCTTCAACCGGCTCGGTGACGATATAGAAATGCTCGCAGGCATGCAGCGGCAGGGTGACGCCGGATTGCCGAGCGAGATCTCTGCCCCACATGCCGGCGGCGTTGACGACATTTTCCGTCTCGATCGTGAAACGCTCGCCGGCCTGCTCGCAGACGACACCGACGACTCGACCATCTCTGGCAAGCACCTCGATGACTTTTACGCCTTCGATGATGGTTGCACCGTGCTGCCGCGCTCCCTTGGCGAGCGCCATGACGATGTTTGCCGGGTCGCATTGTCCGTCGAGCGGCAGGTGAACCGCTGCCTTGACGTCGCCGATGTTGAGATGGGGGTAAAGCGCCTTCGCCTCTTCCGGCGAAATCTCGCGAACGTCGATTTTGAACGCCCGGGCCAACGAGGCCTGACGGTAGATCTCTTCCTTACGCTCTTCGGTCAGGGCAACCGTGATCGAGCCATTTTGGCGCATGCCGGTGGCGATGCCGGTTTCGGCCTCCAGCCTGACGTAGAGATCGGCGGAATATTTGGCGAGGCGCGTCATGTTTTGCGAGGCGCGGAGCTGACCGATGAGGCCGGCCGCGTGCCATGTGGTGCCTGAGGTGAGCTGTTTGCGTTCGAGCAGCACGACATCGGTCCAGCCAAGCTTGGCCAGGTGGTAGGCGATGGAACAGCCTGAAACGCCGCCGCCGATGATCACGGCGCGTGCCTTTTGGGGGATGGGTTTCGTCACGCTCGCAGCCTCTCGTTCTCGGGATCCCATAACGGCCGGTCGGACTGGACGACGGCCTTGTACCGGTCACCGAAGATTTCAACCTCCAGCTCCGTGCCCGGCACCGCCAGATCCGACCGCAGCATGCCGAGCGCCACGGACCTGCCGACGCGGTAGCCCCAGTTGCCCGACGTTGTCTCTCCGACCAACTGACCGTCGCACCAGAGCGTCGACATATAGGGGGCGTCACATTCGCCGGCATCGACGACCAGTGTGACGAAGCGCTTCGTCACACCTTGCTGCTTCTCGCGCCCGAGCGCCGCCTTGCCCTTGAAATCGGGTTTTGCCCAGTCGACGAAACGCTCCAGCCCGCCCTGCAGTATGGTGTAATCGGTCGAAAGGTCGCCCTTCCAGGCGCGGTAGCCCTTCTCGATACGCAGGCTGTCGAGTGCTTCCATGCCGAAGGGCTTCAGACCATGCTTCCCGCCCGCGGCCCAGACCGCGTCGAAGACCGTGGCCGTGTCGTCCACCTTCGTGTGAAGCTCCCAGCCAAGCTCGCCGACGAAGGAGACGCGCACCAGCTGCAGCCGGCGGCCTGCTATCTGGCAGGACTGGTGCGTCAGCCACGGCTTGGAAAGATCGGCGTCCGTGATGTCTGCAAGGATGGCACGCGATTGCGGCCCTGACAGTATCTGGCAGGCCAAATCGTCCGTCACATCGTCGAGCGTGAATCGCGCGTCTTTCGGCAGATGCTTCTGCAACCATGCGAAATCGTGCCACTGCGCTGTCGCTGCGGTGGTCAAGAAGAAAAGGTTCTCTTCCAGCGCCATCACCGACATCTCGGTGACGATACGGCCTTTGTCGTCGGCAAAATAGGCAAGTCCGATGCGGCCGGGTTTCGGCACCTTGCCGGTGATCAAGCCGAGCAGCCAGTCGCGTGCACCCTCACCCTGCAGGCAGTAGCGGGAAAAGCCCGGCAGATCGAGAATGCCCGCAGCATCACGCACTGCCAGGCATTCCTCCTCGATCCGTTTCTGCCACGGCCCCGCCCGATTCCAGGTCTGCGTTGTTTGTTCCGACGTGTCATCGCCTGATTTGGCGTACCAGTTGGCGCGCTCCCAGCCATTATAGGGCTTGAATTGCGCACCAAGTGCTGCGATCCGATCATGGATCGGTGAGAGTTTCCTGTTGCGACCAGCAGGCCAGGCGTGCTTCGGGAAATGCATCGCATATTCGTGGCCGTACACTTCCATACCCTTGGCGATGCAGTAGTCCTGGTCGGAAGCAAAGCGCGTGTAGCGACGCGGGTCGCAGGACCACATGTCCCATTCGGTCTGCCCTTCGGTCAGCCATTCGGCCAGCACCTTGCCGGCGCCGCCCGCCTGGCAGATACCGAAAGTGAAGACGCAGGCCTCAAACGCATTCGGCACGCCCGGCATCGGCCCGATCAGCGGATTTCCATCCGGTGTATAGGGGATAGGCCCGTTGATCATGCGCGACAGGCCGGCCGTGCCGAGGATCGGCACGCGCTCGACTGCGTTATTGAGATACCATTCCAGCCGCTCGAGATCGTCAGGGAAAAGCTGGAAGGAGAAATCCTCCGGCATCGGATCGTCGGCCGTCAGCCAATGCGCCTTGCAATTGCGCTCATAGGGACCGAGGTTCATTCCGGTCTTTTCCTGCCGCAGATAATAGGAGCTATCGACGTCTCGCAGCAGCGGCAGCTTGTGGCCGACCTCCTTGGACCAGGCGGCAAGCTCAGGAATTTCTTCGAACAGCATGTACTGATGGCTCATCACCATCATCGGCACCTCGCGGCCGAACCATTTGCCGACTTCGCGGGCGTAATAGCCGGCGGCATTGACGACATATTCGCAGCGGATATCACCCTCCGGGGTGGAAACGATCCATTCGTCGTTTTCCCGGCGCGCACCGGTTGCGGCACAGAAGCGGAAGATCCTCGCCCCCAGGTCGCGCGCGCCCTTCGCCAGGGCCTGGGTCAGCTGCGCCGGGTCGATGTCGCCGTCATAGGGATCGTGGAGCGCGCCGATGAGGTCATGGGTCTCGACAAAAGGATATTTCGACTTGATCTGCTCGGGCGACAGGATGTCGAGGTCCATGCCCTGGTAGCGTCCCATGCCGACCACGCGCTTGAATTCCTGCAGCCGCTCGTTCGAGTGGCCGAGCCGGATCGAGCCGGTCACGTGGTAATTCATCGGATAGTCGACCTGAGCGCCCAGCTCGCGATAGAGCGAGGCCGAATAGCGCTGCATGTTCATGATCGACCAGGAGGAGGAAAACGTCGGCACATTGCCGGCCGCATGCCAAGTCGATCCGGCCGTCAATTCGTTTTTTTCCAGAAGCACCGCGTCGGTCCAGCCCGCCATGGCCAGATGATAGAGTGCGGAAACGCCGACAGCACCTCCCCCGATGATCACAACGCGCGCGTGAGATGGCAAATTCGACATGGCTGCTCCTCGTTCAAAGGCAAGTCTGGCAACGAACGGGAACGGCATCAAGCGGAGGGAACTTGCTTTATTGATCGAAGAATTCGATTAGATAACGCGAAGATTGCCCTCGCCCCAGTGAGCCCGGAAAGAACATGCAGATTGATCTCATCGAGACTTTTCTCGACCTGATGGAAACCCGCAGCTTCAACCGCACGGCGGAGCGGTTGAACATCACGCAATCAACCGTTTCCCATCGCGTCAAGGCGCTGGAGGCGCAGTTCAACCGAAAGCTCTTCACGCGCAACAAGGGTGGCACCGCACCGACGGCGTCGGGCCTGCGGTTCCTCGATCATGCGAAAGCCCTGCAATACCAGTGGCATGAAGCAACTCGGGCGGTCGAGAATGCGGGCGCCTATGAGCGATCCATGCGGCTTGGCATCCAACACGACCTTGCCGAAATCTTTGCCGGGCGCTGGCTTTCTGCGGTCCGCGCTGAGCTGCCTGGGACATCGATCTACCTGGAAGCGGACTACTCGATCCAGATGAACCGAGACCTCGCAGCTGGAGATCTCGATCTGGCCGTTCTCTATACGCCGCACTATCTGCCCGACCTTCACTATGAAAGAATCGGGGAAATGACATATAATCTGGTCAGCACAGTCGCGTGCACCGTCGGCGCACTTCGACCGGAAACCTATATCCAGGCCATCTATTCACCGGCCTTCGACCGTGCCCACAGACTGGCTTTGCCGCATCTGTCGGCAGCACCGCTGGCGTCGGGGCAGAACACCGCCATCACGGGTTTGCTCACGACGCTGGGGGGCGCTGCCTACGTCATGAAAAGCAGCGCCGCGCGACTTGCCAAGGAGGGTGTCGCTTTCCCGATAGAGGACGCTCCACCCATTCAACAGACGGTCTATGCCGCAACCAGCATCCGCACACGCCACGCCCATCAGCACCGTCGCATCATCGGCATCCTGCAGGATCTGATAGCATCAGCCTGAGCCGGTGGCAGATCACTTCGGAGCAATTTCGGAAGACGCTTTTGCGTGTGGTCTGGGGCAGGTAGCGCTGCGCTAGAACCAGGATGATTTAAGGCCGGGTCGGCCTTAAATCTGAATCCTGTTCTAAATTAAAGAGTTAGAGCATGATGTCGCCCGAAAACCGCTCACACTTTTCGGCATCATGCTCTAGCGTTTGAGCTTCAGGCCGACGCCGGCGCGGAATTGCTGCGAGTCGTCGCCGTCCTTGCGCGTGGTCAGCTCGTAGCCGAGCGTGCTGGTCAGATCGAGATAGCGGTTGATGTTCCAGGTCAGCCCAGTCGCCGCGGTGTAGACGAGCTCGTCGTTGGTGGTGCTGTCAGTGGGATAATCGCGCCATATGACGCCGCCGATCATCGTGCCCACCAGATTGTCGCGCAGCTGGTGGGTGACCGTCGTGGTCAAGGCGTGCGAGACGTAGCCACTCTCGCCCGCCGTGGTCGAGGGCTGGATGCTCGTCTGCAGGTCGAAATTGACATCGGTGCCGCGGATCGGCGACCAGAGCAGGCTCGCATCGAGTGTCGCGGTATCAATCGACGACAGACGGCTGTCTTCGAAATCCGCCATCTCATAGCCGACACCGACTTCACCCTTCAGCTTTTCGCCGAGATCGACCTCGACGCCTGCCTTGGCGCCATAGCTATGGCCGGAACGCTCGTAGCCGGCGGAATCGCGCGTCTCGTCATAGAGGGTTCGGCCGACCGTCGCCTCGATGAAGGGGATGAGCGCGGGAGACAGCTCGTAGCCGACGCGGCCGCGCAGCGTGCCGGTCGTCTGATCGCGGTCGCTCAGCGCAACGGTTGTGCCGTTCGAAAGCGTGGCGTCGGAATAGATCGAGCGGGTCAGCGCCAGCGCCGTCGTGCCGCGCAGGATGCCGAAATCGCGTTGGACGGAGGCGCCGGCTGTGAATTCCTGCACGTCGGACTGTTGCGCGGCATTGGCAATGGCGTCGGGGTCGTCTGTATCTTCCCGATAGAAATTATAACCGGCGGTGAGGTGGGCGACCGTATCGTCGGGAAGATCCAGCCTGAGGTCGCTGTTGATCTTGAAGGAAGGCTGCTCCTCGCCCTCGCCGCTGACATTCTTTTGCCAGGCGCCTTCCGAGGTTACTGTCAGCTGGTGTAGGCCCCAGTCGGAGGTCAGCGTCGCGGCCGCATCGGTTTCTAGGAAGGAGCGCTGCTCTCTGGTATTGCCGTCCTTGGTGGTCTCGGTGTTGATGCTCTGGGTGACGCTCGGGCGCAGCACGAAGGTGCCGATCGGAATGCCCGGCGTTTCCGCCGTCGAGGCACTTTCGGCAGCCCGGCGTCGCGGCAGCGTTTCGTCGATCGGTGCTTCGCGGGTGTTCAGCCGGCGGATGTCGTCGTCGAGGATGGAGCCGGTAATGTCGTCGCCGGATTGCGCGTCCGGTATGGCGGGCCTCTGGGCATCGTCTGCGTTTGTGGCCACACTGTTTGCCGCCGGCGCGGCCGAACCGTCGCTCTCGTCATCGAAACCGGCTTCTGATGCCGCACCGGTCGTAGCGCGATTGTTCTCGGAGGATACTGCGCGGCTGGTCGCCGACTGCAACGAAGCGGACTGCGCCAGGGCAGCCGTCTGGCTGAGAAGCAGGCCACCGAACGCAGCAAAAGAGACGGCACGGCTCATGGCGCGGAGCGGCGTCACACTGCTCGTCTGTTTTGGTTGGCCCATGCAATTCGCGCCTGACATGCTTTCGGTTCTTACCCAAAGGTAAAGCCTCGTGGTTAATCATTCGTTGCCGATGGCGGGCGCCGTTCACATTTCGGAAAGCGTGCGGGGTGGACTTGGAAAGTGAAAAGGTCTAACGCAGCTTCATGAACAGAAGAGCGATAAACCTCGTTGAAAACAGCGTGCTCGAATCGGCAAAACGCACGATAGAGACTGAAAGACGCGGCCTTGAAGCGCTCGAACAGGCCTTCGACGATGGATTGGCCGCTCCCTTCACCCGCGCGGTCGAAGCCATCAGCGACATCTCCGGCCGTGTCATCGTCACCGGCGTCGGCAAAAGCGGGCATATTGGCGCCAAGCTTGCGGCGACGTTCGCGTCAACCGGGACACCTGCTTTTTTTGTACATGCGGCGGAGGCCAATCACGGCGACCTCGGCATGATCGCGCCCGATGACGTGGTGTTGGCGATTTCCAAAGGCGGCGAGAGCGCCGAGCTCAAAAGCATCATTTCCTTTACGCGGCGTTTCTCCATTCCGCTGATCGCGATCACCTGCAGCGACCGTTCCTCGCTTGCAACCGCCGCCGATATCGTCCTTCTCGTGCCGAACGAGCAGGAGGCCTGCCCAAATGGGCTGGCGCCGACAACCTCGACGCTGATGCAGCTTGCGATCGGCGATGCTTTGGCGGTGGCGCTGCTGGAGGCGCGCGGCTTTACCGCCACGGATTTCCATGTCTTCCACCCCGGCGGCAAGCTGGGCGCGAGCCTGATGCATGTCGCCGATATCATGCATAGCGGCGAGCGGCTGCCGCTCGTGGCCAGGGGCACGGCGATGCCGGAGGCGATCACGGTGCTGTCGCGCAAGCATTTCGGCTGCGTCGGCGTGCTTGACGAGGATGGGCGGCTCTGCGGCATCGTCACAGAAGGCGACATGGCGCGCAATCTGACCCGCAATCTTGCCGAGCTTGCCGTCGACGACATCATGACGCGGACGCCGAAGACGGTGAAGCCGACGATGCTGGCGACCGCCGCGCTGGCGCTGCTCAACCAGCATCACATCGGCGCGCTGATCGTCATCGACGACGACCGCCGGCCGGTCGGGCTGGTGCATTTCCACGATCTGCTGCGGATCGGCGTCGCCTGATCAGAGTGGTTTGATCAGAGCTGTTACATCAGACGGGCTCGACTGTCAGGTCGCGGCCGTTGCTCGACACCACCTTCACCTGCGTTCCCGCCGGCAGGTCGGGTCCCATTACCTGCCATAGCGTATCGTCGAGGCGGATGCGGCCGCGGCCCTCGCGGATCGGTTCGTGCAGCGTCGCCGTGCGGCCGACCAGGCTCGCGCCGCGCTGATTGAGGAAGGGCTCGTCGGTCGTCGAATTGCGCAATGTCAGCCGGCGGCCGGCGAAGGTCGTGGCGACGGCAAGCAGCGCAAAAAGGATCGCCTGCAGTTCCCAGACCCAGAAGGCGCTGTCCCAGAAGATGAGCGACAGCGCGCCGACGATCAGGGCGGCAAGGCCGATCCAGACCAGGAAGAAGCCGGGCACGATCATTTCGGCGGCGAGCAGCACCAGGCCCGCGACCCACCAGCTCCAGGGACCAAGTTCGGCGATGATCTTCGCCAGCATGGTTTAGCGCTCCTGATCGGGATTGAACGGATTGGGGGTCGACGGGCTGATCGGCGGCGTCGAGCGCGCCGGCGCCGGGCGGGGACGCGGCAGCGGCGGCGGCGATGCCTGGTTATTGCCGGCATCGCCGAACACTTCGCGGGCAATGGCGCCGATGCCGCCGAGCGAGCTGAGGATGGAAGAGGCTTCCATCGGCATCATCACGATCTTGGAATTGGATGCCGAACCGATCGCGGTGAGCGCCTCGGTGTATTTCTGCGCGACGAAATAGTTGATTGCCTGAATGTCGCCGGCGGCAATCGCTTCCGAAACCATCTTCGTCGCCTTGGCTTCGGCCTCGGCGAGGCGCTCTCGGGCTTCGGCATTGCGGAAGGCGGCCTCGCGCTGGCCCTCGGCCTGGAGAATGGCGGATTGCTTGGCGCCTTCGGCCCTGAGGATCTGCGCGTTGCGCGAGCCTTCGGCTTCCAGCACCTGGGCGCGCTTCTCACGCTCGGCCTTCATCTGCCGGGCCATCGCATCGACGAGATCGCGCGGCGGCTGGATGTCCTTGATTTCGACGCGGGTGACCTTGATGCCCCAGGGCTGCACGGCCTCGTCGACGACGCGCAGCAACCGGTCATTGATCGCATCGCGGTTGGAGAGCAGTTCGTCGAGATCCATCGAGCCCATGACCGAGCGGATATTGGTCATGGTCAGATTGAGGATGGCGTTTTCGAGGTTGGCAACCTGATAGGCGGATTGGGCGGCGTTCAGCACCTGATAGAAGGCGACGGCATCGGCCGAGACCGAGGCATTGTCCTTGGTGATCACCTCCTGGGTCGGCACGTTCAGCACCTGCTCCATCACGTTCATCCGGGCGCCGACACGCTCGATGAAGGGCGTGATCAGGTTGAGGCCGGGCTCCAGCGTGCGGGTGTAGCGGCCGAAGCGCTCGATCGTATAGCGGTAGCCCTGCGGCACGGTCTTGATCCCGGCAAAGAGCACCAGGATGACGAAGATGACCAGCACGATCACGACGATGTCGAAGCCGCCGAACAGCATGAATTCCTCCTATCGGCGCATGCATGCGCGCCTCACAACTGATGTGGTGAGGTAGCATGTTCTTTGCGAGGAAGAAATGACCCACGAAGGCCCCGCCTCCAAGGAAAAGAAGGATGGGTCAGGGCGGATTTTTCAGCGTGGGATCTCTCAGATCCAGCCCTGCAATTCGCGGCGGACGACCTTTTCCAGCACCTTCATGCCGTCCTCGCCGTCGTTGAGGCAGGGAATATGTGCGAACTTCTCGCCGCCATTCTCGTGGAAGGAATGGGCGGCCTGTTCGGCGATCTCTTCCAGCGTTTCCAGACAGTCGGAAACGAAGCCCGGATTGATGACGGCGATGCGCTTGACGCCGTCTTGGGCGAGCTTCTCCACGGTCTTGTCGGTATAGGGCTGCAGCCATTCCTCCGGCCCGAAGCGGGACTGGAAGGTAACCATGAAGTTTTCCTTGGTCAGCCCCAGCCGCTCGCGTAGCAGCCGGCCGGTCTTCTGGCATTGGCAGTAATAGGGATCGCCCTTTTTGAAATAGGACATCGGAATGCCGTGGAAGGAGGCGAGCAGCATTTCCGGCTTCCAGTCGAGCGTCGCTAGATGCTTCTCGACGGACTTTGCGAGGGCGTCGATATAGGTCTCGTCGTCGTGATAGTCGGGCACGGTGCGCAATGCCGGCTGCCAGCGCATCGAAAGCAGCTTCTGGAAGGCCTTGTCGTTGACGGTGGCGGTGGTCGCTGCCGCATATTGCGGATAAAGCGGGAAGAGCACGATACGGTCGCAGCCTTCTTGCTTCAGCGCGTCGATGCGCGAGGCGATCGACGGGGTGCCGTAACGCATCGCCCAGTCGACCTTGACGTTTTCGAGATCCTTCAGGCGCCCGGCCATCAGCTCGGACTGATTGCGCGTATAGGTGCGGAGGTAACTTTCGTTCTTCTCCTTGTTCCAGATCAGCTCATAGGCCTTGCCGACCTTCTGCGGGCGGGTGTTGAGCACGATGCCGAACAGGATCGGATACCACTTCCAGGGCGACCACTCGATGACGCGGCGATCGGTGAGGAACTCCCGGAGATAGCGGCGCATCGACGTGTAGTCGGTGCCGTCGGGCGTGCCGAGATTGACCAGCAGGACGCCGATCTTGCCTGACTTGACGGCCGGATGGTCTGCCGGGCGGAGTGAAATATCTGCTGTCATTCTGGCCCCAACGCTCTTTTGTCTCGTCGGCTCATACGCAGCCTCAAGATCATGGTTCACCCTATAGAAAGAAAAGCCGGCCCGGGAAAGCCCGGGCCGGCGATGGAAATCGGGACAAATCGTCTTACTTGGCGGGAACCTCGATCTCTTTGCCGACCGTCAGGTGACGCGGGTTCGGACTGCCGTTGGCCTCCGAAAGCTTCCGCCACAGCGTGCCGTCGCCATAGAAGGTCACGGCAAGATCCCAGAAGGTATCACCGGCGGCGATGACGTGGGTGGAAGGCGTCGTTGCGACAGGTGCGGAGGCTGCCGGCGCCGGTGCTGCCGGGGCAGGCTCGGTGGCTGGTGCGGGTGCCGCAGGGGAGGGTGCGGGTTCGGCGGTTGGTGCAGGGGCTGCCGGCGCTGCCGGTTCGGCAGCCGGCGCCTGCGCCACAGCCGCGCCATTTTCGGTGACGCGGCCGTCGGTATAGGGCTTATAGGGTGAGTGGGCGGCCAGATATTCGGCGGTTACGTCGGCAAGATCCGGACCGAAATCATAGGCGTTCTTGCCTTCCTTGAAGATCGAATAGCCGTCGCCGCCGGCCCGCATGAAGTTGTTGGTGGCGACTTTGTAAGTCTTGGCCTGGTCGATCGGAGCGAAGGTGTCGCCCTCCTTCACCTGGACATCGCTGACGCGGCTGCCGACAGGCTTGGACTGATCGAAGGCGAATTTCAGGCCGGCGACTTGCGGGAAGCGGCCGGCGCCCTGATCGATCTGGCTGACGCCGTTTTCGAGCGCCTTGACGACATCTGCGCCGGTGGCCTCGAATGTGGCGAGCGTATTCTGGAAGGGCAGGACGGTGATGACTTCGCCCTGGGTGACTTCACCGCCGTCGATCGAGGCGCGCAGGCCGCCGCCGTTCTGGAAAGCGATGGCAACGCCCTGGTTCCTGGTGCGGTCGAGCATGGCATCGGCCACCAGATTGCCCATCGAGCATTCCTTGACGCGGCAGACCTTGCGGTCGCCGTCGATCGGGGCGTCGGAGGAGCCGATGACCTTCTTGCGCAGCTCTTCGATCGGTTTGGCGAGTTCCGCGATGCGGGCCACGACTGCCGGATCGGGCGTAAAGCTGGAATCGATCAGGATCGGATCGCCCTTGGCATCCTTGACGACGCCGCTATCGTCGAAATTGACGACGAGATCGCCGAGATACTTGCTGTAGGAGGCGGCCTGGACGACCGGCACCTTGTAGCCACCGGGATTGTCAACCATCGTCGGATAGGGGCCTTCGGCCTTCGGGTCGGTATTGGAGAGCAGGCTATGGGAGTGGCCGCCGACCACGACATCGACATCCGGGATCTTGGCGATCAAAGCGAGGTCGCGGGGATAACCGACATGGGTCAGAGCGATGATCTTGTTGACGCCCTGGCCCTTCAGATCCTGAACGGCTGCCGTAATGGCCTGGACGTCATCTGATATCGTGACATTCGGGCCGGGGGAGGAAAGTTCTGCCGTATCATTGGTGACGGCGCCGACGATGCCGATCTTCTGGCCGGCGACATCGAGCACCAGCGACGGCTTGATGCGGTCGCCGAGCTTGGAGGCGGCTGTCGCCTTGACGTTTGCGGTAACGACAGGGAACTGCACCTTGTCGAGGAAGGTCGCAAGCCCGTCCTCGCTGTCGTCGAATTCATGGTTGCCGACGGTCATGGCGTCGAATTTCATCAGGTTGAGGAATTCGGCTTCGGCCGCGCCCTTATAGGTGGTGTAGAAGAGCGATCCCTGAAAATTGTCGCCGGCATTCAGCAGGAGGACATTCTTGCCGGAAAGCGCCTGACGGCGCTGGTCGACCGCGGTCTTCAGGCGGGCAGCGCCGCCGAAGCATTCCTTCTTGCCTTCTTCCTCGGCCGAGCAGGTGGAGTCGAACTTGTTGATCGATTCGATGCGCGAATGGAAATCGTTGATATGAAGAATATTGAGTTCGTAATCCGCAAAAGCGGCGCCCGCGCTCAGCGCCAGCATGGACGCGGTCAAAAGACCGAAGCTGAAAGACTTCGTCATCCCTGTTCTCCTGATTGAGGCGAGAGATCCCCCTGATCCTCGCCAATCGCTTCCTTAGTCCGCCGGGGCGTTTCCCGGCCTGCGGATGTTCCATCAGTCGATGGACGACCGCAAGAGAAAGCTGGGCCAGGACGGGCGCTTTCCAAGGGGGCGGGGTAAAAAAGGCCGGGTGACTATCCCAGGCATTCGCCGTCGGTGGCGTTTCGGTAGAGTTCGTGCACCGCCTCTGCGATATTCGGAACCGTGGCGAGCGCGATGATCAGGCAAACAAGGGACAGGGTGCGGCGAAAGCGCCGGCCGGTCCGATAGACGAGAAACGCGCCTGCGCTATAGATCAGGACTGCCGGCAGGGCAAAGATCAGGACTTGCAGCGGCCCGTCGCAATCGGGAGCGGCAATGCTCTGGGCCCGATAGACGTTAGCCGGCAAAACGACCGCCAGGGCCGCAAGCGGCATTGCAAGCAACAGGACGAGATAGCCGGCGAAGGCCCGCATGGTGTTCATCCCCGCAAGCCTATCACCTCATCCGCTCCTGTCAGCCTCGGCGGGAAAGCGTGAATTGTGCGCCGGAATCGGAGGTGCAGTTGAGCTGGCTCGGGTTGACGAGGGCGCAATTGACCTTGGACTGGGTCTTGCGCACCAGAGAGGTCATGTTGATCTCGACCAAGGTCGGCGAGGTATTGATATAGGTGCCCGAGGCAAGAAGCTGGTTGCTGTCGGTCGTGCGGGTGGTGAAACTACCGCCCTGGAAGGTTGAAACGATACCGTTCGGATCGCTCCAGTTGCCTTCGACGCCGGTGGCGGCCGGTGCTGTTGCAACCGGCAGGCTGCGCGGCTCTGGCGAAACGCAGGCGGCAAGCGCGGCGGCGGCACCGACAAGAACGAGACCAGTTCTGATTTTCATAAGGCTTCTCCCGGCGATTCGGCGTGGCGGACAGCCGCCAAGTTCGGGCAAAACATGGCGCGCGCCCGCCGCGAAGGCAAGCCTTGGCGGGGTGCCGGGCGGCATTTAGACAGCCGGCGTTACAAAAATGCCCGCCTTGCGGCGGGCATCTTCAAACTCGCGCGAGCGATCTCAGCGAACGAGAATGTTCCTGAACTGCCAAGGATCTTTGGTGTCGATGTCCTCTGGGAAGAGGCCAGGACGGCCGTCGAGCGGAGTCCAATCGGTGTAATGGCCTTCGACCGGGCCGAGATAGGGCATCTGCACTTCGAGGCAGCGCTTGTAATCGATCTCGTCGGCTTCGACGATGCCGGCAGTTGGGTTTTCCAGCGCCCAGACCATGCCGGCGAGAACGGCTGAAGTGACCTGCAGGCCGGTGGCGTTCTGATAGGGCGCGATGCGGCGCGTTTCTTCGAGCGACAGGCGCGAGCCGTACCAGTAGGCGTTCTTCTCATGGCCGTAGAGCAGGACGCCGAGTTCGTCGATGCCGTCCTCCAGTTCGTCCTCGTCGAGAACGTGGTGGACCGGCTGCGGCGTGCCGCCATTGCCGAACATTTCATGCAGCGAGAGCACCGCGTCGTTGGCCGGATGGTAGGCATAGTGGCAGGTCGGGCGGAAGGTCACTTCGCCGTCCTTGTCGCGAACCGTGAAGTAGTCGGCGATCGAGATCGACTCGTTGTGGGTGACGAGGAAGCCGTATTGCGGGCCGGGCGTCGGGCACCAGGTGCGCACGCGGGTATTGGCGCCCGGCTGCTCCAGATAGATGGCCGCCTTGTTCCCCTTCTTGTGCTTCTTGGCGTTCTTCGGCATCCACTCTTCATGCGTGCCCCAGCCGAGTTCGGCCGGCTGCATGCCCTCGGAGATGAAGCCTTCGACCGACCAGGTGTTCCAGAAGACGTTGAGCGGCTTCGGGTGCTTGGTGCGCTGGGTGTCGCGCTCGGCGATGTGGACGCCCTTGACGCCGAGCTTCTTCATCAGCTTGGCCCAGCCTTCGCGATCGTGCTGGTCCGGTTCGTCGAACTTCAGGCCGGTGTCGTTGGCGAGGTTGACGAGCGCCTGCTTGACGAACCAGGAGACCATGCCCGGATTGGCGCCGCAGGTGGAGACGGCGGTGGCGCCGCCCGGGTTCTTCGCCTTTTCCTTGCGCACCGTTTCGCGCAGCGCATAGTTGGTGCGGTCGGCATTGCTCATGCCCTTGTCGAAATAGAAGCCGAGCCAGGGTTCGACGACGGTGTCGACATAGAGCACGTCATGCTTGCGGCAGAGCTTGATCAGGTCGAGCGAGGAGGTGTCGACCGAGAGGTTGACGCAGAAACCCTGGCCTTTGCCTTCCGTCAAGAGCGGCTTCAGCAGCTCCTTGTAATTGTCCTTGGTGACATATTCCTTGATGTGGCGGACGCCGTGCTTCTTCAGGATCTCCATGTCCGAGGGCTCTTCGCGCGGGTCGATGACGACCATCCGGCTCTTGTCGAATTTGAAGTGGCGCTCGATCAGGGGCAGGGTGCCGCGACCGATGGAGCCAAAGCCGATCATCACGATCGGACCGGTAATTTCGGCATATACCGGATAGTTCTGTTCCGTCATTCTTTTCTCCTGTGGAAGGGGACGAAGGCGTTCAGCCCGAAGAATTCTTTTGAAATTGCCGCAGAAATTGCGAGGTGACCGGCTCTAACCATAAAACCGCGTCACAATAAAGAGTGTTGAGGGGGAAAGCTCAAATATCGGGCGGGTGAGAGGTCAACGAGATCGTCTGGTCGACTCCTGCCAAATCAGCGTTTGAGGATTTCCAGTCCTTCGACCGTCGTCGTCACGGCAAGTTCGATGATGTCGTATGCGGCGACGCCGTGGAGGGTGAAAGGATCGGCGGCGACATAGGCTTCGATCGCGGCGCGGTCGCCGATTGCGAGGATCGCGCCGCCGGTGCGCGGCACCTTGCGGCCGGAGGCGAGGAACCAGCCCTTGGCGTAACCTTCCTTCACCCAGGCCATGTGCGGCTCCATGTGTTTGTCGGCTTCCTCGTTGGATTTGCGGTAGGTGAGGGAGAGGATGAACATGATCAGTTCCTGATGAGATTGGCGCGGATCAGGCCGCGCAGCGAGTTGCCGAGGTAAAGCGTGCCGGCGTCGAGATCGGCAAGGCTGAGGCGGCCGACGCGGGCCTTGCGCGCGCAGATGAGTTCGGTGCGCAGCACGCCGGCGAGCAGGCCGCAAGAAATGGGCGGGGTGCGCAGCATGCCCTTGCCATCATCGAAGAAGATCGAGGTGATGGTGCCCTCGCAGATTTCGCCGCGCTCGTTGAAGAGGATGACTTCATCGGCCTCGGCAGGGGTGTATTCGGCGCGCGCGGCCTCGTAGGCGGCACGGCGCGTGGTCTTGTAGCGCACCAGCCTGTCGGCGGAGTTCAGACGGGTCTCGGCGAGACGGACGGTCCAGATGGTGTCGGGCGGCAGCGGAACGAAGGCGGCGCTCGTCACCTCGATGCGGCCTTGGGCGTCGAAGGTCAGGCGGACGCGCAGCGGACCGGTGGCGCCTGCAACGGCTTCGTCAAGCCTTGCCACGGCATCGATCGGCTGCGGGAAGCCAAGGCGGCGGGCGGAGCGGGAAAGCCGGGCGAGATGCAGCCGCAGGCGGATAAAGCCGTCGCCGGGCTGCCAGCGCAGCGTCTCGATCAGCGAAAAATCGTTCATCGCGCGATCCATTGATCGCCGACGGCGAAGCGGGCCTTGAGCAGGCATTCCTCATATTCGGCCTCGGCGGTGGAATCGAAGACGATTCCGCCGCCGACATTGAAGACGGCCCGGCCGCCGTCAAAAAGCGTGATGGTGCGGATGGCGACGGAAAACCGCATGGCGCCGCTCGGCGAAATCATGCCGATCGCGCCGCAATAGGCGTCGCGCGGTCCATCTTCCAGCGCGTGGAGGATTTCCATCGCGCGGATTTTCGGCGCGCCGGTGATCGAGCCGCAGGGAAAGAGGGCGGAAAAGATGTCGCGGATCGAAAGACCAGGGATGAGCCTGGCCTGCACATGGCTGACCATCTGGTGGACGGTCGGATAGGTCTCGATGTCGAAGAGCTTCGGCACGTCGAGCGTGCCGACCTCCGTAATGCGGGAGATATCGTTGCGCAGCAGATCGACGATCATGCGGTTTTCGGCCTGCGTCTTGATATCGCGGCGCATGGCCTCGACGATTTCGGCATCCTCAGTGGCGGTGGCGCCGCGTTTCGCCGTGCCCTTCATCGGATGGGTCTCGATCCAGCCCTCTTCGTCGGTGCGGAAGAACAGTTCGGGTGAACGCGACAGGATGAGCGGACCGCCGAGATCGATCAGAGCGCCGTATTTGACCGGCTGGCGCTCGATCAGCGACCAGAAGGCGGCAAGGGGATCGCCATTCCAGCGGGCCTCGACCGGCATGGTAAGGTTCGCCTGATAGGCATCGCCGAGCCGCAGGTGCTCGTGAAGACGGTCGAAACGCTCTTTATATAAGGGGAAATCCCAGGCCGCCTTGGGGACGGTGAGAAATTCTTCGTTTTCGAGGCGCTGTTTCGGTTGGGCGAGCGGGTGTGTATCTGCCTGTGGCGCGTGGAAGACGCCGAAGCAGAGCAGCGGGGTTTCGCGGTCCTCAGGGGTGAAGGAGGCGAGTTTCTCCTCGAAGAGATATCCGGCCTCGTAGGCGATATAGCCGGCAAGCCATTTGCCCTCGGCCTTGGCCTCTTCCATCCTGACAAGGCCGGCAAAGAACTCGGCGCGCGTTCGCGCGACGATGATCTCGGCCGGTTCGGCGAAAAGCATCACCTGGCCTGATGTGTCGTCGTGGAAGAGAATATAGGGTTGATCGGCCACGCAACGCTTTCGGTTTGTTCTGCTCCTCATTGCTCAGATGCGATTGGGAGCGTCAGATATTTTCCATCTTCTCCCCTCGGGGAGAAGATGCCCGAAGGGCAGGGTTGGAGCGAAGCGACGTCCTGAACGTATGCGAAGGAGAGGTTCTGCCGTGTGGCTCCCTCATCCGCCTACCGGCACCTTCTCCCCGAGGGGAGAAGGGACTCGCCTCTCTCAGACCTTATCCAAAGCCTCCAATTCGTCGATCAGCCCTTCGATCATCGACAGGCCCTGGCTCCAGAACGACGGATCGGTGGCGTCGAGGCCGAAAGGCTTCAACAGCTCCGAGTGATGCTTGGTGCCGCCGGCCTTCAGCAGTTCGAAATACTTCTCCTGAAAACCCTTCTCGGCCTTCTGGTAGACGGCGTAGAGCGAATTCACCAGGCAATCGCCGAAGGCATAGGCGTAGACATAAAAGGGCGAGTGGATGAAATGGGGGATATAGGCCCAATAGGTCTCGTAGCCTTCAGAAATGCTGATCGCCGGCCCCAGGCTTTCGGATTGGACGGAGAGCCAGAGTTCGCCGATGTCGTCGGCGGTGAGTTCACCAGCCTTGCGGGCGGTGTGCAGCTTGCGCTCGAATTCGTAGAAGGCGATCTGGCGCACCACCGTGTTGATCATGTCCTCGACCTTCTGGGCGAGCATCGCCTTGCGCTCGCGCTTGTCGCCGGTCTTTTCCAGAAGCGCGCGGAAGGTCAGCATTTCGCCGAAGACCGACGCGGTCTCGGCAAGCGTCAGCGGCGTCTGGCACATCAGCGCCCCTTGCGCGCCGGCGAGAACCTGGTGCACGCCATGGCCGAGTTCATGGGCAAGCGTCATAACGTCGCGCGGCTTGCCCATGTAATTGACGAGCACATAGGGGTGGGCCGAGGGAACCGTCGGATGGGCGAAGGCGCCGGGCGCCTTGCCGGGGCGGACCGGGGCGTCGATCCACTGCTCGTCGAAGAAGCGCCGGGCGATATCAGCCATCTCGGGGGCGAAATTGCCATAGGCCGAAAGCACCGTATCCTTCGCCTCGGGCCAGGGAATAACGGCGCTGGAGGTTTCCGGAAGGGGGGCGTTGCGGTCCCAGAAATTCATCTGTTCCATGCCGAGCCATTTCGCCTTCATCTTGTAATAGCGGTGCGAAAGGCGGGGATAGGCTTCACGCACGGCCGCAGCCAGCGCATCGACGACCTCGCGCTCGACGCGGTTTGCGAGATGCCTGGAGTCGGCGATATCCTCGAAGCCGCGCCAGCGGTCGGAGATATCCTTGTCCTTGGCAAGCGTATTGGTGATCAGCGTGAAGATGCGGATATTCGCCTTGAAGGTTGCCGCTAGCGCCATGGCCGCCTTGCGGCGCACTTCGGGATCCTTCTCCTGCAGCATGTTCAGTGCCACCTCGAGCGGCACTTTTTCGCCATCGATTTCATAGCGCAGTTCCGCCATGGTTTCGTCGAAGAGGCGGTTGAAGGCGGCCGCCGATGTCATCGACTTTTCGAGGAAGAGCTGTTCCAGCCGGTCGTCGAGCTGGTAGGGCTTGTCTTTCCGCAGATCGACCAGCCAGGGACGGTAGTGGCCGGCGACGGGGTCTTTGGCCATGCTGGCATCGATCACCGCGTCGTCGATGCGGTTGAGTTCGAGCGCGAAGAACAAGAGGTGGCCGGAAAATTCGGTGATCTTGGTCTGCACGTCGCCGTAGAGCTTGCCATTGGCCGGATCGGTGGTGTCGGAGAAATAGGTGAGGCCGGCAAAGGAGCCGAGGCGGCCCATGATATCGTCCAGCGCCTCATATTCCTTCAGCGCGGCGCCGATGCCTTCGTCGCCGGTTTTCGTCGCCGCCTCGGCGAGTTTGCCCTTCCATTTTTCTTCAAAGGCGATCGCCGCCTTGCCGGCCTTTTCCATGTCGGCGACGAAGGCGGTCGAAGTGGCGGAGGGATAAAGATCCTGCAGCTTCCAGACCGGCAGATCGCCGAGCGCCGGATCGGAGGGCCCGGCTGGCGCTGCTGCCGACAAAAGAAGGCGGGCGTGCGGGAGCTCGATTTTCATGGGGCAATTCCTCTCCACTTTCATAACAGGTCTGCTTGAATAAGCGCGAGAAGGCCCGGCATCAAGGGCCTTTCGGCGCAAGAAAGGCGTCGGTTCGGCACGAAAATGACCCGTTCCAATCGTTAAAATGCAATTGTTTCTCAAAACTGGATGTTCAAGCCTTGCTGTCAGAGTGCGCTTCATGGTTTCGCATGAAGTGAGGCGACAATGACCGGTTACAATGAGCTCAAGGGAGTAGGGCAAATCCTCGTGGTCGAGGACGACCCGGTGCAGCGCCGCCTGCTCAAGAACGCAATCGAGCGTCACGGCCATGTCGTGCACCAGGCGGAAAACGGCCGTATCGGTCTGGAAATGGTCAAGCGCGACAGCGGCCTTTTCAACGTCATCGTGCTCGACCTGATGATGCCGGAGATGACCGGCCTCGAATTCCTCGACGCGCTTCACGAATTCGGCACCCAGATCCCCGTCATCGTGCAGACGGGCCAAGGCGGCATCGAGACCGTGGTGCAGGCAATGCGCGCCGGCGCCTTCGATTTCGTCGTCAAGCCGGTCTCGCCCGAACGCATCGCCACCTCGATCTCGAACGCGATGAAGCTCGACCAGCGCGAGGTGAAGGCGCGGGCCGGACGCCGGTCGCGCTCGGGCTCGGTCGGCTTCGACGACATCGTATCGGCAAGCCCGGCGATGCTCCGCGTCATCGATCTCGCCCAGCGGGCGGCGCAATCCAACATTCCGGTCGTGCTCGAAGGTGAATCCGGCGTCGGCAAGGAGCTGGTGGCGCGTGCCATCCAGTCCGGCGGCGACCGTTCGAACAAACCCTTCGTCACGGTCAATTGCGGGGCGATCCCGCACAATCTCGTCGAGAGCATCCTCTTCGGCCACGAGAAGGGCGCGTTTACCGGCGCGACCGAGCGCCATATCGGCAAATTCATGGAAGCCGACGGCGGCACCATCTTCCTCGATGAGATCGGCGACCTGCCGCTCGAGGTGCAGGTGAAGCTGTTGCGCGCCGTGCAGCAGGGCGAGATCGAGACCGTCGGCGCGCGCACTGCGCATAAGGTCAATGTCCGGCTGATCTCGGCGACCAACAAGGATCTGATCGAGGAGGTCAAGAACGGCCATTTCCGCGAGGATCTCTATTATCGCCTCAACGTCTTCCCAATCACCATTCCGGCGTTGCGCAAGCGCAAGGAGGACATTCCGCATCTGGTGCGGGTCTTTGCAGACCGCTTCTCCAGCGAGCAGAAGAACGGCCGCCGCATGACGGTGAATTCAGGCGCGCTGGCGCTGCTGACTGCCTATGACTGGCCGGGTAATATCCGCCAGCTCGAAAACGCGATCTTCCGCGCGGTCGTTCTGGCCGAAGGGCCGGAGCTGACCGAGGGGGATTTCCCGCAGATCGCCGCCCAGCTTCCGGAATACGAAGTCGTGGATCACCTGGCGCTGGTTGCCGACAATACCGGCCTCGATCCCGACGACAGCTATGGTGAGGAGTTCAGGGCGTCGATCTCGGGAGAGGTGCACCACCGTCTGTCCGAAACTTCCGAAAACGCCATCGCCAGCGTCAATCCCGCCGGCGACGTGCGCAAGCTTGCCGATGTCGAGGAGGAACTCATCCGATTCGCGCTCAAATTCTATCGCGGGCAAATGAGTCAAGTGGCGCGCAAACTTGGCATCGGCCGATCCACACTTTATCGCAAGCTCAAAGATTACGGCATAGACCCCGATAATCCCCAGAAAGATGCGGCTTAAGGGCTTTTTGTTAAGACTAAGGCAACCACGATTTGTTACTGATCATAAACCACTTGTTAGTGGCTCGTTCACTATGTAAAGAAAAGGTTGATCATGTGTGGCATTTTTGCCATCGTGTGACCGCATTTGACAGTCATCTGAGACAGTACGGGACATTGTCTGTCTGACGGGGATCGAGTTGCCGAATCTGAATGGGAATTACAAGCCTTGGCGCTTGAGCTGGCGTTTGTGCGCCGACATCTGCGGAAAGGCAGCAAGGACGGCAGCGGCCGCCCTTCTTGCGCTCGCGGTTTCCTCACCGGTATTCGTCAGTACCCCTTCTGAAGCAGCGGGCGACACCCGCAGCCTCAAGCTCTATTTCATCCATACCGGCGAAAAGGCCGTCATCACCTACAAGCGCAACGGCAAGTTCGACCCCAAGGGTTTGGAGCAACTGAACCGCTTCCTGCGCGACTGGCGCAAGAACCAGCCGACGAAGATGGATCCGCGGCTGTTCGACCTGATCTGGGAAGTCTATCGTCAGAGCGGTTCGAGGGATTATATCAACGTCGTCTGCGGTTTCCGTTCGCCGGGTACCAACGAGATGCTGCGCGGCCGTTCGCGCAATTCGGGCGTCGCCGAAAAGAGCCAGCATATGCTCGGCAAGGCAATGGACTTCTTCATTCCGGACGTCAAGCTCGCGACATTGCGTGGGATCGGCATGAAGATGCAGGTCGGCGGCGTCGGCTTCTATCCGAAATCGGGTTCGCCCTTCGTGCATATGGATGTCGGCGGCGTTCGCGCCTGGCCGCGCATGAGCCGCGACGAGCTGGTCCGGCTTTTCCCGAACGGCAACACCATTCATATTCCGGCTGACGGCAAGCCGCTGCCGGGCTATCAGCAGGCGATGGCCGACTATAAGCGCCGCGTCAGCGGCACGCAGATCGAGATCGCCAGCGCTTCCGAATCGGCGCCGAAACACAAGACGCTGTTTGCTGCGCTGTTTGGCGGCGGAGCGGACGAGCAGGAAGACGATTCGGACGATTCGACGCCCGTTGCCGTCGCCAAGGCGACGCCGCCGAAGGCCGAGCCGGCGCCTGCCGAGCCGCAGCAGACCGAAGTCGCCGATCTGAACGCGCCGGTGCCCCAGGTTCGCCCGGCATTCAGCAACCAGCCTGCCGGCAGCGACGTGGCGAGTGCGCTCATCGCGCCGCCTTCGGGTAACGCCGCGCAGCAGGCTCTTGCAGCGGCCCTTCCTGCCGACCAGGCCCAGCCGCAGCAGTTTGCCGATCTCAGCGCCTATAGCATTCCGGTTCCCTCGCTTCTCGGCCCGCGCCGCGCGCCTGGCGACGCCGAGGTTGCGTCGCTGACGGGCGATAACGGTCTGCCGGTTCCGACGCCGATCGAACGCCCTGCCGTTGCCGAGAACCTTCTTGCCGCGGCCGATGCCGATCCGGAAGCCGAGGCCGACGAAGCCGATCAGGATGCCCTGTCTCCCGCCGTCGCCGATGCGCTCGAGCAGCAGCGGAACGAGGGGGAAAGTCAGATCGCGTCGAAGGCGCCTGAGATGACGGTGGAGCAGGCGATCAATGCTGCGATGACGCAAAAGCCACCTGCCGCAAAGCCGCCGCTCGAACTCGCAGCCTTGGCGCCGATGACCAAATCAGCAAGCTTTGGCGACGGCTTCGACGAACCGGCCGCCGAAAGCGCCGTGACCCAGGCACTTCCTGCCAAGGGCCGTCGCCCGACTCAGAAGGAAGCCGCCGCAGCCGATGCCGGCCGCACCACGGTTCGTACCGAGCCGAAGCTGACGGAAAAGATGATCTCGCAATGGGCACTGACCAATGCCCGCCTCGAAATGGCCTCCAAGCAGGTCAAGGCGCCGCGTTTCGTCAGCCAGACTATGCGCGCCCAGCCGACCGCCGTCTATGCCGAGGGCTTCAACGTCAAGACCGCTTCGGTCGATCCTGCCCGCTTCAGCGGCACGGCTGTGAACTTCATGGAAGTGCGCAAGTTCAACACGAACTGAGCCTGCGGAACATCGAAGTATCGGAAGCTGCCGATGCGATCTGCAGCCACTAGCCAATTGTGGATTCCATCGACGCAACGCGCCCGGCCCACTCGGGGAGGCACATTGCGGCCATTGTCCTTGCCGAAACTATCCTCCTGAAGCATTCTGCACGCTCTATCCGCTCGAGGATCGAAGGGAGAGAGTGTCGTGACAGAGCGTGCTTTGCCAGCCGCGTCGGTGATTGGACGTGCGCACCGATCTGACGCTGAAGCCTTGTCCAACTTCGCGGTACGACTATTCCGCGATACCTACAGCGACGACACAGCAGCATCCGATCTCGAATCCTATATCGACGAGCATTTCAGCACGGAACGCCAGGCGGTCGAGATCGACGATCCTTCAGCCGCCGTTTTTGTCGCGATGGCCGATGATCTGATCATTGGATATGCGTATGTCGTCGTGCGCTCAGCCGATGGACGCTCTGCTCTTCTCAATCGAATTTACGTCGATGCCAGGTGGAGGGGACGCGGATTGGCTGGCGATCTTCTCGACCCCGTTGTCGGCGAGGCCGGGCAGCGTGGCGTTACACACTTGAAGCTGACGGTGTTCGAACGGAATAGTCGAGCCTTGGCATTCTACAAGCGGGTCGGATTTGCTGCGATAGGCAGCACGACATTCATGGTTGGCGAGGACCCGCAGACTGATATCGTGATGCAATTGGACCTGATCGGACGGCTTAACGGCGGATCAGCCTGAGAAAGAAAAGCCGCCGGAAGGTCCGACGGCTTTATCGATATCGGCGATGTAGCGGATCAGCCTTCCGGCGGCGATTCGATCATGCCGAGTGCGTGCAGGTAGGTGTCGAGGATGGCTTCCTCTTCCATGCGCTCCTGCTCGTCCTTCTTGCGCAGCGCCACGACCTTCTTCAGGATCTTGGTATCGAAGCCCATTCCCTTGGCTTCGCCATAGACGTCCTTGATGTCGTCGGCGATGGTCTTCTTTTCTTCTTCCAGCCGTTCAATGCGCTCGATGAAAGCGCGAAGCTGGTCGCGGGCGACGCCATGAGCATCAGACATCGTGTTCTCCTGGTTGGGGATGATCAATTTTGAAGGCACGTGACTGCCGCGAAGCGGCGTCACGGTCAAGCCCGTTGTCGGCTGCCTAAGCTATTTGTGTGGGTTGTTCAGTTCAAAAGCAGCCTTTTGCACAGGCGAGGCTTCGTTCTGGTGAAGATTCTTCCAATCCTCATAAGGCATGCCGTAGACCATCTGGCGCGATTCGTCCCTGGTCATCGGGACACCTTCGGCCTCGGCGGCTTCGCGATACCAGTTCGACAGGCAGTTGCGGCAAAAGCCGGCCAGGTTCATCAGGTCGATATTCTGAACGTCGCTGCGGTCCCGAAGATGTGCGAGGAGGCGGCGGAAGGCGGCGGCCTCGAATTCGGTCTGCTGTTTCTTGCTGAGCGTGCTCATCTCGCTCTCCTTTCTACCAATCGGGGCCAATCCTTCAATAAGGACCCGTGCGCGAGAGATGGACGTCGTATTCGTGCAAGGTCGGATCGGCATTCATCGCCGCAAAGATCGGCGCCAGGCGTTCGGCCCATGCTGAGATGCCGCCCTCGTCTGCGATCAGATCCTGGCGCACCTCGAGCAGCGTATGCGGGATGCCTGTCATCATGCAGTGGCGGTACATGGTATCGCCCTTCAGCGCGCCGTCATAGGGTTCGTTGTCGCCGACGATGAGATCGGGATCGGCGCGCAGCAGGTCGAGCAGCGGGCCGACGGCGCGGTGATCGCTGTCCCAGAGCACGGCGGCGTGCCAGGGGCGGGGAACGCCCTTCCAGGCCGGCGTGAAGGAATGCAGCGACAGCACCAGCGGCGCCCGGCCGGTGGCGTTCGCCACCCTGTCGATCGTCGCGGCGACGGCATGATGATAGGGTCGGTGGAAGATTTCGATGCGGTCGTTCCACTCCTGCGGCGTGATCGGATGATTGCCTGGTATGATCGCGCCGTCCGATATTTTCATGATCAGCGTCGGATCGTCCTCGCCGCGGTTCGGGTCGATCAGCAGGCGGGAGAAGCCGCCGAGCACCGCGGGTACACCGAGGCTCGCCGAGAGCTGCCGCGTCAGACCCTCGATGCCGATGTCATAGGCGATGTGACGGGCGAAGGCCGCCTCCGGCAGGCCGAGCCGGCCATAGCGCGCGGGAAGGCGGTTCATCGCGTGATCTGCGAGGATCACCATGCCTTTGTCATGTTTGCCGGATAGAATTTCGAAGGATTGGAAGTCGTCCATCAGGAATTACCGATCGTCATTGCACAGCCGGGCGCAGTGATCGCATGCGTCTGCGCCACGTTCAAGCGCCGCAGTCGGACAGAGGCTGAGCCGGACCCCCGACGGGCGGTTTGGGAAAGGAAATATAATCGATTAGCATTGCGTTGACTTTCGCTTGACGGCGGCGCAAGAAGACACGGATACGAATAACCGTGGAGCTATTTGGGAGCCGTGTTGATCCAAGCCGCGCCAAGTTTCCTCACGCGGTCCGGACCGCTGGTCCGTCTCGCTCTGTTCGCTCTTGCAGCTGTCATGCCGTTTTTTATCGCAGATGCCGCACGCGCCGATTTTCGCGTCTGCAACGGAACGCAAAATCTCGTCGGCGTCGCGATCGGCTATCGGGCCAAGGATGGCTGGATGACGGAAGGCTGGTGGCAGGTGCCGGCAACGACCTGCGCCACCTTGATCGAGGGAGAATTGCAATCGCGTTATTATTACCTCTACGCAGAGGACGCCGCCCGGGGAGGACGTTGGACGGGTGACGTGCAGATGTGCGTGGCGGAAAACGAGTTCAAGATCACGGGCGTGCAGGATTGTTATGCCCGCGGTTACCAGAAGATGGGATTCAAGGAATATGACACGGGCCGCCAGGGCAGCTGGATGGTCCAACTCTCCGACACCCCAGGGACGCAAGAAAGCCAGAATTGATGAAGCGTAATCGCAAAATTAAAATCCTCGCCACCCTCGGGCCAGCCTCCGCCGAGGAATCGATGATCGAGAAGCTGCACCAGGCCGGTGCCGATGTCTTCCGCATCAATATGAGCCATGCGAGCCACGACGTGATGCGCACGCTGATCCAGCGTATCCGCTCGGTCGAAGCCCGCTCCGGCCGGCCGATCGGCATTCTCGCCGATCTGCAGGGACCGAAACTGCGTGTCGGCAAATTCGTCGACAGCAAGGTCGACCTGAGGCCCGGCCAGACCTTCACGCTCGACAACAACGAAGCGCTCGGCGATCAGAACCGCGTCTATCTGCCACATCCCGAGATCCTGGAATCGGTGCAGCCCGGCCACCGCCTGCTGATCGACGACGGCAAGCTGGCGCTGCGCGCAGAAAAATGCGACGGCAAGAGCATCGTTTGCACCGTTATTTCGGGCACCCGCATCTCCGACCGCAAGGGCGTCAGCCTTCCCGACACGCTGCTCGGCGTCGGCGCGCTGACCGACAAGGACCGCGCCGATCTCGACGCCGTGCTTGCCACCGACGATGTCGACTGGGTGGCGCTGTCCTTCGTCCAGCGTCCCGACGACCTTGCCGAAGTGCGCAAGATCGCCCGCGGCCGTGTCGGCCTGATGTCGAAGATCGAAAAGCCGCAGGCGCTCGAGCGTATCGAGGAAATCATCGAGCTTTCCGATGCATTGATGGTCGCCCGCGGCGATCTCGGCGTCGAAATGCCACTTGAATCGGTTCCCGGCATCCAGAAGCAGCTGATCCGCGCCTGCCGCCGTTCGGGCAAGCCGGTGGTCGTCGCCACGCAGATGCTGGAATCGATGATCTCGGCGCCGGTGCCGACGCGCGCCGAAGTCTCCGACGTCGCAACCGCCGTCTTCGAAGGTGCGGATGCCGTCATGCTCTCGGCCGAATCGGCCTCGGGCGACTATCCCGTCGAAGCCGTCTCGACCATGGCGTCGATTGCCACCGCCATCGAGCGCGAGCCGCATTATCCCGGCATCATCTATGCCCAGCGCGCCCAGCCGGAAGCGACCGGTGCCGATGCGATCTCGCTGGCCGCCCGCCAGATTGCCGAAACGCTGAAGCTGTCGGCGATCGTCTGTTACACGTCGTCGGGCACGACAGGCCTTCGCGCCTCGCGTGAGCGTCCGCAGGTGCCGATCCTGGCGCTGTCGCCGATCATCAAGACGGCACGCCGCCTTGCCGTCGTCTGGGGCCTGCACTGCGTCGTCACCCATGACGCGACCGATCTCGACGACATGGTCAACCGCGCCTGCCGCATCGTCGCGGACGAGGGCTTCGGCAAGCCGGGCGACCGCATCATCATCTCGGCGGGCGTGCCGCTCGGCACGCCCGGTGCCACCAACATGATCCGCATCGCCTATATCGGCTCTGACGGCCAGAGCGGCATCTGATCCGATCGTATCCGTTCGAAGCCCGCCGCCTCAGTGAACTGAACCCCCGAAGGTTGATATCCAACTTTCCGGGTTCAGTTCACAGGAGGTGGCGGGCTTTTTCTTTGACGGGGCGGCATTGCCAAGGGCTGCGGTGCATGCAAGTTTCGATCCCTGGGTTCGGAGGATCATCATGGATATCGTCACGCTTCTGGCTTTCGCAGCCGTTTCCTTCGTCGGCATCGCCACACCGGGGCCTACGGTGCTGCTGGCGCTGACCAACGGTTCGCGGCATGGCCTGCGCCGGGCAATTGCCGGCATGATCGGCGCGGTGCTTTCCGATTTCGTGCTGATCGGCGCCGTCGCGATCGGGCTCGGCGCCTTGCTGGCGGCATCGGAATTCTGGTTCTCGATGCTGAAATGGGCAGGTGCCGCCTATCTCGCCTTTCTCGGCATCATGCTGCTGCGCTCGAAGGGCACGATCGATGCGGCGCTGAAGCCTGGGGCGCCTGCGGGGGCGGCGTCGCCCGTCTCGATCGGACTGAAGAGCTTCATGGTCGCGGCGACCAATCCGAAGGGCTATCTGTTCTTCTCGGCCTTTCTGCCGCAGTTCATCGATCCGGCCCTGCCGCAGGCAACGCAATATGCGTTGCTGGCGCTCACCTTTGCCGCGCTCGATTTCCTCATCATGTTCGGCTACGCCTTCTTCGGCTCGCAGGCGGTGCGTTTCCTGAAAACCTCGGGCGCCCTCTGGCTGGAGCGCGCCTGCGGCGGTGCGCTGCTGGCGCTGGCCGGCTCGCTCGCCCTCTACCGCCGGGCCACCGTTTGAGTTCAGGTTCGAGCCAGGGATAGGTGACCGACGCGATAGGCCAGCATGTGCTTGCCGCTCTCGGGGAGCTCTCGCCATAGCCTGAAGCGTACCTGTGTCCATGTCGTGGGCTCAAAACCGCAGAGGGAGGCAAGGGCGCGGCCTGTCGCAACCTCGGCTTCAGCCTCAGCGCTTTCGGCGCTGCGAATATCGGCAAGCGGTGCGTAAGGCTCGATTTGCAGGATCTCGCGGGTGGCAAACCTGGCTGCGGCGATATCGGGCGAGATTTCCGCCCGCCAGACGATCCAGGTTTTTACCTGCGGCCAGCCGAAGGCGCCGGCGAGCGTTTGGAAAGCGGGGGCGCAGAGGAAGTCGCTCGCCCCTTCCGGCTTTTGCCAGAGATAGAAGGGTGCGTAGAGGTTTTCACGGCTGGCGAATTCGCCTCTGCGGGCGCTGAGATAGGCCTTGAAGCTGAGATTGGGAAAGCCGTCGAGCAGCGGACCTTTGTCGCGGATTCGGTGGTCGATGATCGACATGTCGTAATCGGCGGGCAGGGTGAAGCCGTATTGCATGGCGATCATGGTCGTGCCTCCACCGGCTGCAGCCATTCGACGATGCTGCCGTTTTCCGTCGCCTGAATGCTGAGATAGCCGAAGGGGCTGTCGTCTGCGGCACCGTGCCAATGGCGCTCGCCGGGCGCAAACCAGACGGCATCGCCGGCGCGCAGTCCCTCGACGGGACCACCCTCGCTCTGCGCCAGTCCATGCCCCGAAAGCACGTAGAGCAACTGGCCTCGAGGGTGCGTATGCCAGCGGGTGATGGTGCCGGGTTCGAGTGTGGCGCGCATGGCAGTGTTTTCGCCGTCGGCGCCGCCTTCGAGCAGCATCTCGACCCAGAAAGGCGCGGTTGCGACACCCTCCGGCGAGCGGACCGCCTTTCCGGGGCGCCTGACGGTCATCGCCTTCGGGTTCGAAGCGCTCATCTTTGACCTCCTGCCACCCGCAGCCGCCAGTCGGGGTCTGTCATTTGGGCGATGCCGTTGCCGAAGGACCAATCATCAGGGGCGCTGGTGCTGATGACGACCATCACGTCCTCGGGCCGGAGACCCGGTGATTGGCTGAGCAGATCGGCCAGCCGCCGATAGAGCGTCGCCTTCATCTCGGCCGTGCGGGGACGACCGATGGTGATCGAGATATAGACGAAATCGTTGGAGCGCGGATCGGCGAGATAGCTGCGGTCGAAGATCAGCTCGTTTTCGTCATGCTGATGGATGGCCTGGAAGCGGTCGTTTTCGGGCACGTCGAAGGTCTCGACCAAGGCGCGCTGGATGGTGTCGGCGAGTGCAGCGAGATAGTCCGGCGATTTGCCTTTGCGAAGGGAAATGCGAACGAAGGGCATCAGGATCTCCATGGTTCAGGCCGTCATCAGCCTTGACAGCGGTACCATCGCACGGCACGATGATGCTGAAAATCAGAATATTCTGAACAAATGATCCTGAAAATTGGTACTGTACGATGCGGCGAACGATCTTCGATCTCGATGTGCTCCGAACCTTTTCGACCGGCATGGAGCTCGGCAATTTCGCCAAGGCGGCCGGAAAGCTCGGACGCTCCACCTCGGCGGTCAGCGCGCAGCTGAAGAAGCTGGAGGAGCAGGCGGGTACGCCGATCTTCCGCAAAGCGGGACGCGGGCTGGCGCTCACCGATGCCGGCGAGACGATGCTCGGTTATGCCAGGCGGCTGCTGGAGTTGAACGACGAGGCGGCTGCGGCCGTGCATAGCATCGAGCTGGAAGGCTGGGTGCGGCTTGGCCTGCAGGAGGATTTCGGCGAGACCCTGTTGCCGGAGGTGCTCGGCCGCTTCGCGCGGGCGCATCCGAAGGTCCGGATCGAGGCACGGGTGGTGCGCAATGTCGAACTGCTCGAGCGCGTCACCTCAGGCAAGCTCGATCTGGCGCTTGCCTGGAGCGACGGCGCGCTGACGGCGCATTGCGAGCGGATCGGCGAGGTGCCGATGCGCTGGATCGGACCTGCCGAGGGATCGCCTGGCTGGCATGCGGCAAGCGGCGAGCCGATGCCGCTCGCCTCGCTGGAGGCGCCGTGTCTGATGCGCAGCGCGGCGACCCGGGCGCTTGACGCGGCCGGCATTTCCTGGCGGCTCGCCTTCGTCAGCCCCAGCCTCGGCGGCCTCTGGGCAGCGGCGGCGGCGGGTCTCGGCATCACCATCCGCACACCAATCGGCCTGCCGGCAAAGGTCCGGCCGCTGGCGCCGGAGACGATCGGCCTGCCTGATTTGCCAAAGCTCGGTCTGGTCCTGCATCGCGCCGAAGCCGAACCGCAGCCGGCTGCGGCCCGGCTTGCCGAGCTCGTGCTGCAGTCGGTGCATGGCGCGCTCAGCGGGACGGCCTGACATCTTCGCATTGACCCTGCGGTCGCGGGGCTATAGCTTTGGCTTGTTATGAAAATGATCATTCTCAATATCGCCACGGCCTTCTTCTTGAGCCTTTAAAGCTCTGCCTTCGGGCATCGGAAGATGCGGTCGCTTACCAGCCTTCGCGGCTGGCGCGTTGCCGTTGGTGTAACCACCCTGCATCTGGCCAAGGAAAGAGCCTGCAGGTTTGGCGATAGAGAGATATTTCATGACATCAAATGTTTACCCGCCGGCGCTGAGCGCTGCGCAGATCGAGCAATTCATCGAGGATGGCCTTATCCGGATCGACGAGGCTTTTCCCCGCGAATTGGCGGAGGAAGCTCGTGCCATCATGTGGCGCGATATACCCTTCGATGCGGATGAGCCAAGAACGTGGACGCAGCCCGTCGTGCGGCTTGCCGGCTATGGCGGAGGACCGTTCGAGAAAGCCGTCAACACACCGGTATTGCATTCGGCGTTCGACCAGCTTGTCGGCAAAGGGCGCTGGGAGCCACGCAGCGGGCTTGGAAGTTTCCCGGTGCGATTTCCCCATCCGGACGATCCCGGCGATGCCGGCTGGCATGTCGATCTGAGCTTTCCCGGTGTGGCATCCGATCCGAACGAGCAACGCGACTTTTCCGCCTGGCGGGTGAATATCACCTCGCGCGGGCGGGCGCTGCTGATGCTTTTCCTGTTTTCGGATGTCAGAGAGGAGGATGCGCCGACCCGCATCCGTATCGGCTCGCACAAGGATATCGCGCGCCTTTTGGCGCCGGCGGGTGAGGCGGGTATGGCGCATCTCAGGTTCGAGCATGTCGGCGAAGACCGGCCGCTGGCCTTGGCGACTGGGCAGGCGGGCACGGTCTATCTGTGCCACCCGTTCCTTATCCATGCAGCGCAAATGCATCGCGGCAAAGAACCGCGCTTCATGGCGCAGCCCGGCCTGGCGCCTTCCGAACCTCTTCGGCTCGAACGGGAGGACGGCGCCTATTCGCCGGTCGAGATGGCAATCCGCCGGGCGCTTCACTCCATCTGACAGCTGATGAGGCATTCGGCTCGAAAGAGCCGGATGCCTCACGACTTGCATTTGTTATCGGGCGTCCCCCGGGCGGCGGGCTGCCTTGGCTGCCTGACGATGTCCTCAGCCGAAGCGTTCGAGTGCCATGGCGAAGATATCGGCATCGACGTTGCCGCCCGATGTGACGGCGACGATCGTGTCGCTTTCCAGCGCCTCGCCGTGGAAGAGGGCGGCGGCGAGTGCCACCGCGCCGCCGGGCTCGACGACGATCTTCAGCCTGACGAAAGCGAGCGCCATGGCGCGCAGCGCCTCCTCGTCGGTAACGACGATGCCGGCGCCGGCGAGGCGCCTGAGGATCGGGAAGGTAATATTGCCGGGCTGTGGCGTCAGGATCGCATCGCAGAGCGAGCCGGATATCGACGCGTTGCGTTCGATCCTGCCGGAGGCGAGCGAGCGGGCGGTGTCGTCGAAATCCTTGGGCTCGCAGGGGCGGACGCGAAAGCCGGGAGCGCTGGCTTCGAGCGCAAGTGCGATGCCGGAGGTCAATCCGCCGCCGCCGCAGGGCACGAGGACTTCGGCTGATGTCACGCCTTCCTCTTCCGCCTGCTCGGAGATTTCGAGGCCGGTCGTGCCCTGGCCGGCGATGACAAGCGGTTCGTCGAAGGGCTTGATCAGCGTCAGGCCGCGCTCGGCCGACAGCTTGGCGCCGATCGCGTCGCGATCCTCGTTGACACGGTCGTAGAGGACGACGTCGGCGCCGAAGGCGCGGGTGTTGGCGATCTTCAGCTTCGGTGCGTCGCTCGGCATGATGATGACGCAGGGGACATTGTGCAGCTTGGCGGCAAGCGCGACACCCTGGGCATGGTTGCCGGAGGAGAAGGCGATGACACCCTTCGAGCGTACCGCCGGATCGAGGCCGGAGACGGCTGACCAGCCGCCGCGAAACTTGAACGAGCCGGAATGCTGCAGGCATTCGGCCTTCACGAAAAGGCGCCTGCCGGCGATCTCGTTGAGGAAGGGAGAGGAGAGAAGCGGCGTGCGCCTGACGTGACCGCGCAGACGGGCGCGGGCGGCGACAATCATTTCGATGCTGACCATTCGGGAATCGTCCTGCTTGCGGGTTCGCTCATGCTTAGGGTGCGGCAAGCCGATTGTGAACGGCGACTTTGTCACCGTGACATGAATGGAGGCTGCGATTGCCGCCCACGCTCCGCCGGCCGTCAGTAGCCGCTTGCCGAGCCTTCCGCTGCGCGGCTGTCCATGGCGCCATTATACCGGGCACCGCCGCCCTTTTCGATGGCGGCGAGACTTTTGCCGCCGACGAGGATGCCGGCGGCTTGGCCCCAGAGCGGCGCGTCATTGCCGCCATCGAAGCTGTAGCCCATGGCGGCGAGGGTCTTTTCCGTATCGGGCGAAATTGCATAGGGTTCGAGATAGATCTTGTCGGGTTGCCATTGATGATGGATCCGCGGCGCGTTCACCGCCTGGCTGATATCCATGCCGAAATCGACGACGTTGAGGATCGCTTCCAGCGTGATGGTGATGATGCGCGAGCCGCCGGGGCTGCCGATCACCATGAAGGGCTTGCCGTCCTTGGTGACGATCGTCGGGCTCATCGAGGAGAGCGGCGTCTTCTTCGGTGCGATGGCATTGGCTTCGCCCTGCACGAGGCCATAGAGGTTCGGCACGCCGGGTTTGGAGGTGAAGTCGTCCATCTCGTTATTGAGCAGCACGCCG
Organism: Rhizobium sp. RSm-3; assembly: GCF_001854685.1. Taxonomy (NCBI): domain Bacteria; kingdom Pseudomonadati; phylum Pseudomonadota; class Alphaproteobacteria; order Hyphomicrobiales; family Rhizobiaceae; genus Rhizobium; species Rhizobium sp. RSm-3. The sequence goes on along the minus strand of NZ_MAWZ01000046.1, from coordinate 147,629 downwards.
GTGCCAGGGGCCACGACGGCAGCGCCGAAGGAGCCGTTCAGCGTATAGGTGACGGCAACGGCATTGCCCTCGTCGTCGATGATCGAATAATGCGTCGTCTCGGTGCTTTCCTTGCCGCCGAGCGGCTTCAGGTTCGCCGAAATGCCGGCCTTGTAGGGATCGATCTTGGCGACGATCTCCTTGGCATAGGCCTTGTCGGTGAGCTTTGCGACCGGGTTCTCGACGAAATCGGGATCGCCGAGCGCAGTATTGCGGTCGACATAGGCGTAGCGCATGGCCTCGACCATCACATGCACGGTGTCGGCTGACCCGTAACCCAGGTAGGAAAGCGGATAGGCTTCGAGAACGTTGAGGATCTCGCAGATGATGACGCCGCCGGAGGAGGGCGGGGGCGAGGAGATGATGTCGTAGCCGCGATAATTGCACTCGACCGGCTTCAACTCGCGCACGGCGTATTGCTCGAAATCTTGCTTGGCGAGGATGCCGCCCTTGGCCTGGCTTGCCTTGACGATCTCCTCGGCGGGCGCAGCCTTGTAGAAGGCATCAGGACCTTTTTCCGATATGGCTGCCAGGACCGCGGCAAGATCGGGCTGCTGAAGCTTTTCGCCCGATGCATAAGGTTTGCCATCGGGTTTCAGAAAGATCTTCGCCGCCGCCTCGTCTTTGGCAAGGCGCTTGGCACTGCCGGCGAAGCTTGCGGCATCGCCCTGTTCCAGCGTGTAGCCTTCCCTGGCGAAGCGGAGCGCCGGCGCGATCAGATCCTGGCGCGGCTTTGTCCCATATTTCTCGCGTGCGGTTTCGAAGCCCATAACCGAGCCGGGTACGCCGACGGCGAGATAACCGTCCAGACTGGCGCGCGGCACGATATCGCCCTTGGCATCGAGATACATGGTTTTCGTCGCGGCAAGCGGGGCGCGTTCGCGGAAATCGAGAAAGGTCTTGGTGCCGTCCTTCAGGCGAATGGTCATGAAGCCGCCGCCGCCGAGATTGCCGGCCGAGGGATAGACGACCGCCAGCGCATAACCCACGGCAACGGCTGCATCGACAGCATTGCCGCCGCTCTTCAGCACCTCGACGCCGACATCGGTCGCCAGATGCTGGGCGGTGACGACCATGCCGTGCTCTGCCTCGACAGGCGCGGGCGAGGCCGCAAAGGCCGACGTCAGGCTCAGCGACAGTGCCGCTATGACGGAGATTGTCCCGATATGCAGGCGGCCCATGATTTCCCCTCCTATGGACAATGATGGAAAGCATATGGGGCTGCGGCAGCCTCAGGCAATGCAAGGGATTGGTTTTATGTGACGAGTTCCAAAGCCGGAGGAGTCATGCGCCGTGCAGGGCGCCTGACCCCAACGACGCCGCCGTCGCCACCGTCCGATCGGGGGAGGCGGCGGCGAGTCTCTCCTCGGCCCGGCGGGCGATTGCTTGCAGGTCCCGCGGCTTGCCGGCGATCTTCTCGATGGCGGCGATGGCGACATCGGTTGCGAGATAATCCGGCTTGTGGCCGACGCCGCGAACGGTGATGAGCTCAGAGCCTGTTATATCGCGGGCCAGGCCGCGTGAATGCAGGTGCTCCCAGACGATCGCGTCGCTGTCGCCCGTTATGATGACAGTCGGCGCAGTGATCTGCGCATAGAGCGGCGACTGTTGTTTCACATAGGCAAGCAGTTTTTTGAAATCGGCCGCGTTGTTGTGGAACGCGTCGGGTCGCAGCACCAGCGACGGACCGGTCTTTTTAATGTAATCGGCCGGGCGCGGATTGGGGCGGAAGACGTTCAGCGTGCCGCGCTCCAGCCGGCTCAGCCCAAGCGGCACGACGATCGCGTGGTTGAAGAGCCAGCCGAGGACCGGTACGGTTGCCACGTGGTAATACCAGTCGATGCCGCCCGGCCAGGGGTGGGTGGCGGGTGCCAGGAAGAGCAGGCCCGCCGTCTTATCGGGATGGCGCAGGCCGAAGGCGGCGGTGACCGCGCCGCCGAAGGAATGGCCGACGATAACCGCCTTTTCGATGCCGCGTTTTTCCATCAGCTTGGCGATTGCATCCGCCTGACCGGAGGGCACAGCGTTATCGGGACCGCCGCGTTCGGAATAACCGTGACCGGGACGATCGACGAAGAGCATTTCCGCCCGGCCTTCGAGTGCGGCGCGAAAGGCGACGACCTGGTCGAGAAGATTGCCGCTGGCGCCGTGAATGAAGACGAGCGCCGGCAGATCGGCGTTTTCGGGACGCTCGATATGGACGGCATTCATGCGATAACCGCCGACATCCGTCATTTCGCCGATATTCGGATAGGTCTGTTCGAATTGCCGCGCCTTGTAGGAGGAGTAACCGATGGCGGCGGCGAGCGGGGCGAGAAGAGCGGAAACTTCTGCAAGCATGATTTTAACGGGCGATAGTTGCGGCTGTTTTGCCGAGAGCGGACGCGCTGCGTCTTTTCCCGTCTACGGTTCTAAATTGCGCGGCTTGGCCGGAGATCAAGATCACGCCTCGAGGATCACGTGCGATTGCCGGCAAGTTTTTCCGCAAGCGTGTTGGCCTGTTCCTGCGCGGTGCGTTCAGCGGGATAGATATCAAGAAAACGCTCCCAGGCCTTCAAGGTCAGCTGGTCGTTGCCGGAATTGCTGAGGATCGCCGCCAGGCCGGAGAGCGCGCCGAAATGGCGCGGCTCGAGATCGAGCACACGTTCGATGTCGGACATCGACTTGCGATAATTGCCCATGACGAAATTCAGCGTCGCGCGGCGGTTCCAGCTTTCGGCATAATCGGGTTTCAGCGCGATCGCCTCGTCAAGGAAATCGAGGGCGGCGGGATTGCGCTTTTCCTCGATCGCCTTGTCGGCCCATTGCATCAGCAGATTGATGGTGGCGCTGCCGGAATCGTTCCATTCCATGCGGATCTCATTGGCGATACCGCTGGCTTTGTCGGGTTCGCGCTCGCGTTTCAGCTGACTGAAGAGCTGGTCGAGGTGCTGTTTCGGCGAAGAATTGACATCCGCCTGCTCGACGATAACGTCCTTTTCCGCCGCAATGGCCGGAAAGGTGGACGTGAGGAGGGTGAGGGCGAGCGGCAGCGCCGCTGACGTCAAAGCAAAAAAGCGCATGGCGGACATATTAGCCCGCCAACGCCGAAGATCAAACAAATTTGACGTGATCACCGCAGTGACCCACCGGATATCCGCCGGAGCAAGCTCACGCGGGCAAGCGATCCGGACGCACGAAATCAGCCCTGACGAGCCTTGTAGCGCGGGTTCAGCTTGTTGATGATGTAGATGCGGCCCTTGCGGCGAACCAGACGGTTGTCACGGTGACGAGCCTTGAGCGACTTGAGCGAATTCTTGATCTTCATTTTTCTGATCCGCGATCTCTATGGGGAATTCACATTCGCCCGTATCTTTTAACAATCAAAAGCGCGCCGTCGGGCGCGCTGTTTAGGTGGGGAGCAGATACCGCGTCACCTTTTCCGTGTCAACCGCATGACGGTGTTTTTCCCAAGGCGCAAAGGTGTTTTCTCAGGCCGAAACCGGCGATTTCGGCGTCAAGGTGGTGACATGGCCCATCTTGCGGCCGGGGCGCCATTCGGTCTTGCCATAGAGATGAACCAGCGTATCGGGGCGCTGCAGCCAGTCGGGAACGGCCAGGATATCGTCGCCGATCAGGTTCTGCAGGACACAGTCGGAATGGCGTCCGGCGTCTCCCAAAGGCAGGCCGGCGACGGCACGGATATGCTGTTCGAACTGGCTGACGACGCAGGCGGCCTCGGTCCAGTGGCCGGAATTGTGGACGCGCGGCGCCATCTCGTTGGCAATCAGGCTGCCATCGGCAAGCACGAAGAATTCGATGCCGATAACGCCGACATAATTCAATGCTGCGAGGATCGTTTCGGCCGACCGGCGCGCGGCGTCCGCCGTCGCCGGCGAGATCGTAGCCGGAACCGTCGAGGTGTGGAGGATGCCGCTGCGATGGACATTTTCGGCGGGATCGAAGCAGACGACCGTGCCATCGGTGGCGCGGGCGGCGATGATTGAGACCTCGCGCTCGAAGGCGACGAAACTTTCGAGGATCAGCGGCACGGCGCCGAGCGCGGCATAGGCGCCATCAGCGCTGTCGGCCACCGAGCGGAAAACCTTCTGGCCCTTGCCGTCATAGCCGAGACGGCGGGTCTTCAGCACGCCCTGGCCGCCGAAATCGTCAAGCGCCATTTCGAGATCGGCCTGGCTGTCGATCGCGTGGAAGCGGGCGGTTGTTATGCCGCAGCCATTGAGAAAACGCTTTTCGACGAGGCGGTCCTGGGCGGCTTCCAGCGCCTTCGGTGGCGGATAGACGGATAGGCTTGCCGAGAGCGTCTCAGCGGCTGCGACCGGCACGTTCTCGAATTCATAGGTGACGACATCGCAGAGATCCGCTAGTTCGGCCAATGCCGCCGGATCGTCATAGGCGGCGGTAATCTGCCGGTTGGCGAGCTGGGCGGCCGGGCAGTCCGCCTGCGGCTCGAGAATGACCGTGCGAAAATTCAGCCTGGCGGCAGCGATAGCCAGCATGCGGCCGAGCTGGCCGCCGCCGATAATACCGATCGTTCCTACAGTCATTGGTCGTCCATCGGGTATTCGGCGATGGCGGCACTCTGACGTTCGCGCCATTCATCGAGCCGGTCGGCGATCTCTTCGTCGGAAAGGGCAAGCACGGCGGCGGCGAGCAGTGCGGCGTTGACCGCGCCGGCCTTGCCGATGGCGAGCGTCCCGACAGGAATGCCGGCCGGCATCTGCACGATCGACAGAAGACTGTCCTGGCCGGACATGGTTTTCGACTGGACCGGCACGCCGAAGACCGGCAGCGGCGTCATCGATGCCGTCATGCCCGGCAGGTGGGCGGCGCCGCCGGCGCCGGCGATGATGACCTTGAAGCCCTCGGCGCGCGCGCCCTTGGCGAAATTCGCCATGCGGTCGGGCGTGCGGTGCGCCGAAATGATGCGCGCGTCATAAGGGATTTCCAGCGCCTCCAGCGTGTCGGCGGCGTTCTTCATGGTCTCCCAGTCGGACTGGCTGCCCATGATGATGGCGACGGAGGGTCTGTCTGTCGTCATTGTTATCCCCCTCAGGCGATGATGTCAGGGATGATCTGATCTTCCAGCTTCGAAAGCCTGTCCTTGATGACGAGCTTCTTCTTCTTCATGCGCTGGATCCGCAGAGCATCGCATCCGATCTGGATCATGGCGTTGATCGCGGCGTCGAAATCCTCGTGCTCCTGGCGCAGCCGCGCCACGGTGAGCCTGATTTCCGCCTGTTCCTGATCGGCCATATGCATTCCCCGTTATCGTCCTCGGACCTTGTCCGACCTGCCGATGATTTCCGCAAGCTCCTATCACCAAATACAGGTAACGGCTAGTTAGTCTTGATCATGAAATTGCCATCCGGTCTTCATCTTTTGGCCTTCGACAAGCCTTCAAAAATATGTCACAGTCCGCCGCGTTGACACCTTGATCCCCGACGATGTTGGCCGGGGAGGGTAAGAGGAAGGAAGGGTCAAATGACAGTTCAAGCTCATCTTGAATCACTCCAGAAAAAGCATGTCGCTCTCGAGGAGGAGCTGCACGCGCTCAGAACAGCTCCCTCCATCTCCGATACGGAAATTGCCGAATGCAAGCGCCGCAAGCTGCGCATCAAGGACGAGATTATGCGTCTCAAGTCATCCGTCCACTGATCTTCCCAAGGGTCGCCGGTCGATCATCTTGCGAAAGAAAAGGTAAATCCATCCATTCCGCCTAAAATCAGCAAGAACCGGTGATTTTACACCAGAATTGCGCCAGCCCGATGCCAGCGGCATTGCGGCTGGCGCTTTTGCGAGCGCCACGGCACAACGCATATATCAAAGTGCTTATGCCGTTGATCTGCCTGCCATTTCGGTCAACGCTTGATCATCGAAGACAGGGCAAATGCCGTCAGCGTGTCGCGCACCCCTTGCAGCGCCGAAACCTCCTGCCAGATTTCGCGGATACGGTCTGCCGCGCTTGCTTCAACCCGCACGACCAGGTCGAATTCACCGCTCATAACGTCGCAGGAAATGACCTCCGGTATCCCTTTGAGCGTCTGGATGACGTCGCCGCCGCGCATGCGGTCGTGGCGATACACGAAGATCATCGCTGTGATGGCTGCGGCCCGCGTTTTTCCCTCACCCACGACAATCGTATAGCCCTGAATCAGGCCGTCGCGTTCCAATCGCTCGATGCGTTGGCGAACGGCGTTGCGCGACAGGTGGACCTTTTCGGCCAGTTCCGCGTGGGGAATCCGGCCATTGCGGGTTAGCTCGGTTAGAATGCGTTCGTCGGATCGGTCGAGGATACGCTTCATGGCCGTATTTCCTCAATGCAGTCCTTGGCGGAGAGGAAGACCCGCTGTGTGGCGGATTCGAGATCGGTTAGCCTGCCATCCTGCGCAAACACGGTGGCGGCCGCTGCCATGACGAAAGCCGGCACGGCCCGCCACTCCGCTTCGCTGAGGAACCTGATGTCTTCGTAGCCAGCGAGCAATGCGCTGACCAGCGTCCTCTCAAGAGTGCCGCTTGCGGTCACAGCCCAATGCAATATAACGGCAGCGAGTTCGGCGATCAGAACATCATCATGGCGCAAGCGGAAATTGATGACGCCGCTCACCATCTCGTCGACGAAGAAGACGTTGTCGCGATTGAGTGCGCCGTGCACGGGACCTTTCGGCAGCCCAAGTGACGCTCGTTTCGCCGGCCGCCCCAGCGCCTGGTGGATTCGCGCGACACAGGTCCCAAGCGCACGGCATTTGGCGGGAGTGACTTCGCTCAGTCGAGAGCCTGGCATAAAACCGACAACCGCGACAAGCTTGTCCGACACGGTAATCGTCGCCGCACCGGCATCAGTGCGGAAGGTTGCCGGACAGGGAATGCCGGCGCCAGAGAGCGTTTCCATCGTGCGGAAGGCAAGTTCGAGGTCGAAGGGGTCGGCCCCGTTTTCGAATAGGGTGACGATGAACTCACCCCGCCCGGAGCGGAAAAGGTAAGTCGTTTCGGCGTCGCCATCGGCAATGCCGATAACCGATGTAAGATTGCCCAGGCGATAGGTCGTCGCGATCCGGCCGCAATCTGCCTCCGACAGATCCGTGAAAACAGCCATTTTTGCTTTCCTTCAGTGTTGTACCGACTCGTAGGCCCCGATGTTTTTGATGCCGAAGATCGTCTCGATCTGAGCTGCAGGCAAACCGCTGTCGCGCTCGACCGCCTCTCGCAACGGAATTCCTTCGGCAAGCGCAGTACGGGCAAGCGCGGCCGCCCGGGCGTATCCAACGAAGGGATTGAGGGCTGCGGCAAGAATGAGAGCGCCATCATGAAGCGCGCGGCAGCGCTGGGAATCTGCCTCGATCCCGTCGATACACCGAGTGCGAAGCGCATCCATTCCCCTCACCAACAGCCGCATGGATTGCAGGATGTTGAGCACGATAATCGGTTCCATGGCATTCAGCTGGAGTTGCCCCGCGCTGGCAGCGAGTGTGACCGTCAAGTCGTTGCCAATGACCTGGAAGCTGATCTGGTTCACCAATTCGGGGATCACCGGGTTGACCTTGCCCGGCATGATTGACGAGCCCGCCTGCATGGCCGGAAGACGGATCTCGCCAAAGCCGGCGCGCGGACCACTCGACAGCAGGCGGAGGTCATTGCAGATCTTCGAGAGTTTCACCGCCATACAGTCAGCCGGATTGCAGTGGGATAGACGTCGTTGGTCGATTGGCAAAGGTTTACGTGATCATTTGGATTGACCGCGTCGTAGCTGCCAGCCTGCCGGCCGATCTCCTGAAGCGCCAGATTGGCGATGACTTCGTTGACGTTCATGTTGGTCGAGGTGCCCGCGCCGCCTTGCATCATATCGATCGGAAAGTGTGGCGCCAGGATTTCACCGGCGATCAGCCTGTCGCAGGCCCGATCAATCGCGCCCGCGATCGCGGAGTCGAGCAACCGCAGCTCCAGATTGGTGGCGGCCGCAGCTTTCTTGACCATCGCGAAAGATTGGAGAAACCCGGGAAAATCCTGCAGTTTGATGCCGGAAATGTCGAAATTATCCATTGCCCGAAGCGTATGAATGCCGATCAGAGCATTGGCCGGCAACTCCCGACTACCCAAAAGATCTGTCTCGATGCGCGTTGTCGCCATGGTCCCGCTCCTCCTTTCTCTCCGCTCAGTCTGAAATAGCCTGATCAAGATCGACGATCAGATCGTCGGTCGCTTCCAGCCCGACCGACAGGCGGAACACGCCATCGCCGGCAAACCGGCGGTAATCCTCAAGCTGCTTGCCGGTCAGCTGATAGGTGGATTTCATCATCTCCTGTGTGTCGAGCAACACGACGATCGAGCGCTGATGACCGAGCGAGAAGGTATAGTGGGCAACCTTGAGGCGCTCGGCGAGTTGTCGCGCCATCTGGCCGGGATTCTTCACCCGGAAGGTCACGATCCCCCCGAACACATCCATCTGGTGCTTCGCCAGATCATGCTGAGGATGGGAAGCAAGTCCGGGATAAGTCACGGCCTCCACAGCGGAATGGCCCTGAAGGAAGGCCGCGATCTTCGCGGCCGACTCCGAGATCATGCGGATGCGGGGAAACAGCGTATCGATGCCGCGCATGATCAGCCAAGCGTTCATGGCCGGCATCGACGCACCGAGATAGACGCCGGCGCGCGACCGGATTTTCTCCACCAATTCCTTACGTCCGCAGACGACCCCGCCCAATGCGTCGCCATGGCCGTTAATGAACTTCGTGAGCGAATGGATGACGAGATCCACGCCTAGCAAGAGCGGCTGCGTGGCCACAGGGGTGGCAAGCGTCGAATCGACCGACATCAAGGCCCCGTGTTTTCGCGCAAGCTCGGCAATGGCCGCAAGGTCGGTCAGACGCAGGATCGGATTGCACGGACTTTCGCAATGGACGAGCCGCGTGTTGGACCGGAAGGCGGCCGCCACGTCTTCAGGGCGCGACATGTTGACCGGCGTAACCTCAATGCCGTAGTCCGGCAATATACGCCGGGCGAGCTCGTTGGCGCCGGCATAGCAAACATCGCTCAGGATCAGATGGTCACCCTTCTTGAGAAAGGTGAAGAACGTGGCTCCGATCGCCGCGACGCCCGTCGCCGTGGCCATGGCGTCGTCGGCTCCTTCGAGCGCCGCGAGTCGCTGTTCCAATTGGCGCACGGTCGGGTTGGTCCAACGCGCATAGAGAAAGGGCAGCGCCGTCAGGTCGTCGACGCCATCGGCGGAAAATGGGCCGCCACCAGGTATGAACACATTGTTGACCGACATGGAAATGTTCGGGGCGATCGCTTTCGTCGCCGGGTCGATAACGAGCCCGCCGTTCAGAGCCAGGGTTTCTCGACTGGGCCCCGCGTTTGCGGCAGGCACTACCCTGCGCTGGTCGATGCCGCACGCGGGCAGATCTGACGGTCTTGTTACGGTCATGCATTCTCCGATAAATTTCAAACGAGAGCGTCAGCGCCTCGCCGGCACCTGGCTTTCGACAATGCGAAAGGCGCGCGTGATGACGATGGTGAGGCAGAGATAGAAGATGGTGACGACGATCAGAGGCTCGTAGACGAGCAGCGTGTCCTGCCTGATCTTGTAGGCGACGGCATAGAGATCCATCACTGTGACGGTGAAGGCGAGCGGCGTTGCCTTCAGTTGCAGCACCACCTCGCCGGTGATCGTCGGCAGGGCGATGCGGATCGCCCGCGGCAACCATATGCGTCGCAGAAGCGTCAGGTGGGTCATGCCAAAGGCGCGACCGGCTTCCAGTTCGCCTTTCGGCACCGCAAGCAGCGCACCGCGCAATACCTCGGCCTCGTAGGCTGCGTAGTTGAGCGTGAAGCTGACGGCAGCGAAGAAGAAGCCCTCGCGCACGATCGGCCAAACGAAACTTGAGCGCAGACCCGGGATCATCGGCAGCAAGGATCCGACACCGTAGTAGAGCAACCACAATTGAATGAGCAAGGGTGTGCCGCGCAAACAGGTGCAGTAACTTTTGGCGCACCATCGCAGCCAGTAGGGTCCGCCGATCTGCGCGAGCGCAAGACCAATCGCCAGGACGAACCCGAGAGCGACCGAGATGACAAGCAGCAATACGGTCTGTGTCGCGCCCGCAACCAGAAGCGGCCAATAGTTGGAAACCCATGAGAAATCCACTGTCTATCCCCTCAGGCTGATTTCGGCTGTCCACGCCGGAAACGGGTTTCAAGACCTCCGAAGACGATATTGGAGATGAGGGTGATCACCAGGTAGAGCACGGCTGCGGCCAGGAAAAACAGGAAGTAATGCTTGGTGTTGCCGGCGGCGAGCCGCGTGGCCAAGGCCAACTCCTGGTATCCGACGACGGCAATCAGCGCGCTGTCCTTGGTTACCGACATCCACAAATTGGCCATGCCGGGCAGGGCGTTCGGCATCAGCGCCGGCAGCACGATACGCCGGAAGCGCAACCAGGGCCGCATGCCGAAGGCGCTAGCGGCCTCTATCTGGCCAATGGGAATGGCAAGGATCGCGCCGCGCAACACCTCAATCATGTAGGCGCCCTGGACGATGCCCAGCACGACGACCGCGGCAAGGAAGCCGTTGATCTCGATCGATGGAAGGCCGAGCGTGGACAACACCCTGTTGATGCCGTCCGTCCCGGCGTAATAGAGGCCGATGATCAGGATCAGCTCGGGAATGGCGCGCACTGCCGTCGTGTAAAAATCCAGCAAGGTGACGACGGCGCGGCTTCCCTTGAGTTTACCTGTTGCACCCGCCAGCCCGATCAGTATGCCGAACACGTACGCACCGAGCGAAATCAGGATGGTTGAGGCCGCGCCCGAAAGCAGCACCCCACCCCACCCCGGCGGATATGGGGAAAGCAGTTCCACAATGGATGAGCTTGTCGCCATGAAAACAGCTCCTCGGCGTTCGAGCGAGGTCCCTGCGGCTCGAACGCTTTTTCTCTCTGAGAAGGTATTGGGTTGATAGACGCAGTGAGGCGCCTTAGCCGCTCCAAAGCACTCCGTTCATTCGCCGTAGGGATCGAAGTCGAAATATTTTTTGGAGATTTCAGCGTATTTTCCGCTGGCCCGAACGGCGGCGATGGCGGTGTTCAGCCTTGCCAGAAGCTCAGTGTCCTCCTGACGCAGGCCGCCGCCGATACCTTGTCCCAAAACCTGCGGGTCATCCTTGACGTTGCCCTTGTCCTCGCAACAGCCCTTGCCAAAATCGGTCTGGAGAAAGCTCATCAGCGGGATGGAATCACCGAAGACGTAATCGATGCGGCCGACGGCCAGGTCCTGAAACGCCTCGTCAAGCGTGGCATAGGTCTTTTCCGAGGAAACGCTCGCATAGTATTTCTTGTAGTAATCCGCCTGGATCGTGGAAACCTGGATGCCGATCGTCTTGCCGGCGAGATCTTCGGCCGCGGTGCCGGTCTTGCCGTCCTGCGCGCCGATCAGCTTGCTCGGCGTGTTGTAGTACTTGTTGGTGAAAGCGACCGTCTTCTTGCGCTCGTCGGTGATCGACATGGAAGACCAGATAACGTCGAACTTCTTCGATTGGAGGCCGGGAATTAGGCCATCCCACGACATGTCGACGACCGAGCAGGTTTCCTTCATTTCGGAGCAGACGGCATTCATCAGGTCGATTTCCCAGCCGACCCAATTCCCGCTCGCGTCCTTCGTAAAGAACGGTGGGTAGGCTTCGTTCATGATGCCAAAGCGCACCTCAGCGTCCGCACCGGCGGCTGAGGCGAGAAGAGTGGCTCCGGCAATGAGGCAGATTGCAGTTTTCATGTCAGTTCCCTTTCTTTTTGATCGGCGAGCAACGGCGCTCAATTGCGTGAAGAGCTTGTGAATTCGCGACATCGGATGCTGCTGGGGGCGCCGAAGATCTGCTCCGGCCTGCCCTCTTCCTCAACGCGCCCCTGGTGGAGAAACATCACATGGCTGGAAACATCGCGCGCGAACTTCATCTCGTGCGTGACGAGCAGCATCGTCCTGCCCTCGTCGGCGAGATCACGAATGACTTTGAGCACTTCCCCCACCAGTTCGGGATCAAGTGCCGAGGTCGGCTCGTCGAACAGCATCACGGAGGGATCGACGCACAGCGCCCGCGCAATCGAGGCGCGCTGCTGCTGGCCGCCCGACATGAAGGCCGGATAGGCGTTGCGCTTCTCATAAAGGCCGACCTTTTGCAGCAGCGCCTCCGCCTTTTCCGTCGCCTCTTTGCGGCCCATGCCCAGGACATGGATCGGTGCTTCGACGACATTCTCCAAGACGGTCATATGGGCCCAGAGGTTGAAGCTTTGGAACACCATGCCGAGGCCGCTGCGAATGCGCTCCACCTGCCGCCAATTCGCAGGGTGGGCGCGGCCATCCGATCCCGCCTTCAAGACCACTTCCTCGCCATTGACGACGAAGCGCCCTCGATCGGGAATCTCCAAAAAGTTGATGCAACGCAGAAAGGTGCTTTTCCCGGAGCCGGAGGAGCCGATCAGCGATATGACGTCCCCCTTTCTCGCGGTAAGGGAAACCCCTTTCAGCACCTGATGAGCGCCGTAGCTTTTGTGCACGTCATCGACCCGCAAAGCGCAGGAAATATCCTTCGTCATCCACTTCGTTCCCCACTTTTGCGTGGCTTATTGTCAAGGAGTTTAGCCCCGTTTGATGGGGTTCGGCCGCGCAGTTTGCTGTTCTTGCGGCGTTCCTCCGCGTATATTTGGGAACACCGCAGTTTTCCGGCTCATGCGCGATTGATGCAGACTACTTTCGGCTGCGTCATATCCTCATAGGCAAAGCGTACGCCCTCCCGCCCCATGCTCCCATGCTTGAAGCCGCCGAAGGGCATGGCGTCAAAACGATAGTCCGAGGAATCGTTGATCATCACCCCGCCGGCTTCGATGCCGGCCGCAGCCTCCAGCGCATCGGCGAGGTTGGCGGTGAATATTCCGGCATGCAGGCTGTAATCCGGCTCGTTCGCCATGCAAATCGCGTCGGCAAGCGTTTCGAAGTGCTCAAGCATAACCACCGGCGCGAATATCTCTTCCCGCCAGAGTCTGCTTCGGCGAGGAACGCCCTCAAGCACCGTCGGGGTGTAGAGCGCGCCGTCGCGCTGGTGTCCACACAACAGCCGGGCTCCGGCTCCGATCGCCTGTTCGACGGCGGTTTGCGCGCGCTCGGCCGCGACCGGCGAGATCATCGGGCCAACATCCGTCTCCTCTCGACTCGGGTCGCCGGCGCTAAGCCTGGCGGTGCCGGCCACGAACGCCTGGCGGAAGCGCTCGTAGCAGTCGGCCTGGACAAGAATGCGCTGCACGCCGATGCAGTTTTGACCGGCCGCCCAATAGGCACCCGAAATGCACCCCGCCGCCGCCTTGTCGATATCGCAATCCGCCATGACGATAACAGGCGCGTTGCCGCCGAGATCCATGGCCAGCTTCTTCAGCCCGGCAGACCGGGCAATGGCCTCGCCGGTCGCAAATCCGCCGGTAAACGACACCATTCGAATATCCCGAGCAGAAACGATGGCGTGTCCGAGATCCGCGCCGCCGATGGCGACGGTGACGACCGTTTCCGGAAGACCCGCCGCAACCAGCGTCTCGACGAGCTTTAGAGCCGAAAGCGGCGTTAACTCCGAAGGCTTCAACAGGACCGAATTGCCGCCGGCAATCGCCGGGCCGAGCTTATGCGCGACGAGGTTCAGAGGATCGTTGTAGGGTGTGATGGCGGCGATCACGCCAAGCGGTTCGCGTGTGAACCAGCCCTGACGGGCCTCAGAGCCCGCATAGGCGTCGAACGGCACGATCTCGCCGGCATTGCGCTTGGCCTCTTCCGCAGACAGCTTCAGCGTGTTGATACAGCGTAAGGTCTCCTTGCGGGCTTGGACAATTGTCTTGCCCGCCTCGCTGACGATGGTGCGGGCGAAAGCTTCGCACTGTTCTTCGACAAGCCGCGCCGTCTTTTCCAGAATCTCTGCCCGACGATGCCGGGGTAATGCTCGCGACAACGCGGCTCCATGTCTGGTGCGGGCAAGAAGTGCGTCAATGTCGTTCGGGCCGCTGGCCGAAACGATATCGACGAGGGAACCATCGTAAGGGCTTAAAACGGCGATCTCTGGGGTGGTCGAGGCGATCTGGCGCTGTACAGCAGTCATTCTGCAGCTTCCTTGTTTAAGCGGGCCGGTGCGGTGCGGTGGATGGCGACAATGTCGGAGAGAAGCGCATAGGCCGTCTCGACCCGCCCGGCTCCCGGGCCGGTGACGGTCACGGCGCCGAGCAAGCCGGTATTGAAGGAAACCGCATTGATGGCACCGCTCACCCCTGCAAGTGGATGGTCGAGAGCCAGGCGCCGGGGTGCCACGGAGGCCTCGATCCGACCGTCCTCCCCACGGATTGCCGAGCCTATCAACTTCCAGCGGCATCGATCCTTGGCCGCCGACTCGAGGTCGGCGACAGTCAACGACGAGATACCGCGGCAGGAAACGTCAGCCGGCGCCAGCGTGGCGCCCAGCAATTCGTTCGCGAGAATGACCACCTTGAGCCGCACGTCATAGCCCTCGACATCCGCCGTCGGATCCGCCTCGGCATAACCAAGCGCCTGCGCCTCACCGACGGCTTCCGAGAAGCCAAGCCCGCTTTCCATGCGCCCCAAAACGAAATTCGAGGTGCCGTTCAGAATGCCTTCGAAACCGTTGAGCCCAGAACCGGCGAGTGTTGCTTTCGCCATGCGGATGACGGGGGTGCCGCTCATCACCGTCCCTTCGTACTCGAAGGAAACATGATTGCGGCGGGCGAGCGCCTTGAGATCGGCAGCGGCAAGGGCGACCGGGCCCTTGTTGGTGGTGATCACGTGCCTGCCGCTTTCAAGCGCCCAGCGGCAATGGGAAACAGCTGGTTCGCCGTCATCAGGATTGGTGAAGGTGGCTTCCGCGACGATGTCGGCGGGCGCTTGCCTGATGACCTGCTCGTTATTCGCTTCCGCTGATCCGCCGGAAAGCTTTGCGAACCCGCCCTTCTCAAATCTTGTCTCGATGAGCATGCCTGCGTCGATGCCGTTTGCTGATACGACGGAGCCGAGATTGAGGTCGGTAACGGCGACGATGTTGAGCTGAAAACCGAGCTCGGTTCGCCAGCGATCGTTCTGCTCAGCCACGAGTTCGGCAAGGGCGCGGTTGACCCCGCCAAATCCGATAAGCGCGATATTGTATTGTACCATCTCGGTTCCTCATCATGGGCGATGAGCAAAGGATGACGGTGCAGAAGGTCATCGGGAAGCTTGCAGAACGACCAAATTGATGGCCACTTTGCCACTCATCGGTCACGACGCGCAGATTTCCCGCGATGAATCGTGCTCGATGAAGGCGATAGCTGCAAATGGGCGGAAATATGCAGTTTCACCGCGCAGATTCGACATAGTATGCGCAAAGACAACCGACGGCGATGATCATGGAACCGATTGACCAGCTAGACCGCAAGATCCTGGACATTATCCAGATCGATTGTCAGATGAAGGCCGAGATCATAGGCGACCTCGTCGGCCTCTCCGCTTCTGCCGTGCAGCGGCGTCTGAAACGGATGCGCGATTCCGGAATCATCACGGCTGAGATTGCCCTGGTCGACCGCAAGGCGGCCGGCACCCCAATGATGTTCATCGCGGGGATGGAAATCGAGCGGGAGAACTATGACGCTCTTTCCAAGTTCCGGGTCTGGTTGGCGAAGCAGGCGCACATTCAGCAGGTCTACTACGTGACCGGTTCAGTCGATCTGGTCGCGATCATCACCGCGCGCGATGTCGGACAATATGATGAAATCACGGCTAACCTGATGTCCGAGAATCCGCAGATCAAAAGCATTCACACGAATGTCGTGTTGAAGGATATCAAAGTCGGAATGTTTGTTCCCATCGCGGATTAGGACCCGGTTCTATTCCCTCGTTCCGGTCCCGCGGCATCCGGAAGCATGCATCAAGCCCAGAACTGATCCAGCCATAAATTGAGCTTATCGAAACCGCGGTTGTTGACCGTGTAGATGCGTTTCGTGCCTTCGGATGTCACCGAGACGAGGTTGCTGTCGAGCAGCGCCTTCAGGTGCTGCGACACGGCCGGCCGGCTGATCGGAAGGCCCTCGGCAAGCTCGTTGACCGTCCGCGGAGCGCGACGCAATTCCTCCAGCAGAAACCGCCGGTTCGGATCGGCAATCGCAGAGAAAGGGTCCGTGTTCGACATGCCGGGAAAACTACGTCAAACCGGCCGTTCCAGCAAGGAAATTGTGCGTTGCAGCGTACTACAGCACCGTGCTTCTTTTCAGATGCGCTCAGGATGCTGTTACACTTAGAATTGCTGCAGGGCGGGCTCTACCAGCCAAGACCCTCTCGCACGATGAGGAAGGCGGCGATCAAGGCCATCGCATACATGAAGGGATAGAAGACCGCCGGCTTCATGCGGCGCACGCACCAGGCGCCGGCAAGAGTGGCGAGCGGGGCGAAAGGCAGGAGCGTCGCGGAGGTTGCAAGGTTCTGGGTGTCGAGCTGGCCGAGTGCGAAATAGGGGATCAGCTTGATGGCGTTGAGGATCGCGAAGAAGCGCACGCTGGTGCCGGTATATTCGCGCGGCTGCAGCTTGAGCGGCAGGGCGTAGATCTGGAAGGGTGCGCCGCCGGCGTGGGCGACGAAGCTGCCGTAGCCGGAAAACGTGCCCCAAAGGTTGGCGGCGACCGGCCGCTGGCCGCGCGGCGGGACGATCCTGTCGGCGCCCGGGCCGTAATTGTTCCAGAAATAGCGCAGGCAGAAGAGGATGGTCACCGCACCGATGACGATGCGCAGCACATTGCCCGGAACGAGCGCCGAGGTTGCCCAGCCCAGCGCGATGCCGAAGACTGCGCCCGGCAGCATGATCTTCAGCGTCGCCCAGTCGCCGTGCTTGCGCCAGATGACGAGCGAAATCATGTCCATGAAGACCAGGATCGGCAGCAGGATCGCCGCTGCCTCGACCGGCGAGACGACGAGGGCGAGGAAGGGCAGGCCGATCAGCGACAAAGCGTCGCCCATGCCGCCCTTTGCGAGGCCCACCAGCAGAACGGCAGGCACGGCGGCGTAGTAGAATGACAAATCCTGCGGCATGCTTTCGACGTCCTCCTCTTGCAAGCCTCGTCTAACGGAACTACTCACACAAAACGAGTGCGGATCCCTCGTCTCAAAGGGAAATTCGCAGGAAACGGAAAGACCTGATGACCGAACCGGAAAACCGCTGCCGCCTTGTGCTGATCGCACCCGATATTGCCGATGCCGATGAACAGGCAAGGATCGTCGCCGATGCGCTGAAGGGCGGCGACGTCGCCTCGGTGATCGTGCCGCAATACGGGCTCGACGACGGCACCTTCCAGAAACATGCCGAGAAGCTGGTGCCGCTGATCCAGGATGCCGGGGCGGCCGCGCTGATTGCCGGCGACAGCCGCGTGGCGGGGCGGTCAAAGGCCGATGGCCTGCACCTTTCCGGCAATGCCGAGGCACTTTCGGAAGCGATCGAAAAACATGCGCCGAAGCTGATCGTCGGCGGCGGCAACGCAGCCGACCGGCACAAGGCGCTCGAGATCGGCGAAGTCAGGCCCGACTATATCTTCTTCGGCAAGCTCGACGGCGATATCAAGCCGGAGGCGCATCCGAAGCACCTTGCGCTCGGCGAATGGTGGGCGTCGATGATCGAGATTCCCTGCATCGTCATGGGCGGCACCGATCCGGTCTCGGCGCTCGCCGTCGCCGAAACCGGAGCGGAATTCGTGGCGCTGCGGCTGGCGGTCTTCGGCGAGCCCAGCCGGGCGCCGTCTATCGTCGCTGAAGTCAACGCCTTGCTTGACGAAAAAGCGCCACGGTTTGAGGATTGAAATCGCGCTCATGCCGATCCCGACCGCCCGCCTGTTGAAATTTATCCTTGCCAGCATGGCCGCCTTCGTTGCGGCCGGGCCGGATGTCGTCGTGGCGCAAGCCAGCGACAGCGTCATCAGCCAGCCGGGCTCGGCGCCGGCTTCGACCTTCCGCACCGACCGACCCTCTGGCTCGGTCATACGGCCCTCCGATGGTGTCGGCGTGTTCGACCGCATGGGTGCGAAACTGCCGGACCTGCCGCCGGAGAAGGATTACAAGGGACCCGTCGACGAGGCTTACGGCGCCTTCCAGCGCGGTTATTACCTGACGGCAATGGACAAGGCGCTGCCACGCGCCCAGCTCGGCGATGCAGCGGCGCAGACGCTGATTGGCGAAATCCTCTCGCAAGGGCTTGGGGTAAAGAAGGACGTGAAGAATGCCGCCTTCTGGTACGGCAAGGCGGCCGAAGGCGGCGATGCGGCGGCAATGTTCAAATATGCGCTGATCCTGATGGAAGGCGAGGGCGTGCCGCGTGACAAAGTCAAGGCCGACGACTACATGCGCAAGGCGGCCGAGGCTGGCAATCCTTCGGCGGAATTCAACTGGGCGCAGCTTCTCATCGCCGACAATCCCGGCGAAAAGGGGCTGAAGCTCGCCCTGCCGTTCTACGAGAAATCGGCCGAGCAGGGCATTGCCGATTCGCAATATGCCGTGGCGCAGATCTATGCGACGCTGAAGGACCTGCCTGAGGAAAAGAAGCAGCTTGCCCGCGAGTGGATGGTACGTGCGGCGCGTGCCGGTTTCGACACGGCCCAGCTTGATCTCGGCATCTGGCTCGTTAATGGAGTCGGCGGGCCGAAGGATTACGTCAAGGGCTTCGAATGGCTGAAACTTGCCGCCAATGGCGGCAATGTCGCGGCACAGAACAAGCTCGCCCATCTTTATATCAACGCCATCGGCACGGCGCCCGATCCGGTCGAGGCGGCGAAGTGGTACGTCCTGTCGCGCCGCGCCGGGCTCGCCGATCCGTCGCTCGAGGATTTCTATCTCGGCATCGAGGACGATCAGCAGAAAGCGGCGATCGAGGCCGCCAACAAGTTCCGGCGGCGCTGAATTAAGCGCCGCGCGTCCCGGCCGGGAACGGCTTTAAAACAGCGCGTCGGCGAAAAGATCCTCGTCGCTTTCGACTTTGGCAGGTTCGGCTAGAGCAGGGGCAGGAGCGCTGTCCTCGCTCGCCGGGATGATGTCGCGATGAATGCTGCGCTCCTGAACCATCGTATAGTGCTTGAAGATCTTGCGGTCGAGCGGCGCTATCGTCTCGGTGAGATCGGAGATATCGGCGACCTCGGTGCCGGCCGCCTCATCCAGCACATCGGCGCAGCGGGCAAAGACTTCGCCGAGATCGCGCTGGAAATCGAGCTTGCCGATCAGCAGGCCGATCTTGGCGGCGACCTCGCGGCCGTTCTCGGCAAGCACCTTCAATTCGTTTTCCATGACGTCGGCTGCGGAGTGGATGTTGCCGACGGCTGACGTCAGGCTCTCTCCCAGGCCGCCGGCCTCGGCATCAATGGCGGGGGCGATGCGTCCGGCAGCGGCTTCGAGCACCGGCAGGCCGGTGACGATGGCATCGGCGGATTCGTCGAGCTTGCCGGCGAAAATGCGCAGCTCGGCCGTGACGACGTTGATCGACCTGCCTTCCTCGCCGAGACGGCTGCAGCGCAGGTTGGTGTTCAAAGCCATATAATGGATGTCGGTCTTGACGGCACGGATATTGGCGATCGCTTCGGAGAGCTTGGCGGCCGTGCCGATCGTCGACTGGCTGACCTGGTCGGCCTGCCGGCTTGCCGTGTCGACCTGCTGGACGATTTCGTGGGCGGCCGAAACGCTGGATTCCAGCGCGCGCATGAAATTGCCGCCGGATTCGCCGCTGGCGCCGCTCATCTGGTCGCGCAGTTTGAGGATCTCCCGCATGTCGTGATCGAAACTGGCGATCGTCGTGACGACGTTTTCCGATTCCCGCTGGAAATTGGCGCACATGTCGCTCATCTGTGCCGCGGTCAGGTGGTGAATGACATTCTGAAGACGCTTGCGCGCGCCGGCATCGAGCTTCGCGCCCTCTTCGCCGGCAAAGAATTCCTCAAGCAGCGAAAGGGTGGCCTGCACATGCTCGATGCGCTGACGGGTGATATCGCCGATCTGCAGGGCAGAGAGCGTCGAAGCGACCTTGCTCTGGACGCCGCGGGCAATCGCGCCGACCTCGCGGGCGACGACGCCGAGATGCTTGCGGTGTTCAGCGATCTTGGCGGCATCGTCGCGCAGGGCGGCGGCGACGGCCGGAACGGTATCGGCATAACCCTTGGAGACGCTGGCGCCGAAGGAGGCGGCGAGTTTGACCTCCTTGTCGAGACTGTCGAGATGAGTGGCGAAACGGTTGACCTCATCGGTGCCGGAATAGATTCGCTCCAGGATCTCCTGTGCGAAGCCGGCGAATTCGGCAATGCCGGCGCCGGTGATCTTCACGGTCACGGCGAAAGTTCTGAGATAACGCATCGTCTCCTGCATGTCGGAGACGTATTTGCGTAGTTCCCTGCCGGTCTGCGCCAGCGAGAGGAGTGCCTGCTGACGATTTTCTTCGGTGACCGGCAGCGCCGTCAGGCTCTGAACCGTGGCACGGAGATCGGCGCCGGTATCGCTCGATTCCCCATTGTCGAGCGCCGCGGTGACACTCTCCAGAGAATTCAACAGCCGGTTGAGAACATCCATCACCGAGAGCAGCACGGTGCCGCCTTCCAGAAAACGTTCCTCGACCCGGCTGCGAGCGGATTCCAGGGTGCGGCCGATGTCCCGGCCGGATGTGTGGGCTGCAGCGATCGGCGATACCAGAGCGTGTGCCAACATTTATACCTTTTCTTAAAACACAGGCTTATTTGACTCTATTTCTACGGGCAGGATGGAAACGTCCGGTAAACGCGCCAGACTCGTCAGCGTTGTGATTAACGAAAGATGTGGATGGGCGCCGGCCCGGATCTCATCGATGGTTAATATTGCTTAACCTATTGCTTTTACTTTATTTGTTTCTAAATTTTGAGAAGAAAATACAACTTTTTCCGGATGAGAAATTGGGAGTCCCAGGACTCGTTATACGACAGTTTCATACAACCGCTGTTTACCCGGCATTAACGCTGCCGTGAGAGTCCTTTAAAGGTCGTCAAGTATTTCTCCGGCCGAGGGGGCTGCATTGGATACTCCTAAACAATATTGCGAATCTATAAATTTGCTTGACTCGCTCAGTATTCGCTCGGCATCCGAACTATATTCAAAGTTTACTGATGCATTTCGCGTCCACGATACAATCACAGTTAGCATTCCCGAAAGTGCCGAAGCGGATCTGAGTTTCGTTCAGCTCATCGAGTCCTCGCGCCGCCAAGCAAAAGCTGAGGGGAAGACATTCAAACTTTCTAGGCCTGCAAGCGGTTCGCTCCTGAAGGTACTTGAACGCGCAGGTTTCATCGAATCCTTCGATCAAGAAGATTCCAAGTTTTGGTTGCATAAAGAGGTATAAAGTTATGAGTGCAAACATCCTGACTGTTGACGATTCCGCCAGCATCCGCCTGACCACCAAGGTCACACTCACCAATGCCGGGTACAGCGTGACCGAGGCCGCCGACGGGGCCGAGGGCCTGGCGACGGCCAAGGGCAGCAGCTTCGATCTCATCGTGACCGATCTCAACATGCCTGTCATGGACGGGCTGACGATGATCGAGGAACTGCGCAAGCTGCCTGGGCAGGCCGGCGTTCCGATCATCTTCCTGACGACGGAGTCGGACGCCGATCTCAAGGCGCGCGCCAAGGCCGCGGGCGCGACGGGTTGGCTGACCAAGCCGTTCGATCCGGAAAATCTCGTAAAGATCGTGAAGAAGGTTCTCGGACGATGAGTACGCTCGATCCCGTTGCCGTGTTCCGCATGGAGGCTGCCGAATGCCTTGAAGCGATCGAGGCGGGTCTTCTCGACCTGACCCACCAGCTCGACAACAAGGATCTCGTCGATGCCGTGTTCCGCGGGCTCCATACGCTCAAGGGCTCCGGCGCGATGTTCGGTTTCGAGGCGCTCGCCGCCTTCACCCATCATTGTGAAACCGCCTTCGACCGCGTCCGCAAGGGAGAGGTCGCCGCGACGAGCGAACTCGTCGCTGCCGTTCTTGCAGCACGGGACCATATGCGCGCCCTCGTCGATCAGCCTGATGCCGATCACGGAGATACCGGCAGCAAGCTTCTGACGCAGCTGCAGGCTGCCGTCGGCGGCAAGCAGGCGGCGCCTCCTGTTGCACCGGCCGCTGTTCCCGCATCGGCGGCCGCGCTTGCGATATCGGCGAAGAAGAAAAACAGCTGGCGTATCCGCTTCAGCCTGCCCGCCAATTCCATGGCCAACGGCACCAACCCGCTCGGCCTGCTGGACGAGTTGCGTGATCTCGGCGAATGCACCGTGCGCGCCAACACCTTGGCCATTCCGCCGCTCGGCGAACTCACGCCGACAGAACTGCACATTTCCTGGGACGTGATGCTGACCAGCGAGCAGGACCGCTCGGCGATCGACGACGTCTTCATCTTCGTGCTCGACG
Source organism: Rhizobium sp. RSm-3 (assembly GCF_001854685.1). Taxonomy (NCBI): domain Bacteria; kingdom Pseudomonadati; phylum Pseudomonadota; class Alphaproteobacteria; order Hyphomicrobiales; family Rhizobiaceae; genus Rhizobium; species Rhizobium sp. RSm-3. Next base: position 125,142 of record NZ_MAWZ01000046.1, on the reverse strand, counting down.
ATATGGAACTCAGCGTCGAGGAGATCGACACTGCTGCGACAACCGTCGCTCCGATCGAGGAAAAGACCGCAGCTGCACCCGTTACTACGGTAGCGGCCGCCGTTCCGGAGTTTCGTCCGGTCGAGGCGGTCCCAGTCAGGCGCGAGGCGCCTGCGGCTGCCAGCCAAGCGAAGACGGCCGAGAATGTCCGCGTTCCGGCCGAACGTCTCGACGAACTGATGGACCGCGTCGGCGAGCTCGTCATCGCGCAATCTCGCCTCAGCCAGCTGGCCAGCGCCAGCGCCGATATCGGGCTGCGCTCCGTGTCGGAAGAAATCGAACGCCTCTCCGGTGAATTGCGCGACACGATGATGGTGCTGCGCATGGTGCCGGTCACCACTCTCTTCTCCCGTTTCCGCCGCCTCGTCCACGATCTCGCCCGCGAGACCGGCAAGGTGATCGAGCTGGTGATGGAGGGCGAGACGACCGAAGTCGATAAAACAGTCATCGAGCGGCTGGCAGATCCGCTGGTGCACCTGGTGCGCAATTCTATCGATCATGGCCTGGAGATGCCGGCCGATCGTCTCGCCGCCGGCAAGACCGAAGCCGGCACGGTGGTCCTTTCGGCTCGCCAGGCCGGCGGCGAGGTGATTATTTCGATCAAGGACGACGGTCGGGGGATCAATCGCGAACGGGTTCGCGCCAAGGCGGAATCCTCCGGGCTTATCCATCCCGGCCAGTCTCTTTCCGACTCCGAGCTGCTGCAACTGATCTTCGCACCCGGCTTCTCGACGGCCGCGGCAATCACCAATCTGTCCGGCCGCGGCGTCGGTATGGACGTGGTCAAGAAGACGGTCGAAGCGCTTCGCGGCGCGATCGACATCGTCAGCGTGCCGGGACAGGGTTCGGAAGTGTCGCTGCGCATCCCGCTGACGCTTGCCATCATCGACGGGCTGTTGGTGCGTGTCGGTTCCGGCCGCTACGTCATCCCGCTTTCGGCAGTCGAGGAATGCCTCGAACTGTCGCTCGAGGAGGATCTGCGCTCGCGCGGCCGCAGCTTCATCTCGCTGCGCGACAGCCTGGTGCCGTTCCTGCGCCTGCGCGATCTCTTCCGCACCGGCACGAAGCCCGACGTCCACCAGAAGGTCGTCGTCATCTCGACCGGCACGGAACGTGTCGGCCTCGTCGTCGACCAGATCATCGGCGACCACCAGACGGTGATCAAGTCGATGTCGAAACTGCATAACGACGTCGCGACCTTTTCCGGCGCGACCATTCTCGGCGACGGCAGCGTCGCCCTCATTCTCGACGTCGGGCACCTGGTTGCCGCGGGTCAGCAGCAGGAGGCGCAATTGCGGGTAGCGGGATGAGTGCAGCAGCAACAGCCGAACGTTTCGACAACCACTGGAGCTATGCCGAGGAAGTCGAGGTGCTAACCTTCGATCTCAACGGCGAGACCTTCGCGCTTGAGGCGGTCATCGTCCAGGAAATCCTGGACCTGCTTCCGGAGACCGCGGTGCCGGGAAGCCAGCCCTTCGTCGCCAGCGTCATCAACTTCCGCGGCAAGGTCATTCCGCTCGCCGATCTGCGCCTGGCCTTCGGGATGGAGGCGGCGGAGGCGACGATCGACAGCCGCATCATCGTCATCGAGATCGATCTGCAGGGCGAACAGACGCTCGTCGGCCTCAGAACCGACAAGGTGAACGAGGTGACGACACTGGCAAAATCCGCGAGCGAGGCGCCCCCGAGCATCGGCATGCGCTGGCGCGCCGACTATATCAACTGCCTGGTGAAGAGGGGCGGAGAGTTCATCATTCTCCCCAATCTTCAGGCAATTTTTTCGTCGAGACACAAGGCGGCGGGAGCCGCCAATTGACGCTGGATGAATTCAAACTTGGGGGTTTGACGATGCGATTGACAATAAAGACCAAACTGGTGACCGCGTTCACCTTCATCATTCTGATGCTGGTCGGCACCGCCGGCTACGGTGTCGTCAGCCTTGGATCGCTGAACGACACGATCGGTAATCTGCTTGCCGGTCCGGCAGCCCGTCTCGACCTCGCGCAGCAAATCAACATTGCCCAGCTCGAGGCCATCCGTCAGCAAAAGAACCTGCTGACTGCCCGCACCCCCGACGAGACGGCCGGTGCAATCGCCAAGGGCAATCAGGCCCGCAAAGACTTCGCCGATGCCTTCGGCCACGTGCTGACGCTGGCAACGGAAGAAGGCAAGGTGCGCTGGGCGCGTATCGCCGAACTTTCCAAGACCTTCAATGCAGCCGACGACCAGATCCGCGACTTTGTGAAGGCCGGCAATGCCGAAGGCGCAAATACCGTCTCCGTCACATCAGCCCGGGCCGCTGCCAACGATATCGACGCGACGCTCGGCGAAATCCTGGCTCTCGAGAAGCAGCGCATGAAGGCTGCGGACGAAAGCGCCGACGCGCAGTATGCGACCACACGGACAACGATGATGGCAGTGGCTACCATTGCCCTGTTGGTTGCGGCGATTACCGCCTTCTGGATCGCCAGCACGATCAGCAAGGGCCTCAGCCGCGCCAATACCGTGGTACGCGAAGTGTCGGAAGGCGATCTTACGAAGATGGCCGATATCACCAGCCGCGACGAAATCGGCGAGCTTCTCGGCAACGTCAACATCATGATCGAACGCCTGCGCGGCGTCGTCGCCGATGCTTTGTCGGCTGCCGACAACGTCTCCTCCGGCAGCCAGGAGCTTTCGGCAAGCTCCGAGCAGGTGTCGCAGGGCGCCAGCGAACAGGCTGCTTCGGCCGAAGAGGCTTCCGCCTCGATGGAGCAGATGGCCGCCAACATCAAGCAGAACGCCGACAACGCGGCGCAGACCGAAAAGATCGCCCGCCAGTCGGCCAAGGATGCGGAGATGAGCGGTGAAGCGGTGACGCGCGCTGTCGACGCCATGCGCACGATCGCCCAGAAGATCGGCATCGTCCAGGAAATTGCCCGCCAGACGGACCTGCTGGCGCTCAACGCCGCCGTCGAAGCAGCGCGCGCCGGTGAGCACGGCAAGGGCTTTGCAGTCGTCGCCTCCGAGGTGCGCAAGCTTGCCGAACGCAGCCAGTCGGCGGCCGCCGAAATCAGCGCCATGTCGGGTGATACCGTCAAGGCTGCAGCCGATGCCGGCGACATGCTCGGCCGCCTGGTGCCGGATATCCGCAAGACGGCCGAGCTGGTTTCGGAAATCAGTGCGGCCTGCCGCGAACAGGATATCGGCGCCTCGCAGATCAACGAAGCGATCCAGCAGCTCGACAAGGTGACGCAGCAGAATGCCGGTGCCTCCGAGCAGATGTCTGCGACTTCGGAAGAACTCGCGGCGCAGGCCGAAGAACTGCAGGCCTCGATCGCCTTCTTCAAGGTCGATACCGCAGGCAGCGCGCGGTCCGGTGTCGGCAAGGCACAGCCGAAAACTCCGGCCAAGGGTCTGCATCCCTCGGCCGCCGTCCGCAAACCCGCCCCGCAGGCCTACGGCCAGGGCCGTGGCCAGACGATTTCGGCCCAGCAGCAGCGTCTCAAGGGCTTTGCTCTGGACATGTCGATGGGCGGTCCGGATGCCGGCGACGACGACTTCAGGGAGAGCGCGTAAGCGCTCCCCGGGGGAAAGCGCGTAAGCGCCTTCGCCCATGTGATCCCTCGGGTTGCTCCGGCGACCCGAGGAGGGAATATCCCCAACGCGTGTAGGCGTTGGCGCTGCGATCGATAGATGTCGGCCACCGGGAAGCGAATGAGTCGTTTTCCCCTTTCAGACACATCCTTCCAAGCTCGACGTCCCGCCAAGGGGACATGTCTCTCTCCATTCGTTTTGACCGCAAATCGGGGGTATCGCATGCGTTTCACCATCAAACTCAAACTGGGTCTTGCCTTCGGCATCTTGACGCTGCTGCTGATCGGCATCGCGGCGTATGGAAGCGTCAGTCTCGGCACCTTGAACGAGGCGAGCGGCGCCATGATCGATGGCTCCGTACGCCGCCTGGAACTGGCGCTGAACGCCAATATTGCCGAAGTCGACGCCATCCGCGCTCAGAAGAATGCGCTGCTTTCCACGGATCCCGAGGCGGCCGCCGGCTTCTACAAGGAGGCCGACCAGAAATTGCAGGCGATGTTCGATGCCGTCGATGCCGGTCTTGCGATCGCTTTGCCGGAAGGCAAGCCGCATTGGGAAAAGCTGCGGACGATCGGCGGGAAATTCCGTGAGAAATCCGCCGAGCTGCAGCAACTCGATGCCAGAGGCGACAAATCCGGTGCGCTGGCGCTTTCACTCGGCGACCTCAGGACGATGACCGACGACATGGGGGGCGCTATCGCTGCCCTCACCGAGATCCAGCGCAAGGGGATGCAGGCGACCGACCACGCCAATACCGAGCTTTACAACTCGACCAAGTTGATCCTCACTATCGCTTCCGGCATCGCCGTGCTCGTCGCGCTCGGCGCCGCATTGTGGATAACGCTCGGAATCAACAACGGCCTCAGGAAGATCACGACCGTCGCAAACGCCGTCGCACTCGGCGATCTCAACCAGACGGTCGATGTCAGAACCAATGACGAGATCAAGGATTTGATCAATACGGTCAATACCATGACCGCCAATCTGCGCGCCACGGCGGCCCTTGCCGACCAGATCGCCACGGGCGATCTCAGCACCGATGCCAAGCCGCTCTCGGACAAGGATACGCTCGGCATCGCGATGCAGAGCATGATCTTCAACCTCCGAACCACCGCCGGCGTCGCCGACCAGATCGCCAACGGCGACCTGACGGTGTCTCCGAAGCCGCTTTCCGACAAGGATGCGCTGGGTATCGCCCTGGAGCAGATGGTCGAGCGGCTGCGCGGCGTCGTCGCCGATGCGATCTCGGCTGCGGAAAATGTTTCGGCCGGTAGCCAGGAACTGTCGGCAAGCTCCGAGCAGGTATCGCAGGGCGCCACCGAACAGGCGGCTTCGGCAGAAGAGGCCTCCGCTTCGATGGAAGAGATGGCCTCCAATATCAAGCAAAACGCCGACAACGCCGCTCAGACCGAAAAGATCGCTCGCCAGTCGGCCAAGGATGCGGAAGCCAGTGGCGATGCGGTGACCCGTGCTGTCGACGCCATGCGGACGATCGCCCAGAAAATCGGCATCGTTCAGGAAATCGCGCGTCAGACCGATCTGCTGGCTCTGAACGCCGCCGTCGAAGCGGCCCGTGCCGGCGAGCACGGCAAAGGGTTTGCAGTCGTCGCCTCCGAGGTACGCAAGCTGGCCGAACGCAGCCAGTCGGCTGCTGCCGAAATCAGTGCCATGTCGGGTGATACGGTGACGGCTGCCCAGGAAGCGGGCGAAATGCTCGGCCGACTGGTGCCCGACATCCGTAAGACGGCCGAGTTGGTTTCCGAGATCAGCGCGGCCTGCCGCGAGCAGGATATCGGCGCTGCCCAGATCAATGAAGCGATCCAGCAGCTCGACAAGGTGACGCAGCAGAATGCCGGCGCCTCCGAGCAGATGTCTGCGACTTCGGAAGAACTCGCCGCGCAGGCCGAAGAACTGCAGACGTCGATCGCCTTCTTCAAGGTCGATATGGCGGGCGGACGCCGTGAGCGCCCGCCGGCGGCAAAAGCCACCGCCCGCAGCCGGCCTCAGGCCGCGCCGCGCAAGCCGGCCACCAAGTCACCGGCCAATACGGTTGCTGGCCAGCAGGCCCGCGTGAAGGGGTTTGCCCTCGACATGTCGATGGGCGGTCCCGACACCGTGGATGACGAGTTTCGGGAGAGCGCGTGAGCGCTTCCTGGGGGACGCTTAGGCGTTCCCCTTCGCAACTGTTGTGGGCCGGCTGGCACGGCCCGCGACGCAGGCTTTCGGCGCTTGGGGAAGCGATATCGAAGCCTATTCATTTCTGCCATCGGCTTTCGCCAGATGGAATTTATTTGCTGCATGATGCCGCGACACTTGGACCATATTTATTGCTTCGCTCTCTGAGAGGAATATTGAGATGCGTATTACGATCAAACTCAAACTTGCGGCTGCATTCGGCTTTGTTATTTTGTTGCTGGTGGGCAGCGCGGTTTATGGGATCATCAGCCTCAGCTCGCTGAACGACGCTGTCAGTGACCTTATCTCCGGTCCTGCAAAGAGGCTGGAACTGGCTCTGGAAGCGCAAACTGCCGAGCTCGACGCCGTCCGCTGGCAGAAGAACGCCCTTCTGGAAATGGATCCCGAAATCGCCAGGAAGGACTATCAGAACTCGGCGAAAAGCGTGGATGAGATGCTTACCCTCGTAACGAGCGGTCTACAGCTCGCAACCGCCGAGGGCAGGCCCAATTGGGACAGGCTGGTCGACCTTGCCAAACGCTTCGACGAAGGCTCCAGCAAAGTCGCCTCCGCACAGGCGAGCGGCGACAGGGCAGGTGCCGTGGCGCTTTCCTCGGGGGAGGTTCGCGCCCTCGTCGTGGAAATGGAGGACGTTTTTGGAAGACTCGTCGCGCTTCAGCAGAAGTCGATGGCGCAAGCCGATAACGACACCGATGTTCTTTATAGTTCGACGAAGAACATGTTAATCGGCATCGCAATCGGGGCTTCCGTCATTGCTTTTGCGGCTGCGCTGTGGATCGCACTCGGCGTCAACAACGGCCTGCGCAAGATCATGAATGTCGCCAGCGCTGTCGCGATCGGCGACCTGAACCAGAAGGTTGAGATCAGGACCAACGACGAGATCAAGGACCTGGTCAACATGATCAACACCATGACGGATAACCTTCGCGTCACCGCCGACATCGCCGCCCGGATCGCCGACGGCGACCTGACGGTGTCCCCGAAGCCGCTTTCCGAGAAGGATACGCTCGGCATTGCGCTCGAGCAGATGGTCGAACGGTTGCGCGGCGTTGTTGCCGATGCGATCGTGGCCGCGGAAAATGTTTCAGCCGGCAGCCAGGAACTGTCTTCGAGCTCCGAGCAGGTATCGCAGGGCGCCAGCGAACAGGCGGCTTCGGCCGAAGAGGCTTCCGCCTCGATGGAGCAGATGGCCGCCAACATCAAGCAGAATGCCGACAATGCCGCCCAGACGGAAAAGATCGCCCGCCAGTCGGCCAAGGATGCCGAGATGAGCGGCGAAGCAGTCTCGCGTGCCGTACAGGCGATGCGGACCATCGCCGAGAAGATCAGCATCGTCCAGGAAATCGCCCGCCAGACCGACCTGCTGGCGCTCAACGCCGCCGTCGAAGCCGCGCGCGCCGGCGAGCATGGCAAGGGGTTTGCGGTCGTCGCTTCGGAAGTGCGCAAGCTTGCCGAACGCAGCCAGTCGGCCGCCTCGGAAATCAGCTCGATGTCGGGCGATACGGTCAAGGCCGCCCAGGACGCCGGCGAGATGCTCGGCCGCCTGGTGCCTGATATCCGTAAGACGGCCGAGCTGGTTTCGGAGATCAGCGCCGCCTGCCGCGAACAGGATATCGGTGCTGGCCAGATCAACGAAGCGATCCAGCAGCTCGATCGGGTGACGCAGCAGAATGCCGGCGCCTCCGAGCAGATGTCTGCGACCTCGGAAGAGCTCGCGAGCCAGGCGGAAGAGCTGCAAACGTCGATCGCCTTCTTCAAAGTCGATACGGCGGGCGATCGCCAATCCCGCATGCCGGCCGCCAGGATGACTGTCCGCAATCAGACGCCCGTCGCCGGCCGTAGCCCCGGCGGCAGGAAGCTCGCCGCCAACAGTGTCGCTGGTCAGCAGGCGCGGGCAAAGGGTTTCGCACTCGATCTCTCCATGGGCGGTCCCGATGATGGCGACGCCGAATTCAAGGAAAGCGCATGATCATGGCCACGACATCTCTGGAAGCGCAATTCGTGACCTTCAGCCTCGGCGAGGAGATTTTCGCCGTGCCGGTCGAGGTGGTACGGGAAATCCTCGACTATGCCGAAGCTTTCAAGATTCCGAATGGTCCCGACTATCTGCTCGGCCTGCGCGATGTGCGCGGGCAGGGCGTGCCGACGATCGATCTTCGATTGAAGCTCGGCATGACGAAGACCGAGCCGACGCCGCATACCCGGGTGCTCGTCCTCGACGTGCCGATGGAAAGCCGGCTCCTGACCCTTGGCCTCGTCGCCGACCGCGTCTTCGAGGTCACGCCCTTCCGGCGTGACCAGATCGAGGCGGCGCCCGACATCGGCGTGCGCTGGCGCTCGGACTATATCGCCGGCGTCGTTCGCCGTGAAAACGGCTTCGTCGTCATCATCGATCTCGCGCGGCTGCTGTCGCGCGAGGACGCCTCTGCATTGCAATCGGCGGCCTGACCGCGCGTCAACCCGGAGTACTGCGTCTCATGAGTATGGCAGCAGCGGTGGAAACCCAATTGCCGGGCGACCGGATCAGCAAGCGCAATTTCGAGCGGCTTGCCCGGTTCATCTACGACTATAGCGGCATCAAGATGCCGCCGACCAAGCTGACGATGCTCGAGGGGCGGCTGAGGCGCCGCCTTCGGGCAACCAATCATGCGACCTTCGACGATTATTGCGACTTCCTGTTCAATCAAGACGGTCTTGCCCAGGAAACTATCTACCTGATCGACGTGGTGACGACGAACAAGACCGACTTCTTCCGCGAAGCCAAGCATTTCGACTATATGCAGAGCGTGGCATTGCCGGCGATCGCCGGCAGCGGCGTTCGCACCATTCGTACATGGAGTTCGGCCTGCTCCACCGGAGCCGAACCCTATACGATGGCAATGGTGCTGGCGGAATTCACCGAAGCCCGCAACGACGTTTCCTACAGCGTGCTGGCGACCGATCTTTCCACCGACGTGCTCCAGACGGCGCAGCGGGGCATCTATCCGGAAGATCTCATCGCACCGGTGCCGCGCGACCTGCAGCGAAAATATGTGCTGACGGCCAAGCAGCCGGATCGGCGGGAGGTGCGCATTACGCCGAAACTGCGCAGCAGGATCGGCTTTGCCCGTATGAACCTGATGGACGAGAAATACCCGATCGGCGAGCCGATGCATGTCATCTTCTGCCGCAATGTGCTGATCTACTTCGACAAGCAGACTCAGGCCGGCGTGCTCAACCGTCTCTGCGGCTGCCTGGCGAAGGGCGGCTACATGTTCATCGGCCATTCCGAATCGATCTCCGGCTTCGATCTGCCTTTGAAGCAGGTCTCGAACACGGTGTTTCAGCGCATTTAGAGGCTTCATGGCTAAGAAAATACGCGTTCTCATCATCGACGATTCCGCCAGCATCCGTCAGACGCTGACGCATGTGCTGGAGCAGGATCCCGATATCGAGATCATGGCGGTGGCATCCGACCCCTTCGTGGCGGCGCGCAAGCTGCTGGAGGAAATCCCCGACGTCATCACGCTCGACGTCGAGATGCCGCGCATGGACGGCATCACGTTCCTGCGCAAGCTGATGGCGCAGCGGCCGATCCCCGTCGTGATGTGCTCGTCGCTGACGGAAGCGGGCTCGGAAACACTGCTCCAAGCGCTGGAGGCCGGTGCCGTTGACGTCATTCTGAAATCGAAGATCGGGGCCGCCGACGGCCTCGCCGAAGATGCCATGCGTATTCGCGAAGTCGTCAAGAGCGCCTCGCATGCGCGGCTTTCCAACGTGCGTCGCGCCGCCGGCACCATCCGCTCGGCTTCGGCAGAGGGGCCGGCCAAGAAGCTGACGGCGGATGTAATGCTGCCGCCGCCGACCGGGCAGGCCATGGCGAAGACGACGGAAATGGTCGTCTGCGTCGGCGCCTCTACCGGCGGCACCGAAGCGTTGCGCGAGTTCCTTGAGGAATTGCCGGCCAATGCGCCCGGCATGGTGATCGTCCAGCATATGCCGGAGAAATTCACCGCCGCCTTCGCCAAGCGGCTGAACGGTCTCTGCGAGGTCGAGGTCAAGGAGGCGGTCGATGGGGACCCCGTGCTGCGCGGCCATGTGCTGATCGCGCCAGGCGACAAGCACATGCTGCTCGAACGCCAGGGTGCGCGTTATCATGTGAGCGTCAAGACCGGGCCGCTGGTGTCGCGACACCGGCCTTCCGTCGATGTGCTCTTTCGCTCGGCGGCGCGCTCGGCCGGCTCGAACGCCATGGGGATCATCATGACCGGCATGGGCGACGATGGTGCCCGCGGCATGCTGGAAATGCATCAGGCCGGTGCCTACACGGTGGCGCAGGACGAGGCGAGTTCCGTCGTTTTCGGCATGCCGAAGGAGGCGATCGCCAAGGGCGGCGTCGACCGTATCCTGCCGCTCGATCAGATCGCCCGCGAAGTGCTGATGACCCAGCAGAAGTTCTGAGACTGTTTGAGTGACGGTCCGGTATTAGTACCGGTTTCCGGCAGAGGATGGCAGCCATGCGCGCCGGCCCTTGAAATTTCCCTGATTTTGTGGTCTTGAGGCCGCCAATCTTTGCAGCGCTGCCTGTCATGCAAGTTCAGGGACACTTCCCGCCCCTGGCAGCGCGCACCCCGTGTCAGTCCCAAGGAAATGCGCCGATGGCCCGTTCAGCTCTTCTCAATGTCATGGTTCAGGCTGCCCTCAAGGCAGGAAAATCGCTGGGACGTGATTTCGGCGAAGTGCAGAACCTGCAGGTTTCTGTCAAGGGACCGGGCGACTTCGTTTCCACCGCCGACCGCAAGGCCGAAAAGATCGTCAGGGAAGAGCTTCTCAAGGCGCGCCCGACCTATGGCTTCCTCGGCGAGGAAAGCGAGGAGATCAAAGGCACGGACGGCGCGCATCGCTGGATCGTCGATCCGCTCGACGGCACCACGAATTTCCTGCACGGCATCCCGGCCTTCGCCGTCTCGATCGCGCTCGAGCGTAACGGCGAGATCGTTGCCGCGGTCGTCTTCAATCCGGCAACCGACGAGCTCTATACCGCCGAGCGTGGCGGCGGCGCCTTCCTCAACGACCGGCGCCTGCGCGTCGCCGCGCGCCGTGCGCTATCGGATTGCGTCATCGGCTGCGGTGTACCGGCGCTCGGCAAGCGCAATCACGGCAAGTTTCTGGTCGAGCTTCGCCACGTGATGGGCGAAGTGGCGGGCATCCGCCGTCTGGGGTCGCCGACGCTCGATCTCGCCTATGTCGCCGCCGGGCGTTTCGATGGTTTCTGGGAAGCCGAGCTTGCGCCGTGGGACATGGCAGCCGGCATCCTGCTCATCCGCGAAGCCGGCGGGTTCGCCACCGATTGGGACGGCGGGACGGCGATTCTGGAGAGCGGCGCGATCGTCGCCGGCAACGAAGCCATCCACAAGGCGCTGATCGAAGTCGTCAAGCGGCCGATCCCTGCCAAGTAAGCGAAGGAAAAACCGGCTGTTGTAAAGTCACGGTTTTCGCCTCGGCATACTTCAATTCGGCACAATGTTGCTCTAGTCTCCGCCAGCAATGACTCCGGAGGCAGCGGACCCTATGGAAAATGTGAATGTGGCGGAGATCGGCTCCACCGAAAAGACGGCCGGCGGTTATGCCTACAGGCTTTCGAGCCCCATGCCCTTCCTCTGGACGATGCTGCTTTTCCTCGTCATCGTCGGTTTTATCGCCGCCATCCTCTTCCGGCAGACGCAGACCGCCTTCATGCACAATCCGGGCCTCAACGGCCTGATCGTCGGCGTTCTCGCAGTCGGAATCATTCTTGTTTTCAACCATGTGCTGGCGCTTCGCCCCGAAGTGCGCTGGTTCAACTCGTTCCGCGCCGCCGGCAGCGCCGACAAGGTCAACCGCAATCCGCGGCTGCTCGCGCCGATGCGGGCGCTCATCGGCAGCCGCAAGTCCTCGGTGGCGCTGTCGACGACGGCGCTGCGCTCGATTCTCGATTCGATCGCCACCCGTCTCGACGAATCGCGGGATGTCTCGCGCTACCTGATCGGCCTCCTGGTTTTCCTCGGCCTGCTCGGGACCTTCTGGGGTCTGATCGGCACGATCGGTTCGATCAGCCTCGTCATCCAGTCGCTCGATGCCGGCTCGAACGGCACGGGGGACGTGCTCTCGGCGCTGAAGGAAGGGCTTTCGACGCCGCTTTCGGGCATGGGCCAGGCCTTCTCCTCCTCGCTGCTCGGCCTTTCCGGTTCGCTCATTCTCGGCTTCCTCGACCTTCAGGCGGGCCGCGCGCAGAACCGTTTCTACATGGAGCTGGAAAACTGGCTGTCTTCGGTCACCGATGTCGGTTCCGACCTGGCGCCGGCCCTCGACGCTGTTTCAGGCGCTTCCTCGGACGATATGCGCGCGCTCTCCGATTATCTGCGCAAGGTCTCCGAGGAGGGAGGCGCCGGCAGCCAGCGCTCCGTCGCCGCCATGGCGAGCCTTGCCGAAGGCATTCAAGGCCTGGTCAAGAACATGCGTAACGAGCAGCAGATGCTGCGCGACTGGATCGAGGCGCAGCAGGACGAGGCCAAGGCGATGCGCCGCACGCTCGACCGGCTGGCCGAACGCATCGGCTCACAGGAGCGTGGCAGCGACCGGAGCGAGCGCGTGCGCGACCGCGCCAGCCAGACCGAAAAGAGCGAGGGCAAGTAAGCCATGGCTCTTGCCCGCAACCGGCGCCGCGAACGCAGCGTGGATTATTGGCCGGGCTTCGTCGATGCGCTGTCGACGCTGCTCATCTCGATCATGTTCGTGCTGACGGTGTTCGTCGTCGGGCAATTCATCCTCAGCCGCGAGATCACCGGACGCGACGAGGTGCTCAGTCGCCTCAACAGCCAGATCAACGAGTTGACGCAGCTTCTTGCCCTCGAAAAGGGCAGCAATCAGGATCTCCAGGATTCGGTCGCCAATCTGCAGGCCTCGCTTGCCAGCGCCGAGGGCGATCGGTCGCGGCTGCAGGCGCTGCTGAATGCGGGATCGGGCGGCCAGGACGCGGCGCAGAAGCGGATCGGCGCGATGACGCAGGAGCTTGACGAGCAGAAACAGGTCAGCGAGCGGGCGCTGAGCCAGGTCGAGCTGCTGAACCAGCAGATCGCAGCGCTTCGCAGCCAGATCGCCGCCGTCGAAGCAGCTCTTCAGGCTTCGGAGGAGAAAGACCGGGTCTCGCAGACCAAGATCGCAGATCTCGGGAGCCGCCTCAACGTTGCGCTCGCCGCGCGCGTGCAGGAGCTGAACCGCTATCGTTCCGACTTCTTCGGCCGCCTGCGCGAAATCCTTTCCGACCGCGAGAATATCCGCATCGTCGGCGACCGGTTCGTCTTCCAATCGGAAGTGCTGTTTCCCTCGGGCGGCGCCGATCTCAACCCGGAGGGACAGACCGAGATGGGCAAACTCGCCACAGCCCTTCTCGATCTCGCCAAGGAAATTCCGCCGGAGATCAACTGGGTGCTGCGTGTCGACGGCCATACCGACAATGTGCCGCTTGCCGGGACCGGCCGCTATCGCGACAATTGGGAACTCTCCTCGGCGCGCGCGATTTCGGTCGTCAAGTTCCTGATCGCCCAGGGCGTGCCGGCCGACCGGCTGGTTGCCGCCGGCTTCGGCGAGTTCCAGCCGATCGCGCCCGGCGAAACGCCGGATGCGCGCGCCACCAACCGCCGCATCGAGCTGAAGCTGACCGAGAAATAATCAGCCTGGCGCGGGCTGTCGCGCCTCTTTCAGCCGGTCGGCGAGAAAATCGCGCACGGCAGGGCTGTCGCTGAGGCCGATCGCCGTGATGTAGGCGTCGACTGCGGCGGCATCGTCGCCGGCTCGTGCCAGAAGAAAGGCGCGCACGGCCCAATAGGGCTGATAGGCCGCAACCTCGCGCGGATCGAGCCTGTCGAGCCGCTCCAGGCCGGCGGCAGCGCTCAAGGCCCTGCCGATAACCGCAGCCTGGGCGACGTGTGCGCCGAGCGTGGGTTTCATCGTCACCAGCGCCGCGTAGAGTGTCGTCAGTGCCTGCCAGTCGGTGGCTCCAGACAGCCGGCGCGCCGCATGCACGGACTGGATCGCCGCCTGGCATTGAAAGGGGCCGAAGCGATCGAAGCCTCCGGCCTTGCGCAACAGCGCATCCGCCTCGGCGATCATCATCGCGTTCCAGGCCGCCATATCCTGTTCGTCCAGCGGCATATAGCGGCCATTGCGATCGCGCCGGGCGTTGCGGCGGGCCTCGCAGTGAAGCATCAGCGACAGCAGGCCGATCGCTTCCGGTTCGTCCGGCAGCACGGCCAGCAGCGCGCGGCCGAGCCAGATCGCTTCACCTGCAAGCGAATGGCGTTCTTCCTCGCCGTCGAGACCGTCCCATCCGAGGCCGTAGGCGGCGTAGATCGCCGAAAGCACGGCGGCGAGCCGCCCTGACAGAGCGGGGCGAGGCGGAACAGCGAAGGGAATGCCGGCATCGCGGATCTTCACCTTGGCCCGCACCAGCCGCTGGCTCATCGCTTCAGGCGAAACGACGAAGGCCCGTGCAATGGTTCTCGCCTCGATGCCGAGAACGGTCTGCAGCATCAGCGGCGTATGCACGGAGCTGTCGATGGCGGGATGGGTGCAGGCAAACAGCAGCTTCAGCCGCTCATCGGGAAAGACGGCGTTGCCGGCCGCGTTCATGCGTTCCTCCGCTTCCTCGAAGGCCACCGTTATCGTCGTCTGCGCATGGGTCTCGACGGTGCGGCGGCGGGCGGCCTGCATGAGGTTGCGGCGTGCGGCCACCAGCAGCCAGGCTTCCGGATTGCCGGGAAGGCCGCACTCCGGCCAGACGCGAAGGGCCGAAGCCAGCGCTTCCGACAATGCGTCTTCCGCCGCCGGCACGTCGCGCGAGCGGGCGGCGAGGAAGGCGATGAGCTTGCCGTAGGACTGACGCGCCACCTTCTCGGCGGCGCGTCCGGCGTCGGGCGGCATTGCCACCTCACATCTGCAGGCGCGGGCGCACCTCGACCGAGCCCCTGTCGGAGATCGGCACGCGGGTCGCCCATTCCAGCGCGGTGTCGATGTCGGGAACATCGATCAGATAGAAGCCGCCGAGCTGTTCCTTGCCTTCCGGATAGGGGCCGTCCTGAACGTCGTGCTCCTCGCCTCTGCGGCGTACGACCGTGCCGGTCTCGGGCGCCGTCAGCCCGGCGCCGCCGGTCATGATCCCCGCCTGGGCAAGTGCCTTGCTGTAGGCGACCCAGCCGTCGCGATAAGCGGGATCGCTGCGGTTGGCGAAATCCTCGGCGGCTTCACGAATGATAAGAGCATATTGCATGGAAAACTCCTGATCTCGTTGTGGCGTTTATCCGGGCATCCGATATCGGGGGCGGATATCCCGAAAGCTGTGAGGCCCGGCAGAACGGCTCCGCCGTTCCGATACAATGAGGCGCGGCAACGGGTCGTTTCGACATGGCTTTCAAAAAATATGCGAGAAAGAAAAATGTCACCGAAAATGACAAGCAACCAGGCCGGGTGGGCTCAAGGGTAGCGGCGCTGCCAGGGCGCACGGAAGGGCAGGGGCGGCATTCAAGCCGCCGCTGCCTATCTGATCAGGATTCGGCCTTCGTCTGATCGACGACGTCGGCACCGGGCGTGTTCTTCTTGATGGATTCGATGGCACTCATGGCGGACGCCTTCGCCTTGTAGCCCTCGGACGAGAACATGGCTTCCCCGTTCGATGCCTTGAAGCGGAAGCGGAACTCGCCTGATTTATCCTTATAAACTTCGAATTTATACATGGATGTCTCCCGAAACGCTGAATTGCAACCATCAGCATCAGGGAGGCTAGATCAAAATGGCGAGCTTTTCCACTACCTTAATTAGAATTGGCTGATCGGCGTCCAATTGTCACTGTTCCCATCGGAAGGCAAGCGAAGGCGCCTGCGCCGCCGGCATTACTCCATCTGGATGTTCGCGCCCTTGACCACCGGTCCCCATTTGGCGAGCTCGGCCTTCACATGGGCGGCCAGTTCATCCGGCGTCGAGCCGACAATGGTGGCGCTGAATTCCTTCATCCGTTCGGCAACTGCGGGGTCTTTAAGCGCCTTGTTGGCCGAGGCGTTGAGACGCATGACGACCTCGTTCGGCGTCTTGGCCGGGGCGAAAAGCGCATTCCAAGTATAGGTCTCGTAGCCCGGTATGCCTGACTCGGCAACCGTCGGCACGTCGGGGAAGGAGGGCGCGCGCGCGGCCGTGGTCACCGCCAACGCCCGCAAAGTGCCGGCCTTGATGTGGCTCGATGACGAGGGCAGGTTATCGAACATGATCGGCACCTGATTGCCGATGACGTCGTTCAAGGCCGGGCCGGCGCCCTTATAGGGAATATGCTGCATGCTGACACCGGCCATGGACTTGAACAGTTCGCCGGACAGGTGCAGCGGCGTGCCGTTGCCCGACGAGGCATAGCTGTATTTGTCGGGCTCGGCCTTCAGCAGCGCGATCAGCTCCTGCACGGTCTTTGCCGGCAATTCCGGATTGACGACCAGCACGTTCGGCACGACGACGAGCAGGGAGACCGGCGCGAAGTCCTTCTCGGGATCATAGGGGGTCGATTTGAGGATCAGCGGATTGAGCGCATGGGTCGCGACGGTGCCCATCAGAATGGTGTAGCCGTCAGGTTCGGCGCGGGCGACGTTACCGGCGCCAAGATTGCCGCCGGCGCCGGCGACGTTCTGGACGATCACCTGCTGGCCGAGATCCTCCGACATTTTCTGGGCGACGATGCGGGCGACGACATCGGTCGAGCCGCCGGCCGCGAAGGGCACGACCATGGTGATTGCATGATCGGGAAAATCCGCAGCAGCGGCAGACGCGCCTGTTGCAAAGGCCGCAAGCACACCGAAACCGAGCGCAAGGCCCGCACGTCGCGTCATATCGAAAGGCGCCATTCCTATCTCCTCCAAGAATCTCAACTGTAATTTCCCCACCCCGGGGCAGGAAGAGGGTAGGGCAGGAGACGCGAATGACAACCGCGGGGAGGCGCGTGACGGGTGAGACTTTAGTCGCTATCGGCGCAGTAGCGACAACCGCTTATTTCGCGCCAGCGAGCACATCTTCGTTGGCGGCGTCGAATTGCAGCCGCGCCAGCCGCGCATAGATGCCGCCGTGGCGGATCAGGCTCTGATGCGTACCCTCCTCGACGACGCGACCCTGATCCATGACAAGGATGCGGTCGGCCTTCAACACGGTTGCCAGGCGATGGGCGATGACGAGCGTCGTGCGGCCGTCGACAAGGCCGTCGAGCGCCTTTTGCACCAGCGTCTCGCTTTCGGCGTCGAGCGCGGAGGTTGCCTCGTCGAGCAGCAGCACGGGTGCATTCTTCAGGATGGCACGCGCGATGGCGATGCGCTGGCGCTGGCCGCCGGAGAGGGTAATGCCGCGTTCGCCAACCTCGGTCTCATAACCCTGATCCAGCCGGGTGATGAATTCATCGGCCTGGGCGGCGAGGGCTGCGGCGCGGATTTCGTCACGCGAGGCTCCGGGACGGCCGAAAGCGATGTTGTCATGGATCGAGGCGGCAAAGATGGTGACATCCTGCGGCACGATGGCAATGCGCTGGCGCAATTCGTCAGGGGTCGTCAGCTGCGCGTCGACACCATCGATCTTCACGCTGCCCTGCTGCGGATCGTAGAAGCGTAACAGCAGCGAGAAGACGGTGCTCTTGCCGGCGCCGGAAGGGCCGACGATGGCGACGGTCTCGCCTGGCGTGATGGCGAAGCTCAACCCATGCAGCGCCGATTTGCCGGGGCGCGAGGGATAGGCAAAGTGCACATCGGCAAATTCGACGCGGCCAAGGCTGGGCGAAGGCAGAGCCTGCGGACTGGCGGGGGCGGCGATCGGCGAAACTTCGTCGAGAAGCTCGGTCAGCCGGTCGGCGGCGCCGGCTGCCTGCGAGAGCTCGCCCCAGACCTCCGACAGCGCGCCCAGCGAACCGGCGGAGATGACGGCATAGAGCAGGAACTGGCCGAGCGTGCCTGCCGAAAGCGTGCCGGCAAGCACGCTGTGGGCGCCGACCCAGAGCACGGCGACGACGCTGCCGAAGATCAGCGTGATGGCGATCCCGGTCAGCAGCGCGCGCGAGCGGATAGCGGCGCGGGCCGCCTCATAGGCGGATTCGACGGCGGTGCCGTAGCGCGTCGCTGCGGTATCCTCCCCGTTGAAGGCCTGGACGGTGCGGGTCGCGGCGATCGTCTCGTTGGCGAAGGCGGAGGCATCGGCGAGCGTATCCTGGGCGGCGCGGGAGCGTTTGCGCACCGAGCGGCCGAAAGCCACGAGCGGAAAGACGATCAGCGGGATCGCCCCGATGACGAGGCTCGAAAGCTTCGGCGAGGTGACGATCATCATGCCCATCGCGCCGATGCAGAGGATGAGGTTTCTGAGCGCCACCGAGGCCGTGGCGCCGACCGCGGATTTGATCTGCGTCGTATCGGCGGTCAGGCGCGAGACGATCTCGCCGGACTGGTTGACGTCGAAGAAGGAAGGCGACAGCCGCGTCACATGGGAAAAGACGTCGCGGCGAAGATCGGCGACAATGCGCTCGCCGATGGTGATGACGAAATAATAGCGCAGCGCGCTCGCCACCGCGAGCACGACGGCCATGATCATCAGCATGGCGAAGTAGCTGTTGATGAAGCGGCCGTCGGACTGGGTGAAACCGTGATCGATCATGCGACGCACGGCGAGCGGCAGCGCCAGCGAGGTGATAGCCGCAAGCGCCAGCGACGTCAGCGCACCGGCCACCAGGCCTCGATAACGCATGACGTAGGGCGTCAGCCTGCCGAGCGGCCGTAGCGACCGCCGTTTGTTTTCCTCAGCCCGTGCCTGCTCTGCCAAATCGTCTCCGATCACCCGCAGGACCCGCGCAATGCGACCTGTTGGCTCTTGTTATCTAAGCGCCCTTCATGTATAGGCACGCCATCCTAATGGGAAGCCGTAGCCATCACGACTGCGGCTTCATTTATTCAATCGGTTCGGTGGCCGCAACTGCATGCGGCAAATTGAACTCCGGTATCGCAGGAAGATTGTTATGAAGGCAGGCATCCATCCCGACTATCACGTGATCAAGGTGGTCATGACCGATGGCACCGAATACGAAACCCGCTCGACCTGGGGTTCGGAAGGCGCTGTCATGAACCTCGAAATCGATTCCAAGTCGCACCCGGCCTGGACCGGCGGCAACCAGCAGCTCATGGACCGCGGTGGCCGCGTTTCCAAGTTCAACAAGCGTTTCGGCGGCCTCGGCCTCTAATCGCTTCTGCTCGACGGAATTCGAAAAGAGCCCGGTTTTACCGGGCTTTTTTGTGTGGCTCGGGAACCGGTGTTCATAGGCAAACAAAAACCGGCCGCGTCAGACGCGGCCGGTTTGAATGAATACTCGCAGATCTGGTCAGTTGTTGCCGAAGGCGGTCTGCAGCAGGGAAAGCTGGGCCTGGACGCTGTTCTGATTATCGTGAACGATCACGGCTTCGGACGGGCGGTAGATCTCGCGGTCGAGCAAGGCAATGCGGTTCTGCAGACGCAGCGAGCGCTCGACGAGGTCGCGGAAGGATTCCGGCAGGTCGCCCCAGCCCGGCGCGGCGCGATCGACATTGAATCCGTCGAGGCGAACCTTGTTCTTCTCGGCTAGCACCTGGTCACGGGACATTTCGCCGTTGTTGACGGCGCGCTGCAGCAGCAGCCAGGAGGCCATCTGCATGAGACGGGTGGTGAGACGCATCGATTCCGCGGCGTAGAGAACCGAGGCCATCCGCGGCAGAACCTTGGAAGCGGCGCGGCCCTGGCCGTCGAGATAGGCGGCGGTCTCTTCGACCAGCGACATGCCTTCCGCATAAAGTGCCTTGAACTGCGAGGATGCAGCGGCGCGACCTGCAAAACTGATCGTGTTCAATCCAACTTCCGACATCGCAATAGTCCCTGTTGCACGCAGCTACATATATTCAGGTAACGCGGGCGCCGACAGAAAAGTTTCCGAGCCCGGTTTTTATGACTTTAAGATGGTATCATTAGCCCAAATGCGCAAGCCGTTTCTTAAGAAAGGGTTAATCTCCACAGTTTCGTGGAGAAGCGCCGGGCACAAGGAAAAAGAAGAGCCGCAAACGCGGCTCTCAAGGTAAAACAGGGAGAAAAATCAGACCAATTCACCGCTTGGAAAACTGTCTGAAATCCAGAGAAAATCTGGATGAGTACAGTAATACCTTATAAAGCTTAATATTTTATTAACATTGTGCCGAAGCAAGACTTGAGGCGGGCTCATTTATCCGCCTATAGCCTTGTTTTTCGGGGGTTTATCGGATCACGAGCGGAAGAAGCCTTCCGCGGCCTGCCGCCCGGAGGCCTTGCGGGCGGCCTCGGCTTCGAGGCGGGCGATCTCCGCCTTCAGCAAATCCACCCGCGCCTTCAGTTCGTCGACCGAAAGCATGGAGAGATCGGCGCCGATCTCGTGGGCGGTCTTCTTCTGCGGCCGGTCGTCATCGATGAAGCTCATGGGTTCCTCCTCCGTTGCTGCCTCGAAAATAAAGACCCAAAGCGCGAGGAGCGAAGCTGAAAGATCGCGACGCGCTTTAGAGCGATTCAGCTTTTCATAGAAGCGCAGAACCGCTCTAGCTTTTTGCTTTATCGCAATTCCGGACGGAAAACCGCTTCGCACTTTTCCTGGAATTGCTTAGCCGAACTTTACAGCAGGATCGCTGCTTTCGGGAGACTTCCCCGTTTCAGAAGGTTTGCCGGTTTCGGCCGCTTTGCTGCTGCCGCGATCGGCGAGCGACATGCTTTGCGGTGTCAGCATCGGCGAGGTGCCGGTCGGGATCGTCGTATAGGCGTCGCGATCGCTGGCGGGGACGGCGGCGCGGATGCGGCTCCGGATGATGGCGTAAACGGTGATGAGCACGTGGGCGATGGCGGTGACCAGGAAAAGTGCATGCGGGGTGATCATCGACATGACGGGGCCGCCGATGGTCGGGCCGATCACCGTGCCGATGCCGTAAAGCAGCAACAGGCCGCCGGAGACCTTGACGAAATCCTCCGATGCAGCGAAGTCGTTCGCGTGGGCGACGGCGATCGGATAGAGCGTGTTGGCCACCGCGCCGTAGAGGACGACGAGCCCGATCAGCAGGGCGGGCGACGTCGGGTGGATCAAGAAGATCAGCAAGCCGGCAAGGGCGGCGATCCCGGACATGGCGGCGAGCACATAGCGCCGGTCGATGCGATCGGAAAGCCGGCCGGCCGGCAGCTGCATCACGGCGCCGGCGAAGATGGTGGCGCTCATCATGACGGCGATGCTGGTATCGGAGAGGCCGGCGCCGGCGCCGAAGACGGCGCCGAGCGTGCCATAGGCGCCGTTGGCGATGCCCACGAGCAGGATGCCGAGGCATGAGACCGGCGAATTGCGATAGAGCGCCGGCAAGTCGAGGCGGACCGCCTTCAGCGGCTGCGGCGAAGCGGCGGTGGAAAGTGTCGTCGGCAGCATGGCGATGCAATAGAAAATGCCGCAAATCATGAACAGTACCGGTGTGCGCACATCCTCGAGCGGGATCATCATCTGGCCGCCGACGACGCCGAGCAGCGTGATGCCGATATAGAGCGAGAAGATCGCGCCGCGGCTCTCGTTGCTGGCCCGCTCGTTCAGCCAGCTTTCGATGATCATCGAGGTGCCGGCGGTGGAGAAGCCGGTGACGGCGCGCAGGACCACCCACCAGATCGGATCGATGATGATGCCGCTGACCAGGGCGATGATGGCGATGATCGAGATGAAGCCCGAGAAGGCTCTGACATGGCCGACGCGGCGCACCAGTTTCGGCGCCACCAGGCAGCCGATGACGAAGCCCCCGGCCCATGAGGTGCCGAGCAGGCCGAGCGTCGTGGTGGCGTAACCTTCGAGATTGCCGCGCACGGGAAGCAGGATGCCCTGCAGGCCGTTGCCCATGAATAGGAAGAGCGTGCCAAAAAGCAGCGCGGCGACGGACAGAAGGTTTCTCTTCATTTCCCCAGACTCGGTCTCAGTGATTTTGGAATGACATAAGGCATGACCTGCGTCAGCCCAGCCTCAAGATGATTGATTGTGCCCCGGAATGTCTTTACGGCGTGCGAAGCACCTGTGTTGGCGCGGAAAAATGTCCGTCCTGTGACATTCCGAAAAATGGAAAAAATAAAGCATGACAAAGCTGATAGCCTTGCTGCTCATCCTTGCCATGGCGATACAGCTGATCAAGCCGCTCGGGCTCCCCGGCCTTAGGCGGCGGACGGATTTCTGGAAGGTCGCGCTGATCGCTTTCGGGATCTGGGCACTGGACCTGCTCTTGCGCGATTTCCTGATGTAGGCCTGTCGTCGGCCTGCGATCGTCAGTCCTGCAGGATGATTTCCCCGCGCATGACGGAAACGCAGCCACCCGAGATGACGACATCTATAACGATGCCATTGGACTTCGTGACATCAAGGGCAATGATACTGCGCCGACCCATTTCGACGCCCTGTTCAACGGTGATGCGGACGTTCATATCCGCATCAGGCGTAAGCGAGACAAGATAGGCGCCGAGGGCGGCTGAGGCGCTGCCGGTTGCCGGGTCCTCGGGCACGTTGTCGAGCGGTGCGAACATGCGGGCGCGAATATGCCAGGGGTTTTCAGATGTTCTGGCATAGACGAAGAGGGAGAAATCATGGCCGCTCGTCGTCTGGCGGCCGGCAGCCGCCTGGAAACCGGCAAGGTTGGGGCGAGCGGCGGCCAGCGCTTCAAGCCCGCTCACTTCGGCCACGGCGAAATTCAGGCCGACTGAGGCAAAGACCGGCGCGTGGGTGGTTTTGACGATGGCGCCGGGCTCGAGCGAGACGCAGCGGGCGATGGTTCCTTCGGCAATGACATCGCCGATCGCCAGCGGCTGCGGTGCGCGGATGGCGGTGGCCGCGACCCTTCCGCCGCTGCGTTTCAGGTCGACTTCGACGATGCCGGCCTTTTCCTCGAAGCGCAATTTTTCGCCGAGCGGCTTGCCGAAGATCTCCGCCTGCTGGCCGAGCACAAAGGCGGTGCCGACATTCGGATGGCCGGCGAAGGGAATTTCCATCGTCGGGGTGAAGATGCGCACGCGGGCGGAATTTTCCGGATTTTCCGGCGGAAGGACGAAGGTGACTTCGGAATAGTTGAACTCGGTGGCGATCTTCTGCATCGCCGCATCGCTCAGGCCCCGCGCATCGGAGATGACGGCAAGCGGATTGCCCTCAAAACGGGTGGAGGTGAAGACATCGACGGTGACGTAGGAGAGGGTGTCCATGGCGGCTCCTGTTGCGGCTGAGGCTATGGATAAGCACGATTTTCCGGCGAGGCGAGCCGGTTTCTTGTCGCCGTGACAATGCAAGAAGGGGCGGCAACGATGTGTTGCCGCCCCTTTTTCATCCGAGTTAAGGCTGCTGAAAAATCAGGCCGCCTTTTCCAGGTCCTTCTTCCAGCTGCCCTTGGCGGCGAGGCTGTTCATCTCGGCGCGGTGGGTGAATTCGCGCTGGCCGGCGGCGACGTTCTCAGGCTTGCCGTTCCAGGCCTTGAGCGCGCTGTCCTGCAGGGCGCGGCCGTAGGAGAAGGTGACGAGCCAGGGTAGGTCGGCGCTGGAATTGATGGCGGACAGGTGCGCGGTTGCTTCTTCCGTGGTCTGGCCGCCGGAGAGGAAGGCGATGCCGGGAACGGCTGACGGAACAGTCGCCTTCAGCACCTTGACCGTGCGCTCGGCGACTTCGGCGACCGAGGCCTTGCGGGCGTTCTTGCCGTCGATGACCATGTTCGGCTTCAGGATCATGCCTTCGAGGCTGACGCGGGCATCGGCCAGTTCTTCAAACACGATGCGCAGCGTGGCTTCGGTGACTTCGGCGCAGCGGTCGATGTTGTGGTCGCCCGGCTTGCCGTCCATCAGGCATTCCGGTTCGACGATCGGCACGATCTTGGCCTCCTGGCAGAGGGCGGCATAACGGGCGAGCGCCTGAGCGTTGGCGCGGACCGAGCCGCGGGTCGGCAGCGACGAGGAGATGGCGATGACGCCGCGCCATTTGGCAAAGCGGGCGCCGGCTTCATGATATTTGGCAAGGCGTTCGCCGAGGCCGTCGAGGCCTTCGGTGATGGTTTCGCCAGGAAATTTGGCCATCGGCTTGGCGCCGGTGTCGACCTTGATGCCGGGAATGGAACCGGCAGCGCGGATGATGTCGACGAAAGGTGTGCCGTCTGCGGCCTTCTGGTAGAGCGTCTCTTCGAACAGGATGACGCCGGAGATATATTTCTTCATCGCCTCGTCGGAGCGGAAGAGCATCTCGCGGTAATCGCGGCGGCTCGTTTCGGTCGATTCGAGATTGATCGTGTCGAAACGCTTCTTGATGGTGGAGGTCGATTCATCGGCAGCAAGCAGTCCCCGGCCGCCCGCAACCATCTGCACTGCAATGTCTTCCAGTCGTTCGCTCATTCGATCTCTCCACAGCGTTAAACATCGGCGGTTTAAGAATATAGGACGGCGATAACAGAAGTTTATAGAGAGGAAAATGGAAGCCTAAGTCACTGAAACGATTGAAATCAATTCAATCGTTTGAAAAAATGGGATTTCTTTCAGCCCGTGAGCAAAAGACCGCGGAAGGCCCTTCGCCGCCGCGGTCTATCCACATGTAAAACCTGTCAAATCAGGCTGAGGGCGTTGCGCGCCCTGTTCGGCGCGCAAAGGACGCGACAGCATTTCGAACAGAGGCATCGGCCCAAATATCGGGCCGATGCGCAGGCAGTTACCGGCCGGCGTTGAGGACGGCGACGCCGGGAAGCTCCTTGCCTTCCATCCATTCCAGGAAAGCGCCGCCGGCTGTGGAGACATAGGTGAAATCGTCGGCAACGCCGGCATGGTTCAGCGCCGAGACGGTGTCGCCGCCGCCGGCAACCGAGGTGAGTTTGCCGGCGGCGGTGCGGCCAGCGGCGTATTTCGCGGCAGCGACGGTCGCGGCATCGAAGGGCTCGATCTCGAAGGCGCCAAGTGGGCCGTTCCAGACGAGAGTGGAAGCGCGCTCGATCCAGGCGTTGATGGCCTGGACGGATTTCGGGCCGACGTCGAGCACCATGGCATCGGCCGGAATGGCCTCGATATCGACCGTCTCGTTGGCGGCACCCGCCTTGAACTCGCGGGCAATCACGCCGTCTTCCGGCAGAATGATGGCGCAGCCTGATGTCGCGGCCTCGATCATGATCTGCTTGGCGGTTTCGGCAAGGTCATGCTCGCAGAGCGACTTGCCGACATTGGTGCCGCGGGCGGCGATGAAGGTATTGGCCATGCCGCCGCCGATGACCAGTGCATCGACCTTCTTCACGAGGTTCATCAGGAGGTCAATCTTGGTCGAGACCTTGGCGCCGCCGACGATTGCGACGACCGGGCGGGCGGGATCACCGAGGCCCTTTTCCAGCGCCTCCAACTCGGCCTGCATGGTGCGGCCGGCATGGGCCGGCAGGTGGTGGGCGAGGCCTTCGGTCGAGGCATGGGCGCGGTGGGCGGCGGAGAAGGCGTCGTTGACATAGATGTCGCCGTTGGCGGCGAGCGCCTTGGTGAAGTCGGGATCGTTCTTTTCCTCGCCCTTGTGGAAGCGGGTGTTTTCCAGAAGCAGGATATCGCCGTCATTCATCGCGGCGACGGCGGAGGCGGCAGCCTCGCCGATGCAGTCGGAGGCGGTCGACACGGCATGATCGAGCACTTCCTCGACCGAAGGGGCGATCAGCGACAGCGACAGATCCGGCGAAGGGCCGTCCTTCGGCCGGCCGAAATGAGCCAGCAGGATCACCTTGGCGCCCTTCTCGGACAGTTCGAGGATCGTCGGCGCCACACGCTCGATACGCGTCGTATCGGTGACCTTGCCGTCCTTGACCGGGACGTTGAGATCGACGCGGACGAGAACGCGCTTGCCGCGGATGTCAGTGAGATCGTCGAGAGTCTTGAAGGAAGGCATGGGGAGATCCAGTCTTGGTTGGCGGAAATTGCGCCGACCATAGCAAGGATCATTCGAGACGCAAGGCGTTCAGCGACCGTTTTCGTGTGTGCCTTCGTCGCGTCCGGCCGCTGTTTTCGGAGCGGCTTCGGAGGCTGCGGCTTCTCGCTTCCGGCGCCCCTTCAGCCGGTCGCGGATCCGCGCGATAATGTCCTTGAGATTGATAAAGATCGGCAGGGTGATCGCCGGTTCGACGGCTTCGAGCGACATGCCGACGGAGGTGACGTGGTCGTGCTCATCGAGATCGCGGACGATCAGGATGATCGAACCGAGACGGACGCGGTCGGCATAATCGGCCTTGCCGCCGAGGCGCTGCCGCATCAGTTCGGCGATGGTCAGGCCCTTTTCGGATTCGTTGAGCAGGCCGGGGCCATAGGCGGCGTCGAGGTCGGCTGCGGGGCGGGCAGGGGAAAGCGCGAAGGCGCCGAAGAATTCGGCATCGTCCTCATCCACCGGCGCACGGCTGGCGAAGAGCCGGTCGAGCAGGCGGGAGTAGCTCGGCACGATGAAGAGATAGACGAGATCGTGCTCCCGCAGCCGCCCGGCATATTGATAGCGCATCGACTTGCCGTCGCGGATGACGAGCGAAGGGGTTGCCCAGCGCGGAATGCGCTCGCCGCGCAGCACCGGGCTGTCCTTGATGACGCGGTAGGACAGCAGCTCGTGATTGGCGGCACCCGGCAGATCGACCTCGACCTTGTCGACCGCGCCGATGCGCGGCGGAATAATCAGGCCGAGCTTCTTGGCGACGGGTTTGATCGTCCAACCCTGGACGAGCAGCGAGACCAGCACGATGATGAAGGCCGTGTTGAAATAGATCTGGCCGTTTTCCAGGCCGCCGAGGATCGGCATGATGGCGAGCAGAATGGAGACGGCGCCGCGCAGGCCGACCCAGGCGACGAAGCCGATCTCCTGCTGCGTGTAATCGAAGGGGAGCAGCGACAGCCAGATCGCTAAGGGTCGGGCGATGAAGATCAGGAAGAGGGCAAGCAGAATGGCCGGCACGATGATCACCGGGAATTGCGACGGCGTGGCGAGCAGGCCGAGCACCAGGAACATGATGATCTGCGCCAGCCAGGTCATGCCGTCCTGGAAGCGTTTGATGGTGCCGATCGCCTGCATCTTGCGGTTTCCGGCGTAGATGCCGGCGACATAGACGGCGAGGAAGCCGCTGCCGCCGACCGCGCCGGTGAAGGAGAAGACGAGCAGGGCGAGCGCCAGCACGAAGATCGGCGTCAAGCCGCGGTCGGTGTCGAGCTTGCTGACGATCAGCACGATCATCATGCCGCCGAGCAGGCCGAGAATGACGCCGAGGCCCATCTGCTGCACGAACATGGCGAGCATGCCGATATTGATGCCGGCGTAACGTTCGCCGCTCGCCAGCACCTCGACGAGGGCGATGGTCAGGAAGATCGCCATCGGGTCGTTGGTGCCGGATTCGACCTCCAGCGTCGAGCGCACCTTGTCGCGGATATTGATGCCGCCGATGCGCAGCAGGAAGAAGACGGCGGCGGCATCGGTCGAGGCGACGATCGAGCCGAGCAGCAGGCCTTCCAGCCAGGTGAAGTTCAAGAGCCACATGGCGGCGAAGGCAAAGAGCGAGGCGGTAATCAGCACGCCGACCGAGGCGAGTGCCAGAGAGGGCACGGCCGCCAGCCGGAAGGCGTGCATCGGCGTGCCGAAGCCGGAATCAAACAGGATGACGGCCAGCGCGATGGAGCCGAGAATATAGGCGAGGTAATTATTACTGAACTCGATGCCGAGGCCGTCGACGCCGGCGGCAAGGCCGATCATCAGGAAAAGCAGCAGTAGCGGGGCGCCGAACCGGAAGGCGAGCAGGCTTGAAAAAGCGGCAAGAAGCACGAGCGCCGTCGACACCAGCACCACGATATAGAACGCTTCCATGCCCACCCCTTTCCATCGACTGCTTGACGAGGATAGCCACGTCAGGCCGACTCGTCGTAATCCAACCCCTCCTCACGCGTGGCGGCCCATCAGTAAACGGCAAAACGTCAGAGAAGGGTAGGCCTTGCGGGCTTAACCTCGTCGCGATGCTGCATCATGCTGCTGAACGGCTGCCGGACGGCCAACCGACACGGAATGCTACGGGAGAAAATCTCTATAAAGAATGTATAGGAAAATCAGGCGAGAGCAGGGCAAAAGAGACGCGCACAGATTTTTCCTGCCGGTCCGCCGCCGCTCTGCTATCCCAACACTGCCTGAACTATGATGATGGCGAGAAATGCAAGGCCGATGAACGCGGCAACCCAGATAACCAGACGATTAGCCTTTGCCAGAACGGCAGGTCGGACGTCCCGCTTGGGATGAAACCGCTGCCGCCGCTTGAGGGTGGTGTGGGACAAGCGTTTCTGCGCCCCTGCCATTTATCGCCTCCGCTTGGATCATTTCAGCCATTGTGCAGCGCTATGCATCTCTCAATCTATCACGTTTGGCCAGCGGATTGCCAACCGTGATTCTATCCTTGCGGTCACACCGCCCCGTCGCTTCGAAACGGCTTTCAAAGCCGGAAACGATGCTGATCGACTGTCAGTCTTCGGTGTCTTCGCTCTCGTCGGTCAGATCCTCGACCGGAACCAGGAAAACGACGAACTCGTCGTCGATGGTTCGTTGCGGATCATCGTCGAATTCATAGGCGTGCTCGACTTCGCTGGCTTCCTCTGCGGTCGCCTTGCGCAGGCTGAGCGCGGCCTTGCGGTCCCACAGCGGCTTGCCCTCGGACTCCAGGATCGTCAGGTCATCGCGAAAATCTTCCGCCTCGAAGAAATGCGTCGCTTCCTCGTGGTTTTTCGAGCGAAAGCTGGCAATGGCGCGGCCGGCGATCTCAACGGTAAAGTAATCCATCGATCTCTCTCTATCTCCCCGGCCGGCGATGCCGTTCAGGGCTTGGTGCGCCACCAGATTTTACAATCGATCCGGCGCAGTGACTATAACAAAACGGCCCGGTTTCCCGGGCCGCTTGCGAATATTCAATCGTCAGGCTCTCAGATGAGCTTGGCGAAAGCGACTGCCGTGTCGGACATGCGGCTGGAGAAGCCCCATTCGTTGTCGTACCAGGACAGGACACGCACGAAGTTGCCTTCCATGACCTTGGTCTGATCGGTCGCGAAGATCGAGGAGTGGCTGTCGTGGTTGAAGTCGCGGGAGACCAGCGGCTCGTCGGTGTAGCCGAGGATGCCCTTCAGCTTGCCGTTTGCGGCAGCCTGGATGGCTTCGTTGATTTCGCCGACGGTGGTCGCCTTCTTGGCGACGAATTTGAAGTCGACGACGGACACGTTCGGGGTCGGAACGCGGATCGAGGTGCCGTCGAGCTTGCCCTTCAGATGCGGCAGAACGAGGCCGACGGCCTTGGCAGCGCCCGTCGATGTTGGGATCATCGAAAGGGCGGCGGCGCGGGCGCGATACAGGTCCTTGTGCATCGTGTCGAGCGTCGGCTGGTCGCCGGTGTAGGAGTGGATGGTCGTCATGAAGCCGTGGTCGATGCCGACGGCGTCGTCGAGGACCTTCACGACCGGCACCAGGCAGTTGGTGGTGCAGGAGGCGTTGGAGATGACCAAGTGCTCCT
The DNA here is from genome assembly GCF_001854685.1 of Rhizobium sp. RSm-3. Lineage (NCBI taxonomy): Bacteria > Pseudomonadati > Pseudomonadota > Alphaproteobacteria > Hyphomicrobiales > Rhizobiaceae > Rhizobium > Rhizobium sp. RSm-3. Next base: position 95,755 of record NZ_MAWZ01000046.1, on the reverse strand, counting down.
TGGTGAGCTGGTCATGGTTGACGCCGAAGACGACGGTCAGGTCGGCGCCATCCGCAGGCGCCGAAACGATGACGCGCTTGGCGCCGGCCGTCAGGTGAGCGGCGGCCTTGTCGCGGGCGGTGAAGATGCCGGTGCATTCCATCGCGATGTCGACGCCGAGTTCGCGGTGCGGCAGCGTCGCCGGATCCTTGATCGCGGTGACCTTGATCGGCTTGCCGTTGCCGACGATGATCGTGTCACCCTCGACCTTCACCGTTGCCGGGAATCGGCCGTGGATCGAGTCGTAGCGCAGCAGGTGGGCGTTGGTTTCGACGGGGCCGAGGTCGTTGATGGCGACGACTTCGATGTCGGTGCGGCCGGATTCGACGATGGCACGCAGGACGTTGCGGCCGATGCGGCCGAAACCGTTAATGGCAACCTTGACTGTCATGTTCATTCACTCCCGATAGAGTAGGGCCCGAAAGATGGGGCCTGGAATTGAGGAGATGGAGAGCGCCTCAAGGCGCCCTCATTAAAGCTTTGCTTCCGCGGCCGCAACGACGGCGTCGGCGGTGATGCCGAAATGCTTGTAAACGTCCTTCACCGGGCCGGAAGCGCCGAAGCCCTTCATGCCGACGAAAGTGCCTTCCGGTCCGATAAAGGCATCCCAGCCTTCGCGGACGGCGGCTTCGACGGCGATCTTGACCGGCGAGTTGCCGAGGATTTCCTTGCGATAGGCGTCCGGCTGCTCGAAGAACAGTTCCGTGCAGGGAACCGACACGACGCGCACCGTGACACCCTTGGCTTCAAGGGCCGCGCGGGCGGCAACGGCGATTTCGACTTCCGAGCCGGAGGCGAAGATCGTCACCTTGGCGTCGGCATTGCCGGCCAGCGTATAAGCACCCTGCTCGCAGAGATTCTTTTCGCTGTATTCGGTGCGGACCGGGCTGAGGTTCTGACGCGTCAGGGCAAGGCCTGAAGGACGGTTGTGCGTCTTGACGGCGATCTGCCAGCATTCCGCCGTTTCCGTGGCGTCGGCCGGACGGAAGACCATCAGGTTCGGGATGGCGCGCAGGCCGGCGAGCTGTTCGACGGGCTGGTGCGTCGGGCCGTCTTCGCCGACGCCGATCGAGTCATGCGTCAGGACGTGAATGACGCGGATGCCCATCAGCGCAGCGAGGCGGATCGGCGGGCGGCAGTAATCCGAGAAGATCAGGAAGCCGCCGCTGTAGGGAATAAGGCCGCCATGCAGCGCGATGCCGTTCATGGCCGAGGCCATGCCGTGCTCGCGAATGCCCCAATGCATGTACCGGCCGGCGAAATCCGTCGGCGTGATCGAGTGCATCTGGCTGGTCTTGGTGTTGTTCGACGGCGTCAGGTCGGCGGAGCCGCCGAGCGTTTCCGGCAGGAAGCCGTTGATGACCTCGAGCGCGTCCTCAGAAGCCTTGCGGGTGGCAACGGTCGGCTTGGTCTCGGCGAGCTTCTTCTTATAGGTGCTGATTGCGGCATCGAAGCCTTCCGGCAGTTCGCCTGCCATGCGGCGGGTGAATTCGGCCCTGGCCGGAGCCTTGGCCACACCCTGTTCCCAGGCGTTGACGAGATCGGCGGAGCGGGCGCCGGCTGCACGCCAGCTGTCCAGGACGTCCGAGGGGATGACGAAGGCTTCGGATTCCCAGTGCAGCGCCTTGCGGGTGGCGGCGATTTCCTCGGCGCCGAGCGGGTTGCCGTGGACCTTATGGGTGCCCTGCTTGTTCGGGGCGCCGAAGCCGATGATCGTCTTGCATGCGATGAAGGTCGGCCGGTCGGACTTGTGGGCAGCTTCGATCGCGGCGGCGATGGCAGCCTGATCGTGACCGTCGATCTCGATCGTATTCCAGTGAACGGCCTTGAACCGGGCGATCTGATCGGTGGAATCCGACAGAGACACGGCGCCGTCGATGGTAATCGAGTTGTTGTCCCAGAACAGAACGAGCTTGTTGAGCTTCAGGTGGCCGGCAAGCGCGATGGCTTCGTGACTGATGCCCTCCATCAGGCAGCCGTCGCCGCAGATCGCATAGGTATAGTGATCCTGAAGATCGGAACCGAACTCCTCACGCAGCTTGCGTTCGGCAATCGCCATGCCGACTGAATTGGCAATGCCCTGGCCGAGCGGGCCGGTCGTCGTTTCGATGCCGGTGGCATGACCATATTCCGGATGGCCGGCTGTCTTCGAGCCGAGCTGGCGGAACTGCTTCAGATCCTCGATCGTCATGTCGGGATAGCCGGTCAGATACAGCAGCGAATAGAGCAGCATCGAGCCGTGACCGGCTGAAAGCACGAAGCGATCGCGGTTCGGCCAATGCGGCTTCTTCGGATCGAACTTCAGATATTTGGTGAACAGGACCGTTGCCACATCGGCCATGCCCATCGGCATGCCCGGGTGGCCGGAGTTCGCCTTTTCGACGGCGTCCATGGCGAGGAAACGGATCGCATTCGCCATCCGGTCGTGTTGTTCGGGAGAGGTCATGGCTTTTCCGCAAGTTCCGGGTGTCGGGGGATGGCCTCGAGCCTCCAAGACCATCGAGTGAAAGCGGCAGACACATAGCAGTTGGCGCTGGCAAGTCAATAAATGGGGCGCCAAATCCCGGGCAGGCCGCCGCGATTTTTGACATTTGATCGCGCGATTGTACAAAAGACGAATCTTGTGCGGCGAGGATGTCTGAAACGCTCATCCACAGGATAGGCCGGTGGGCAAGTGACAGGATTTATTGACGGGCCGTCGGCGAGCTGCATATCCTTTTGAAATCGCAGGATCGGCGCGGCGTGCCGATTCGCGGATCCTGCGCGGGAATCGGGAAGGCATGATGCCCACAGGCAAAACCATGGAAGCAGCGCTCAACGAATTGAGACAGGCGATTTCAGGCCTCGAAAACGCCGTCGACATGCGTGTCGAGCGGGAGCGCGATCAGGGCGAGATCGAGGGCGAGGTGCGGCGTGTGCACGCCGACCGCTCCCGGCTGGCGCAGGAGCTCGATCAGGCCGAATTCCGTGCCAACCGGCTGGAGGAAGTCAACCGCGAGGTATCGCGGCGGCTGGTAACGGCCATGGAAACGATCCGCGCGGTTCTGGACCGCTAGAACAGGATGATTTTAGGCCAAGTTGGCCCAATATCTGAATCCTGTTCTAATTTGAAAGTTGAGCATGATGTCATGAGAAAACCGCTCACACTTTTCGGCACTATGTTCTCTTAGAAAGATTTTGGCATGGCGCAGGTAACGGTAACGATCGACGGCAAGGCCTACCGCATGGCCTGCGAGGAAGGGCAGGAGGATCACCTGACCGACCTCGCCACGCGTTTCGACCGCTATGTCGGCCATCTCAAGGGGCAGTTCGGGGAAATCGGCGATCTCAGGATCACTGTTATGGCCGGGATCATGATCATGGACGAGATCGCCGAGCTGACGCGCCGCGTCGCCGGGCTGGAATCCGAACTCGAGTCCTTGCGCGGCAACCGCGACACGGTGCTTGCAGCCACCGCCCGCACCGAGGAAAATCTCGCGGCGGCGCTCAGTGAGGTTTCAAGCCGCATCCGCGGCATTACCGACAAGCTGAACGGCCGGCCCGCCCCCGACCTCAATTGATCTTCAATTAAATAAGAACGACCTGCCGCCGCCACTGGCGCGTCAGCGTAAACGACCTTATATATCGCGATGCGGTCTGCGCCTCTCGACAGGAACCACAATCCCTGGGGCCATACTCGATCCAAAGGGAGCTGTCCCTGGCCAGGCCCGTGGGCCTGGGCACACGGCGCCCACCTACGTTTGTAGGCACCCAGGATCGTAAACATCCATCGGTGGTCGTGGATCGCACCTTCCCTTCCAGCTTTAGCGAAGATGCCGGCCCGACCGGGCGAACGCGGCCACCTAATCGGCCGGATAGGGGCCTTCGTCAAAGACCTTGTCGTGGTAGCCTTTCGAACCGACTTCCCGCGCCAGCGGGCTGCGCCATTCCCTGTTGTCGCCGAGGCAATCGAGCACGAAACGGAAATCATATCGCGGCTGCCAGCCGAGTTCCTGCCTTGCGCGGTCGTTGACATAGACGCGGTCGAGTGTCGGAAACATCTTCCAGCCGCGTGATGCATAGAGGGCGCCCGCGTCCGGGAACAGTCGTTCGACGATTTGAGACGCGTCGCGCCTGATCGCGGCAAGATCGTCTAATGAAAACGGCGTCGTGGCCGAGATGATATAGCGGCCGAAGCCGATTGCCGGCGCCTTCTCGAGCGCCAGCATATGGGCGCCGACCACATCGGCGATGTCGACGCGGCGGTGAAGAAGCTCGTTGGCCTGTGCATTCTCCGCCGAATAGCTGCCGCGAATGTCAGGATCGTCGTCGCTCTCGGGAAAGAAACGCGATGTCCTAAGAATGATGACCGGCAGGCCGGAGTTGCGGGCGAAGAGTTCGCACAGGCCCTCGGCGGCGAGTTTCGTCACGCCGTAGATGTTTTTGGCGACCGGGAGCACATCCTCGGTCACCCAGGCCGCCGGTTCGCCGGCCGCCGGCGTCAATGCCGCGCCGAAGGTGCTGGTGGTGCTGGTGAAGACGAAGCTGGCAACGCCCGCGGCGACCGCCTCTTCGAGCATGTTCAGCGTGCCGCCGGCATTGGTGTCGAGGAAATCGCGATTGCCGTGAGTTGCCACATGCGGCTTGTGCAGTGTGGCGGCATGCACGACATGCCGGATGCCCGACATCGCCCGCCTGAGGAAAGCGCGATCGGCAATCGAGCCGGCCATGTCGGTGAAGGCCGAGGGTTTGATATCGATGCCGCGCGCCGGCAGGCTTTGCGCTCGCAGGCTGCGCATCAGCGCCTCGCCGAGATGGCCGGCGCTTCCCGTCACCAGTATCGTCATCGCACGCCTCCTGGGTGTTTCTGACGAGGCTATGAGGGCCGGGATTGCCAGGCAACGCATGAATTATGCATGGGGGTGCAGGAAAACTGTAGGCCCGATCATTATTCCGGCTGGCCTTCGAGATCGCTTTTCAACCGGTCGAGAATCGATAGAGCGTGCCCGGCATAGGCGCTGATCCAGCGGTCGTGGATGTGCTTGATCGGCAGGCTGTTCAGGTGGTTCCAGCGTTCGCGGCCCTCTTTCCTGGCGATGACCAGGTCGGCTTCCTCCAGCACCTTCAGATGCTGCATCACCGTGCAGCGGTCCATCTGCGGAAACATCTCGCAAAGCGTTCCCGTGGTGCGGGGGGCGTCCTTGAGCAGGTCGAGGATTTCGCGGCGGCGGTGATGCGCCAGCGCCTTGAAAACGGGGTCGTCGGTCGATTCGCTTGACATGTTATGTTTTTATAACATAATGGCGCCGAGTACAATGGAAACAGGCACAATGGAGAAGAGGAGAAGCACCATGTCTCTCGGAATCCGCGTTTCCGGCCGGATCGGCCGTCCCGTCGCCGAGGTGTTCGACGCCGTCGTCAACCCGAAGAAGCTCAGCAGCTATTTCACCACGATCGGCGGGGCGAGTGCGCCGCTCGTCAAGGGTACGACGGTGACCTGGTGGAAGGACGCCCAAGTGGAGGTGGTCGAACTCGTGCCGGAAAGCCGCATCGTGCTCAGCTGGGATGGCGGCACCGGCGACGACAAGACGAGCTATAAGACGTCGGTCGAGATGAACTTCAAGCCGCTGGAGGATGGCGGCACCTTGGTGACCATCGCCGAGAGCGGCTGGCGCGAGGACGATGCCGGCCGGCGCGGCACCTATCTCAACTGCGAAGGCTGGACGCAGATGCTCTGCTGCATGAAGGCTTTCGTCGAATACGGCATCAATCTGCGCGAGGGCATGTTCCTCAGCGAAATGAAAGGAGAGCCGGCCAGTGCGCCGGATGCCTGAGCGGTAAATCGGTCTAAGGCGAGCGGCGGCGTAATCGTCGCATTCGCCATCGGGGCCGAGACTTCGCTTGCCTGTCACACTGCGGGTGCTAATTTCCGGATTCGATACTTCATCTCGATTTCCAGGAGATTTCATTATGCAGCTTGGCATGATTGGTTTGGGCCGCATGGGCAATTACATGGTCCAGCGGTTGATGCGGGGCGGTCACGAATGCGTCGTCTACGACGCCAGGCCGGAAAGCGTTGCCGAACTCGCAGGCCTCGGTGCGACCGGCAGTGCTTCGCTCGAAGAGTTCGTCTCGAAGCTCACGCATCCGCGGGCGATCTGGCTGATGCTGCCGGCGGCGATCGTCGACAAGGTGCTGGCGAGCCTTTTGCCGCTGCTTGAGAATGGCGATATCGTCATCGACGGCGGCAACTCCTATTACCACGACGACATCCGCCGCGGCGCCGAACTCATCACCAAGGGCATCCATTATGTCGATGTCGGCACCAGCGGCGGCGTCTTCGGCCTGGAGCGCGGTTATTGCCTGATGATCGGCGGCGAAAGGGGCATCGTCCAGCATCTTTCGCCGATTTTCGCGACGCTGGCGCCCGGCGCCGGCACGACGGAGGCCTCGCCGAACCGAACGGCCGAAGCGGCTGCGGTTAGCACCGCCGAACAGGGCTATCTGCATTGCGGCCCGCATGGCGCCGGCCATTTCGTCAAGATGGTGCATAACGGCATCGAGTACGGCCTGATGGCCGCCTATGCCGAAGGCATCAACATCCTGAAACACGCCAATATCGGCGCTGCCTCGCATGAGGCCGACGCGGAAACCGCGCCGCTCGCCCACCCCGAACATTTCCAATACGACTTCAATCTGCAGGACGTCGCCGAAGTCTGGCGCCGCGGCAGCGTCATCACCTCCTGGCTGCTCGATCTCACCGCCGATGCGCTGCATGCCGATCCGGCGTTGGCGAAATATGCCGGCCGCGTCTCCGACAGCGGCGAGGGCCGCTGGACGATCATGGCGGCAATCGACGAAAGCGTGCCGACGCCGGTGCTGAGTGCGGCGCTCTACGGCCGCTTCTCCTCGCGCGATAACGACGAATTCGCCAACAAGGTGCTGTCGGCAATGCGTGCAGGTTTTGGCGGCCACGTGGAAAAGCCGGCTCCGAAATCCTGAAGGCCAGGGGCTTTCGGCGCCGTCCGGACAAGGAGGCGCCTTCCCTTCCTCGCCATCGGTATGATGTTCCTACCGCTTGCTGGCGGCAGCCGTCGCGAGTATCCATTGCCGAACGGGAAATGTCGGGGCTGCTTCGTCCAAGTGGCCGACACTCCATTGGAGAGCAGTGATGGAGCGTGACGGGGCAGGGGTTTTGAAGGTCGCCATTTCAGGAATACTGACACTCGTCGTGCTTCTTGGGTTAATTTCGCCGAGTTTTGCCCAGACGTCGCCGGCGCAGGCGCCGGCCGCGGCAGGTCCGCCGGCAGAAGTGCGTGAGATGATGGAGCTCATGCAGAAACCCGAAGTCAAGCAGTGGATGTCGGCTCAGATGGCGGCGGCACCTGCTGGCGCTTCTGCGGCTGCGGATCAGATGTCGGTGCTGTCGGGCCTGCTGCAGCACGCCCGCCGGCACGTCTCGATGGTCTCCGATGCGGCGATGACGCTGCCCTTCCAGATCGGCAATGCGTCCTCGCTGTTCTTCGGTGAAATCGCCGCGAACGGGTGGCCGCGCATGGTGGCGCAGTTCCTGGCCATCTTCCTGCTCGGCGCGATTGTCGAGAGCATTGCCCGTTATGCTTTCCGCCGCCGCCGTCGCCGGCTGGCCGAGATGGCCGGCATGCATCTGGCGCCGCGCGTCATCCCGGCGCTGATCTTCGCGGCGGCAACGGTGCTTGCGCTTCTCAGCCTCGCCTGGCCACCGCTCAGCCAGAGCATCGCGATCGTCTGCGTCGTCGCGCTCATCGTCCAGCGTTTCACGATCTGCCTCGGCGGTGTGCTGGTCGATCTCATCGGGCTGGCGCGGACGCAAGAAGAACTGCAGGGCATTACCACTCCCATCATGCCGGGGCGCGCCGTTGCGCACTTCTGGTACCGCCGCTGTGCGACCTTCGTCATCTATTTCATGCTCGGCTGGGCGGCGATCCAGTCGATGGAGCCGCTTGGCTATTCCCCGAGTGCGCGGCTCCTCGTCGGCTACATCCTGGGTATCGGCCTGCTGCTGATTGCGATCGAAGCGGTCTGGTCGCGGCCGCACAAGGACGAGAGGCGCGGTCACGGGACCTCCTGGGCGCTCACCGTTTATTTCCTGTTGCTCTGGAGCCTTTGGGTCGCAGGCTTCAACTGGCTGCTCTGGCTCGGCATCTATGTGCTGCTGCTGCCGCGCGTGCTTGCCGTCTCGACGATTGCGGTGAAATCGCTGCAGCAGACCGAAGCGAGCTTCCTGGCCACGCGCCGCATTGCCGCCGTGCTGCTCGACCGCGGCGTGCGGGCGCTCATCATTGCCGTTGCCGCCATCTGGCTCGGGCGCATGCTCGGGGTCGGCGCCGATACGATGGCGGCCGGCGACACCATGGTCGACAAGATCGCGCGCGGCGTCATCGGCGGGATCGTCATCCTGCTTGCTGCCGATCTGCTCTGGCATGTCATCAAGGCCTATATCGACGGCAAGCTGCTCGATTCATCGGTGGATGGCGGGGCAACGGATGAGGAGAAGGCCAAACGCGCACGGATACAGACGCTGTTGCCGATCTTCCGCAATATCCTTGCCGTCGTCATCGCGGTCATTGCCGTTTTGATGGTGCTCTCCGGCCTCGGCATCGAGATCGGGCCACTGATCGCCGGCGCCGGTGTCGTTGGCGTGGCGGTCGGTTTTGGTGCGCAGACGATCGTCAAGGACGTGATCAGCGGCATGTTCTATTTGTGGGACGATGCCTTCCGCATCGGCGAATATATCGAAAGCGGCAGCCACAAAGGCGTGGTCGAGGCTTTCAGCCTGCGCTCGGTGAAGCTCAGGCATCATCGCGGGCCGTTGACGACGGTGCCGTTCGGCGAACTCGGCGCGGTGAAGAACCTCAACCGCGACTGGACGATCGACAAGATCAGCCTCAACGTCAAATACGACACCGATCTCGTCAAGGCAAAGAAGGTGATCAAGCAGATCGGCCAGACCCTGCTCGAAAATCCGGAATTCGGCCCTCATATCATCGAGACGCTGAAGATGAAGGGTGTCGAGCAGTTCGGGGAATTTGCGATCGAAATCCGACTTTCGATGATGACGAAGCCCGGCGAGCAATTCGTCATCCGCCGCAATGCGCTGGCGATGATCCGCAATGCCTTCAAGGAAAACGGCATCGAATTCGCCGTGCCGACGGTGCAGGTGGCAGGTGATCGCGACGCGGAAGTGGATGCTGCCGTTGCGCGCTACGCCGCCCATGCGCGGGCGAATGGCGAGCCGGCGGCATGAACCCCGCTTAGCAAATCCCCTCCATCACGTGACAAGTCCCTTTATAAGCTTACGAAAATGCAATGCGGCGTTATGTCCGCCTGCGCAAATTCGCCCCAATTGAGGGTGATGGAGGCCCAGGCGGCGGGGCTGGGTAGCGGCGGCATGGCTTCATGGAGCTTATATGCCTCTCGTGTTACGTCTTTCAAAAATGATTCCCGCCGAGCTGGCAATTGCAGCAGGATAAGAGATGTCGGGTCACGACAATTTGAAAGAGATGGAAGACGCGGACGGATTTTCTTTTCGCGGTTTATTCAGACGTTACAGGACACCGCTGACGGCAGCGGCGACGCTCGTGGTCTTCTGCCTCGTCGGCTATGCGATCATGCAGCTCACCAACGAGGTGCGCTATGACGACGTCGTCGATGCGCTGGCGGCGACCAGGCCGAGCGCCATCCTGCTTGCGCTGTTCTTCACCGCACTCAGTTTCCTCTCGCTGGTCTTCTACGATCTCAATGCCATCGACTATATTGGCAAGAAGCTGCCCTTCCCGCATGTGGCGCTGACGGCGTTCAGCGCCTATGCCGTCGGCAATACCGCCGGCTTCGGGGCGCTTTCGGGCGGCGCGATCCGCTACCGCGCCTATACGCGTCTCGGGCTATCGCCTGAAGATATCGGCCGCATCATCGCCTTCGTCACGCTCTCCTTCGGTCTCGGGCTGGCGGGTGTCGGGGCGATCGCCCTCATCATCATCGCCGATGAGATCGGCCCGCTGATCGGCGTCAGCGCCTTCCTGCTGCGGTTGATCGCCGGTTCGATCGTCGCCCTTCTGGGCGCAGTGATGATCATCGGCCGTGACGGGCGCGTGCTCGATCTCGGCCCAGTCGCAATCCGCCTGCCGGATTCGCGCACCTGGTCGCGGCAGTTCCTCGTCACCGCCTTCGATATCGCCGCCTCGGCGTCCGTGCTTTATGTGCTGCTGCCGCAGACGGCCATCGGCTGGCCGGTCTTCCTCGCCGTCTATGCGATCGCCGTCGGTCTTGGCGTGCTCAGCCATGTTCCGGCCGGGCTGGGCGTGTTCGAGACCGTGATCATCGCCTCGCTCGGCAGCGCGGTGAATATCGATGCCGTGCTCGGATCGTTGGTGCTCTACCGGCTGATCTATCATGTGCTGCCGCTGTTGATCGCCGTGCTCGCGGTCTCGGCGACGGAGCTGCGTCGTTTTGTCGATCATCCGGCCGCCTCCAGTGTCCGGCGCATCGGCGGAAGGCTGATGCCGCAGTTGCTGTCGGCCTTAGCGCTGCTGCTCGGCGTCATGCTGATCTTTTCGAGCGTCACGCCGACGCCGGACCAGAACCTCGAATTCCTCTCGAACTATCTGCCGCTGCCGATGGTGGAAGGGGCGCATTTCCTGTCCAGTCTATTGGGGCTCGCGCTCGTCGTCGCGGCGCGCGGCCTCGGCCAGCGGCTCGACGGCGCCTGGTGGGTGGCGGTATTCTCGGCTCTTGCCGCGCTGACCTTGTCGCTCCTGAAAGCGATCGCGCTCGTCGAAGCCGCCTTTCTTGCCTTCCTCATCTTCGGGCTCTTCGTCAGCCGGCGGCTCTTTACCCGCCATGCCTCGCTGCTCAATCAGGCGCTGACGGCGTCCTGGCTGATGGCGATTGCGGTCATCGTCGTCGGTGCCGTCGTTATCCTGCTCTTCGTCTATCGCGATGTCGAATACAGCAACCAGCTCTGGTGGCAGTTCGAATTCACTGCCGAAGCGCCGCGGGGCTTACGCGCCGTGCTCGGCATCACCATCATCTCGTCTGCGATCGCCGTCTTCAGCCTGCTTCGGCCGGCGGCCTTTCGGCCGGAACCGGCGACGGAAGAGGCGCTGGTGCGGGCCGTCGAGATCGTTGGCAGGCAGGGCAATGCCGACGCCAATCTGGTGCGCATGGGCGACAAGAGCATCATGTTCTCGGAAAAGGGTGACGCCTTCATCATGTACGGCCGGCAGGGCCGGTCCTGGATCGCGCTGTTCGACCCGGTCGGCGAACATCGCGCCGTGCAGGAGCTCGTCTGGCGTTTCGTCGAAGCGGCACGCGCTGCCGGCTGCCGGGCCGTGTTCTATCAGATCTCGCCGTCGCTGCTTTCCCATTGCGCCGATGCCGGCCTTCGCGCCTTCAAGCTCGGCGAACTGGCAGTGACCGATCTTCGAACCTTCGAGATGAAGGGCGGCAAATGGGCGAACCTTCGCCAGACCGCAAGCCGCGCCCAGCGCGACGGGCTGGAATTTGCCGTCGTCGAACCCGAGGCCGTGCCCTCGGTCATCGATGACCTCTCTGCCGTTTCCACGGCCTGGCTCGAGCATCACAACGCCAAGGAAAAGGGCTTTTCGCTCGGCGCCTTCGATCCCGGCTACGTCTCCTCCCAGCCCGTCGGCATCTTGAAAAAGGACGGCAGGATCGTCGCTTTCGCCAATATTCTCGTCACCGAATCCCGGCAGGAAGGTACTATCGATCTCATGCGCTTCTCGCCGGATGCGCCGAAGGGCTCGATGGATTTTCTCTTCGTGCAGATCATGGAATATCTGCGCGGCCAGGGTTTCACCCACTTCAATCTCGGCATGGCGCCTCTCTCCGGCATGTCGAAACGCGAGGCGGCGCCCGTCTGGGACCGTATCGGCAGCACCGTCTTCGAACATGGCGAGCGCTTCTACAACTTCAAAGGCCTTCGGGCATTCAAATCAAAGTTTCATCCGCACTGGCAACCGCGCTATCTTGCGGTCTCCGGAGGGGGCAATCCGATGATCGCGTTGATGGACGCGACATTTTTGATCGGGGGCGGATTGAAAGGGGTAGTGAGAAAATGATCAGGACAATCCTTCTTGCCACGGCATGCGCCTGCATGCTCGCGGCCGCACCGGCTCATGCCGCCGAGGAGACCACGCAGAGCTTCGAAACCGGCCTTATCCCATCGCCGCACATCTTCCTGCCGGAAGGAGAGGTGAAGGGCACGGTGATGCTGATCTCGGATGCTGCCGGCTGGGGTGACTATGAGAAGGGGGAGGCCGACAGGCTGGTCGCTGAAGGCGCCGTTGTCATCGGCGTTGACTTTCCCTCCTATATCCAGGCCCTCAGCCGATACGACGTCAGCCTCAACGACGGCTGCGTCTACATGGTTTCGGATATCGAATCGCTGAGCCAGCAGGTGCAGCGCGCGACCGGCAACAACGCCTATCACCTGCCGATCGTCGCCGGCATCGGCGAGGGCGGGGCCCTGGCACTGGCGATTGCGGCGCAAACGCCGGATGCGACGATCGGCCAGACCCTTGCCGTCGATCCGAAGGCCGGCATTCCGCTGACCAAGGAACTTTGCACGCCGGCTTCCAAGCAGGTGGTCAGCCAACGCACTATTTACGGCCTCAGCGACGGCGTCCTGCCGGATCCGATCGTCACCGTCTTCACGCCCAATGCCGACAAAGATGGCAGGGCGCATGCCGAAGCGCTGCAGAAGAAACATACCACGATCGAAATCCGCGATTCCACCGACGATGCGCAGACGGTGTTTGCCGATACGCTCGACGATCTCGTCACCGCCTCCGGCGCCTTCGGCAATCCGCTCGGCCTGCCGCTGGCGATCCTCGAGGCGACGCCCGCCCTCGATACGATGGCGGTGATCTATTCCGGCGACGGCGGCTGGCGCGACATCGACAAGGAGGTCGGCGGCACGCTGCAGAAGGAAGGCATTCCGGTCGTCGGCGTCGATTCACTTCATTATTTCTGGTCGGAGCGCAAGCCGGAGGAGACCGCCGCCGATCTTTCGAAGATCATCGATTTCTACCGCAAGCAGTGGAAGGTGAAACACGTGCTGCTCGTCGGTTATTCCTTCGGCGCCGACGTCGTGCCCGCCACCTACCAGCTCCTCAAACCGGCCGAAAAGTCGGCGGTGGCGCAATTATCGCTGCTGTCGCTCTCGCACCAGGTCGATTACGTCATCTCCGTTCTCGGCTGGCTCGGCCAGAAGACGGAGGGGGCTGGAGGCGATCCCGTCGCAGATCTGAAGGATATCGATCCGAAGCTCGTGCAATGCATCTACGGCAAGGACGACGATGATGATGTCGCCTGTCCGGCGGTGAAGGATAGCGGCGCTGAGGTCATCGAGCTGCCGGGCGACCATCACTTCGACGAGAATTACGATCTTCTCACCAAGACGATCATCGACGGGCTGAAAAAACGGCTGCAAAATTAACGCATCAGGCTTTCTTCGCTCCAATCAAGCCCGGCGAGTTCGCGTCCGCGAAACCGCGCGTCGTCGGCGACGATGAATTCGTCGAGCTGCGGCGGAGCGACGCTGGTGCCGGAGAGCATCGCATGCGCCTGGCCGCGATGATGGGTCTGGTGCTGGAAGAGGTGGGCGAGCACGTCGTCCATCCGCTCCTCCTGGATGCGGTCTCCGCGATGGAGGCGCACCGCCGATACCAGCCTTTCCGGCGTCAGGGCCTCGCAAAGCGCGACCAGGCGCTGATCCACCTTCGCCTGCGCTTGCGCCAGCGATGTAATGTCGTCGAAGGGTTCGTCGATCTCGAAGGCCTGGTAGCCGAGCGTGCCGCCTTCCAGTCCGTCGACATAGAACCAGTCGACCGTGATGATGTGGTTCAAGGTTTCCTTGATCGAGGGGAAAAAGCTCGTGCGCCGCGCTTCGAATTCGCCGGGCTTCAATGCTGCGCACGCCTGAAGCAGGCGGTGGTTGGCGAGAGCGTTGTTATAGGCGAGCTTGCGGAATGATCGGGTGGGATCGAAGGTCGGCATCGGCGCATCTCCTGTTCACACACTGCTGGAATGTTTGCGTCAGTCCTCGTCATCGAGATTGCCGTCGCGCCAGACGAGATGACGGGGCGCTGCGGGCAGGTTCTCGATTTCATCAGCGATGAAATAGGGCGGAATGTCGAGCGCGGTCAGGGCCTGGCGCGTCGCAAGCACCCATTTGAATTCGAGATGGTTGTCGCCGTCTTCGACGCGATGGATGATTTCGTGCGGCCGGAAGGGGAATTCCGGCGGGATGTGCATCAGATAATAGAAGCCCAGCTCATGCCAGTCGCGCTCTTCGTAGCGGAAAAAGTTCTCGACGATCCAGAGCAGGCGGGAGACGGTGACTTCGACGCCGAGTTCTTCCACCATTTCCCGTTTCAGCGTTTCCTCCGACGTCTCGCCGATTTCCGCCCTGCCGCCCGGAAAGGTCCAGAAGGGTTCATGCACGGCGCGATGAACAAGAACGTGGCCATCGCGGAAACCGAGGCCGGCGATGCGATAATTGAAACGCTCAGCGCCCGCAGTCAGGCGGATGAGTGTGCGCTTGCTCATGGCATTTTATCCGAGATCGATCACGACGATTTCCGGCGGCACGCCGAAGCGCACCGGCGCAATGGAGCAGCCGAGACCGCCGGAGACGATGATATTACGCCCCTCCTCGACAATATGGCCATAGGCGTAGCGATTGCCGTAACGCGAGGGGACGATTGGCGAATGGCCGAGGAAACGGATCTGTCCGCCATGGGTGTGGCCCGACAGCGTCAGCGAGACCCGCTCGGGAACGCGCGGAAAAATATCGGGTTCATGGGCGAGCAGAATGACGGGCGCATCGTCGGTCACCTCAGCCAGCGTTCCATCGAGATCGTCGAGACCGAGCATATGTGTGCGGCCCCATTTCCGGCCGGGTAGCAGTGCCAGCTGATCTTCGAGGCCTGCCAGCCAGAAGCCGCGACCGTCCTTTTCGAGCCGGACGGCGCGGTTGCCATAGACCGGGATGCCGACGTCGGCGAGCGCCCGGTGCCCGAACGTTTCCATGCCGCCGTTCTTCTGGGCGGTCTTGTCTTTCCACCAATCGTGGTTGCCCATGATCGCATGGACGCCGAGAGGGGCCTGCAGGGTGGCGAGTGCCTTCGACCATTGGCTCGAATGCACGTATTGGGTCACCATGTTCATGCCGGCGGCGTAGTCGCCGAGCAGGACGGTGATATCGCCTTCGAGTTCGTTGGCCCTGTGACAGATCGCGGTAATGCGACTTGCCGACATCCAGGGTTCGCAGGCATGAAGATCGGCGAGCGCGACGATGCGGAGCTTCAGTCTAGGCGTCCATCCCGGCGGCGTCAGCCGGTAGCGGGCGATGCCGAGCCGTGCCAGCGGCTCATAGGCGAAGGCGTAGCCACCCACCGACATGACACCTGCGATACCGCCGCCAAGAACCTTGAAAAATCCGCGGCGGGTGATCACTCAGTTGTCCTCCTGGAACAGCCGGAACTGCGCAGCCTCCAATTCCTTGGGCGGTTGCATTCCGAGATGTTTCCACGCGATTGCGGTCAGAACACGGCCGCGCGGCGTGCGCTGAATGAAACCCTGCTGGATCATATAAGGCTCAATGATGTCCTCGATCGCGTCGCGCGGCTCGGAAAGGCCGGCGGCGATGGTTTCGATGCCGACCGGGCCGCCGCCGAAATTGACGGCGATCATGTTGAGGTAACGTTTGTCGAGCTGGTCGAAGCCGACATTGTCGACCAGCAAGCGGGTCAGCGCCTCGTCGGCGATCTCGCGGGTGACGGCCTCGGCCCTTGCCACCTCGGCGAAGTCGCGCACGCGCCGCAGCAACCGGCCGGCGATGCGCGGCGTGCCGCGGGCGCGTCTTGCGATCTCGCGGGCGCCCTCTTCGGTTATCGGCAGGTTCATCAGCCGCGCGCCGCGGCGCACGATCAGCTCCAGCTCCTCGACCGTATAGAAGCTCAGGCGCACCGGGATGCCGAAGCGGTCGCGCAGCGGCGTCGTCAGCAGGCCGAGACGGGTGGTCGCCGCCACGAGGGTGAATTTCGACAGATCGATTTTCACCGAGCGGGCGGCAGGGCCTTCGCCGATGATCAGGTCGAGCTGGAAATCTTCCATGGCCGGATAGAGGATTTCCTCAACGGCGGGATTGAGGCGATGAATCTCGTCGATGAAGAGAACGTCGCGCTCTTCGAGATTGGTGAGCAGGGCGGCGAGATCGCCGGCCTTGGCAATCACCGGACCGGACGTCGAGCGGAAATTGACGCCGAGCTCCTTCGCCATGATTTGCGCCAGCGTCGTCTTGCCGAGGCCGGGTGGGCCGACGAAGAGCACATGGTCTAGCGCCTCGCCGCGATTCTTCGCCGCCTCGATGAAGACTTTCAGATTGGCGCGCGCTTCCGCCTGGCCGGTGAATTCGTCCAGCGATTGCGGGCGCAACGTGATGTCTAGATCTTCGCCCCGCTTTTCCGGCGATATCAGGCGGGCGGGTTCGCTCATGCTCTCATTCCGTTTTGAAACCTGTCACAGCAATACACCAAAAATCGGCTGCCTCGACATCCAATCATCGGTTTTCCGGCCTTCACCGCGCCAATTCCTTCAATCCCAGTCTGATCAGCTTGGCGCTGTCGGCGCCATCGCCGGCCACCTTCATCGCCGCGGCAACGGCATTCGCCGCCTGGTCTCTGCTGTAGCCGAGGTTGGTCAGCGCGGAAACCGCGTCGGCAACGGGTGCGGCCGCGACCCCTTCGCCGAGTTCCTGCTTGAGGGCGATGTTGATCGCTTCCCCGGCATAGGCCGGCGCCCGGTTCTTGAGCTCGGTGACGAGGCGCATTGCCACTTTCGGGCCGACGCCCGGCGCGCGGGAGACGGCGGCGCGGTCCTGCAGGGCGATCGCATTGGCGAGTTCGCCCGGCGTCAACGTCGAGAGCACGGCAAGCGCCACCTTGGCGCCCACCCCCTGGACGCTCTGCAGCAGGTTGAACCATTCCCGCTCCAATGCGGTCATGAAGCCGAAGAGCTTCAACTGGTCCTCGCGCACATAGGTCTCGATGAACAGCACGCAGGCCTCGCCGGCTGAGCCGAGCTTGGACAGGGTGCGGGCCGAGCAATGGGCGACGTAGCAGACGCCGTGCACATCGACGAGCACATAGTCTTCGCCGATCTCGTCTATAGTGCCTTTCAGCTTGCCGATCATGGGGCGCGGTCTCTCAAGGGTGCGTTTCGGGCGTGATAAGTTCCACGGAGGGGAAATAAGACCTGTATCCACTGGGATCGCGGGTCAAAATTTTATAGCCCCTGATCGCCGCATGGGCGCCGATGAGGAAGTCGGACAATATCCGTTCGCGTCCTCCGCCGGCGCGACGGTAAAGCCGGAAGGCTTGAGCCGCGGCAAAAGCTGCCGGCCAGGGTAGGTTCTCGCGGCGGAATTCATCCTGCGGAAGCAGTTGCTCAACTTCATCCATATCGTCGTAGCGAACGGAAAATTCGGAATAGATGATCGGATTTATGAGGACCGGCCCATCTCTGAAGACGTCCAGCATTTTCCGACGCGACCAACAGTGCCAGTCCGAACCGGCCACAGCCAGATCGACGAGTATGTTTGTATCGACAAGCGTCGCCATCAGCGATCACGGGTCATCGACATGAGGTCTTCGGCATCGGTCGCCTGATCACCGGTTCCTTCGAGACGGCGGATCGTTTGCAGGAAGCGGTCCAGCCGACCTCGATCCTCGATCTCCTGCTTGCCATTCTTCGGCGAGAGGACGAGCTTGCCGCCCTCGATCGAGAAGATGACCTCGCTGTTGGTCTCGATGCCGGCAAGCTCCCTGAGATCGCGAGGAATGGTGACCTGGCCTTTGGAGGTGACGCGCATCTTGCTGCTCCTTCAAAGTAAGAATTATCCTTACCTCCGGAACAAGTCAAGAACAGATTAGCCGGCCAATGCCTGCCGCATCCGGTTGCTGCCGCGATTATGCGCATGGCAGATGGCGATCGCCAGCGCGTCGGCGGCGTCGTCGCCCTTGAATTCGACCTTCGGCATCAGGATCTTCAGCATCATGTGAATCTGACGTTTTTCGCCGTGGCCGACGCCGATGACGGCCTTCTTCACGGCATTCGGGGCGTATTCTGAGACGTGCAGCCCGGCGCGCGCCGGCACCAGCATGGCGATCCCGCGGGCCTGGCCGAGCTTGAGGGTCGCCACCGCATCCGTGTTGACGAAGGTCTGTTCGACAGCGGCTTCATCCGGCTTGTAAGCGTGGACGACCTCCGCCAGGCCGTCATGCAACTGGCAGAGGCGAGAGGCGAGGTCCATGTCTCCATCGGAGGTCACTGTGCCGGAGGCGACAAATCGCAGGGAATTGCCCAGCGTGTCGATAATTCCCCAGCCGGTGCGGCGAAGGCCGGGATCGATGCCGATGATGCGAATCGTATTTTGCATGGTTCAACCTAGAGCGACTGCGAAATAACTGCCATCGATATGTGAACAAAACAAAAACATTCTCGGATTTAAGACGCTCCATTTACCGCGAATTAAAACAGATGCTTGAATTCTAGTGTCAAATACGAAGGGGGTCTCGTGTCGCAAGGAGATAAGCCCCCCGATGTTCTGTTCAAAGATCAGTCGATCAGGCATGCGCTGCGTGCCCACGCCGGCAGGTGTGTCAGAGGGGGTTCGTCGTACATGGCTCAGAGATTTCAGTCCCTGTCCTTCAAGGTCATTGCCACATTCATTCTGCTGACCGTGCTGTCGATTGCCGTGATCGACGTGCTTGCCTATTTCGCCAGCAGCCGGATCTCCGACGAGGAGGCGCTGAAGGCCAAGCAGAGCGTGCTGATCTTTCGCGGCGACATGCTGCAGGACCAACTGACGCAGCTTGAAAACCAGGCAAATTCCATCGCACGCATCGAAGCGCTGCAGATGTCGATCACCAGCCTGAAGAGCGGCTGGAAGACGATCGAGAAGACCTCGGGCGATGCCCGCGCCGAATTGAAGAAGGTTTTCATCGCGGGCAATCCCAACCCGGCCGACCAGCGCGAGAAGCTGATGAAGCCGGAAGGGCCGAGCGGCTTTTATTATTCGAACCATGAGAAGACGCAGGGCGAGGTCGCCCGCGATCTCGAGGATACCGCCTTCAGCGACCTGTTGATCGCCGATCTCGACGGCACCGTGCTTTATTCCTACAAGAAGCAGGACGACTTCGCCGAAAACTTGAAGTCGGACGCCTGGAAGGCAACCGGCGCCGGCATCGCCTTCGCCAAGGCGATCGAGAATACCGCCAAGGCGACCGATGATGCCGCACCGACGGGCTTTTCCGGCCTTCGCGTCGATGCCGCCAGCGGCGATTCGGCGATCTTTTATGCCGTGCCGATCGTCAAGCTCGGGGCGGCCAAGGGCATTTTCCTCTTCAAGGTGCGCGACGACATCGTCACCAGCATCCTCGGCAAGGGCATCGTCCAGGACAGCACGGCGCGGGCGGCGATCGTCTCCGGTGATGGCTCGGCAGTCGGGCTCGACGCGAGCGGCAAGCTTGCGACGCTCGATGCGACCCCATTCACCTTCATCAAGGACGCGCTTGCCAGTTCGGCGATGTCGGTGGCCGATTTCGACAGGACGGACGGGCCGGCCCGCGCCTATGTCCGCGGCATCGACTACCGCGGTGACCGCTTTCTCGTCGTCGAAAGCGTGCTCTTGAGCGAGCTCAATGCTGGCTCGATCGAGATCGCCACGCTGCTGACGATGATCGGCATCGGCGTGCTCGTCGTCATGGCGGTGGCGACCGGCCTCGTCACCAATTTCCTGTTTTCGCCGCTTGCGCGGCTTGCCGGCGTCACCCGCGACGTTGCCGACGGCAAGCTCGATAGCGAGATCGGCAGCCTGAACCGCAAAGACGAGATCGGCACGATGGCGAATGCGCTCGCCCGTTTCCGGCAGTCGCTGATCGAAAGCCGCGAACTCGAGGTCGCCAGCGAAGAGACACGCCTGCAGGCCGATCGCGACCGCCAGCAGAATCTGGCTGAGCGCGAGGCCGAGGCGAAGACGCTGCAGCAGGTGGTCGAGGCGATCGATGAAGGCCTGCATCATCTGGCGAGCGGCGATCTCGCCTATCAGATCGATCGGCGCTTCCCGAACGAGCTCGAAAGCCTGCGCATCAATTTCAACGAAGCGCTGGCGACTCTCAGCGAAACCATGACGGCCATCGGCGGCAACTCGATGGCGGTGCGTGCCGGCTCCGAGGAGATGCGCACCGGCGCCGACGAGCTTGCCGGCCGCACCGAGCGCCAGGCCGGCTCGATCACCGAGACGGCGAATGCGATCAGCGCCATCACCCAGTCCGTCCGCCAACAGATCGAGCGGGCCGAACAGGCCGAGCGTATCGCCCGCGACGCCAAGAAGGAGACGACCGGCTCCGGCGAGATCATGCGCGAGACGATCGCAGCGATGGAGGCCATCCAGACCTCCTCGCGCCAGATCAACACGATCATCTCGGTCATCGACGACATCGCCTTCCAGACCAACCTCCTGGCGCTCAATGCCGGCGTCGAGGCGGCGCGTGCCGGTGAATCGGGCAAGGGCTTCGCCGTTGTCGCCATGGAAGTGCGCGAACTTGCCCAGCGCTCGTCGAGTGCGGCAAAGGAGATCTCCAGCCTGCTGCAGAAATCGACGCATGAGGTCGAAAGCGGCGTGTCGCTTGTGGAAAAAGCGGGCGTTGCGCTGACCGGCATCGGTGCCCGTGTCGAGGCGATCAACGCACAGATCAACGACATCATGGGTGCGACGCGCGAGGAAGCCAATACATTGCGGGAGATCAACAGCGCCGTCGCCGAGCTCGACGCAATGACGCAGCAGAATGCCTCGATGGTCGAGGAGACGACGGCGGCGATCCACAGGCTGGCGACGGAAGCCCTGGAAATGGACCGCCAGCTCGGCAATTTCACGTTGCCGCCTGACCACCACACGCCGAGCGCCGAGGTGCATGTGCTGCGCCGTCACCGGTAGACATCGGTTCCAGTATTGCAATCAAAAGGGTCGCGCTCGCGCGGCCCTTTTGATTGCGCACATGGTTTGGAATGGCGCGGGGGCGAACCTACATAGGCTGCATCTTTCACTTGCCCGGCAGGTTTCCCATGGTTCCCTTCTCCATACTCGACCTTTCCCCCATTGCCGACGGCAGCACCGTTAGCCAGTCTCTCGAGAGCTCTGCGCGGATGGCGCGCAAGGCCGAGGAATTCGGTTACAAGCGCTTCTGGCTCGCCGAGCATCACGGCATGCCGGGGATCGCCAGTGCGGCCACATCAGTCGTCATCGGTCATGTCGGGGCGGCGACGAAAAGCATCCGCATCGGCTCCGGCGGCATCATGCTGCCCAATCATTCGCCGCTTGTCATCGCCGAGCAATTCGGCACGCTCGAGGCGCTCTTCCCCGGGCGCGTCGATCTCGGTCTCGGGCGCGCGCCGGGAACGGACATGCGCACGGCACAGGCACTGCGGCGCAACCTCGAGGCCGGCGCCAACAGCTTTCCGAACGACGTGGTCGAACTGCAGCAGTTGCTCGGCACGCCGGTCGAGAACCAGGCGATCCTCGCCGTTCCCGGCAACGGTTCGCATATTCCGATCTGGCTGCTCGGTTCCAGCCTCTACAGCGCCCAGCTTGCCGCCATGCTCGGGCTTCCCTATGCCTTCGCCTCGCATTTCGCGCCCGACATGCTGCTCGATGCGATCGCGATCTACCGTGACCGCTTCCAGCCCTCGGCGACGCTCGACAAGCCCTATGTGATGGTCGGCGTCATGGGCGCGGTGGCCGATACGGACGAGGAGGCACGCTACCATTTCACCTCCGCCGAGCAGCAATTCGTCAACCTGCGCCGCAATGTCCGCGGCCCGTTCCCGCGCCCGGTGGCCGATATGAAAAACTTCTGGTCGCCGATGGAGAAGATGAACGTCGAGCATACGCTGCGTTACGCCGTGGTCGGGTCGCCGAAGACGGCGGAGGCGAAACTGACGGAGTTTCTCAAGGAAACGCAGGCCGACGAGGTGATTATCTCGATGCCGATCCATGGCATCGAGACGCGGCTGAGATCGGTGGAACTCTTTGCGGGCTTGGGAAGCTTCATGCGCGCCGCGGCATAGATCCGCAAAGGCGCAGCTCGGCACAAAAAACCCGGCGTCACGGCCGGGTTTTCCATGGGCGATCGATTGAGGAGAATCAGGCCGAGAGCTTGGCCAGTACTTCTTCCGAGACCTCGAAGTTGGAATAGACGTTCTGCACGTCGTCATCGTCTTCCAGGCTGTCGATGAGCTTCATCAGCGACTGGGCCTTTTCCTCGTCCACCGGCACGTTGTTCTGGGCGCGCCAGACGGCCTTGACGGTTTCGGCTTCGCCGAGGCTTGCTTCCAGCGCTTTCGCCACTTCGCCGAGGGCTTCGAAACCGCAGGTGATGTAGTGGCCTTCCTCGTCGGTCTCGACATCGTCGGCGCCGGCTTCGATCGCGGCTTCCATCATCTTGTCGGCATCGCCGACGGAAAGCTTGTAGGTGATTTCGCCGACATGGTCGAAGGAGAAGGAGACCGAACCGGTTTCGCCAAGCGCTCCGCCGGCCTTGGTGAAGATCGAGCGGACGTTGGAGGCGGTGCGGTTGCGGTTGTCGGTCAGGGCTTCGACGATGATCGCCGTGCCGCCGGGGCCGTAACCCTCATAGCGGACTTCATCGTAGTTTTCGCCGTCGGCGCCGGCTGCCTTCTTGATGGCGCGGTCGATATTGTCCTTCGGCATGGACTGGGCCTTGGCGTTCTGGATTGCCAGGCGAAGACGGGCGTTCATCATCGGGTCGGGCAGGCCGGCCTTGGCGGCTACGGTGATTTCGCGCGCAAGCTTGGAGAACATTTTCGACCGCACGGCATCCTGACGGCCCTTGCGGTGCATGATGTTTTTAAACTGTGAATGGCCAGCCATGGCACCCCTGTTCACGTCTCATTGTTCGGAATGGGCCGCCTTATAAGAGCGAAACGGCACCCGTTCAAGGAAAAAGCGGTGGATTTGCCGCACGATGCGCAGGCCCGCCGCCCGTCTCAGTCAACCGTCAATCGCTTGCGGCTGGCCAAGAAACCATGTCCGTCCCGGCGTCGGCAACGCAGCCCCTCCGTGCCGGAGGTGCAGGAATAGGGCCCACCCGTCCAGCTATCGCCATAGTCGAGAATATGGTCATCGCTGCAGCAGGCGGTATCGCCTTCCATCTCGAAGATAAAGGCCTTGCCGCTTGCCGACAGGATGAGGCGGACGTAGAGCGGCTCTTTGCGTTCGCAGGCAAGCTCCGGACCGCCGTCTTCGGGAACATACATTTCGACGCCGCCCTTTGGCGTATAGACACAGCCGATATTCCTTGTGGGGGTGACGAAGACGACTTGGCCGTTCTCGTCGGGCTTGAAGGTCTTTTCTGCCGCAATGACTGTTGGCGCAAAAGCTGCGCAAAAAATCAAAACCAGGATCGAATGTTTTGTTCGCATGGTGATCTTTTCTCGTTCAGGCGCACTATCGCATATTCCCGCACGCTGAAAAGGCGGCGTCGTCCCGCTGCCTCTGCGGGGAACAAAGGCGAGGGGATGACGTTTCAAGAACTCCATCCAACGGAAAGGAACGGTCATGGCAAGTCTCAGCGATGCGCAGGAACAGCCAGCACGTCAGCTCTGGGATCAGGTCAACGCTGTCCATGCCGGCATGCTCGGAATTTCGGGGCTGGATATGCACATGCAGCCGATGGCGCCGCATGCCGATCCCACCACCAACACAATCTGGTTCTACACCAAGGCCGATGCCGACATCGTGCGCGCCATCAAGGCCGGCAGCCGCGCGCATTTCTGCGTCATCGGCAAGGATCACGACTATCACGCCTGCCTTTCCGGCATGATCGACGTGCGTCCCGACCCCGCCAAGATCGAGGAGTATTGGAGTTCGATCGTCGCGGCCTGGTATGACGGCGGCAAGAAGGATCCGAAGCTCACCATGCTTTCCCTCCATGTCGACGATGCCGAGATCTGGGTTTCCACAGGCAACACGCTGAAATTCGGCTGGGAGATCGCCAAGGCC
This sequence comes from Rhizobium sp. RSm-3, assembly GCF_001854685.1. Classification (NCBI taxonomy): domain Bacteria; kingdom Pseudomonadati; phylum Pseudomonadota; class Alphaproteobacteria; order Hyphomicrobiales; family Rhizobiaceae; genus Rhizobium; species Rhizobium sp. RSm-3. The sequence continues at coordinate 71,592 of NZ_MAWZ01000046.1, read as the reverse complement.
AATCTCGATGACGACAAGTTGCCCGACGTCGGCATCAAGCGCAATCTGCACTTCGCCTGACGCGTCACGGCCCGGAGCAGACTGCCGGGCCTTCTACTGCACACCCTTCAGCACATAGATCAGGGGCTTCTTCGGCAGCGTGCGCATGGAGACGGTGATACTGTCATCAGGCGCATTGGCGACGTCGAAATCCTTGCCGAACATCGAGACGAAGGCTTCGACCGGCGGGCCGCGCCGGTGCATCGGCAAAATCAACGACGAGCGCAGCCGCTTGATGACGCGGCTCATGCTGTCGGCGCCCATCGTCAGGCCGCCATCGACCGGAACCATGACGACGTCGAGGCGGCCGATCTCGCTATAGTGGGCATCCGTCAATTCGTAGTGCAGGTGGCCGAGATGGCCGATGCAGAGGCCGGCAATTTCGAAAATGAAGATCGAATTGCCGTTCTCCTGCGAGCCGCCGAGGCCGTAGCTGAAGCGGATATCCGTAGGCACATTGCGGATATAGGCATCGCCGACGACGAGATCGACATCGGCCTTTTCGCCTGGAACGTCGCTCCATCCATGCAGCACATGCTTGATCTCGGGATCGGGCGTCAGCGTGTAGTGGGTCGGGTGCGCCTTGTTCATGGTCACGACATCGGGCATCGTCGCCGGCCTGTACCAGCCGTTATAGTCTGTCGCGATGACGATGCCGCCGGGAGTGTCGATCTCGAAGGTGGAATGGCCGAGGAAGGTGAATTTGACCTCTTCGCCCTCGGAAACGGCCGGCGTCAGCGGCGCGGCGCGGGAAAAGTTGGCGAAGGTTACCTTCGGGATAGTCTCAGCGATCGCCTGGCACTGGCTGACGGGCGTTCGCTGTTCCTGCGCTCCGGCAGGACTTGCCGCGGCGAAGGACGCAAGGCATGCGATAGCGAGGACGAGGTATTGCGGCTTCATGCCAGCCCTCCGGCGCTCTACCACTTTGAATTGGCGGCGGGAGGATGCGGCATGAGGTCGCAGCGGTCCAGACCAGGGATGCTCACGATTGCGTGTTGGGCGCGCCTTGCACCGGGTAGACTAGCGCCAGAACTCCGGCACCGTCTCGGCCAGCCGCGGTCCGAGCCGGAGCGGCGCGATCTTTTCGGCCAGGCCTGTGCTGTCCGAAATTTCCACACCGACGCCGCAGATCGTCGCCGGGCCGCTCGCCGCTTCCATGCGGCCCTTCGGCATCTTGGAGATGAAGCGGTTGAGCGGCTCTTCCTTATCCATGCCGAGGGAGGAGTCGTAATCGCCGCACATGCCGGCATCGGACATATAGGCGGTGCCGCCGTTCAGGATCTGCGCGTCGGCCGTCGGCACATGCGTGTGGGTGCCGACGACGAAACTGGCGCGGCCGTCGACGAAATGGCCGAAGCACTGCTTCTCGCTGGTCGCTTCCGCGTGAAAATCGAAGATGATCGCATCGGCCTGCTCCTTCAGCGGGCAGGCGTCGAGGATCATCTCCGCCGATTTGAAGGGATCGTCGAGTTCCGGATGCATGAAGACCCGGCCCATGACATTGGCGACGAGCACGCGTGCGCCGTTCCTGGCATAGAACAGTCCGGAGCCGCGGCCGGGCGTGCCTTGCGGATAGTTGGCCGGTCGCAGGAATTGATCGTGCCGCCCGGCAAAAGCCACGGCTTCCTTCTGGTCCCAGACGTGATTGCCCGTCGTCACCACGTCGGCGCCGGCATTAATCGTTTCCAGAAAGATGTCCTCGGTGATGCCGAAGCCGCCGGCGGCATTCTCGCCGTTGACAACGACGAAATCGAGCTTGAGGTCGGAGATCAGGCCGGGAAGGCGGTCCCACACCGCCGTGCGTCCCGTCTTGCCGACCATGTCACCCAGAAAAAGCAGCCGCATTCCCTATCCAATCCAAGAGGCAAAAAAGCGAAGGCCGCTTTCTGTCAGGATGGCATCCAGGCTTATGTCATGCGGCTCGTCCGGCACATGTGCCACTTCCTGGCAGTCGAATGCAATGCCGATCAGCTTCGGATGCAGGCCTTTTTGCCTCAGCCGGCTGATGGCGCGGTCGTAATGGCCGGCGCCGTAGCCGATGCGGTGGCCGCGGGCATCGAAGGCTGAAAGCGGCACCAGCATGATTTCCGGATCAAGAATGGCGGCATCGTCGCCAGGGCCGACCGTGCCGAAACCGGTATCGACAAGCGGTGCACCCTCTGCCAGTTCGCGAAAGACGATGGTCTGCCGGTCGAGGATCGCCGGCACGCAGAGCCGCGCACCGCGCAGGGCAAAGCGTGCCATCAGCGGCCTGAGATCGGCTTCCGAACGGATCGGCAGGAAGCCGGAGACAATCGTTCCCAGCGCAAAACCAACCGCCTCGCCGGCATGATCGGCCATTGCAAGGCTTTTGGAAGCACGCTTCTCAGGGCAAAGGGAGTCGCGCGCCGACAGTCGTTCGTTGCGCAGCTGCGTTTTCAGTTCTTTCACGGTCATTCGATCCGCCGGATAGGAAAGGTTCAAGCGAGCATAGACGGCTGGGTGCTCGATGCAAATGCCGGATGCGACAGCGCTGCGCCCGTTTCACGTCTTGCCGGGGATGCGGCCGAAGGTCAGACGACGATACTTGTCGGGATTGTCGCTGTGCCGATGGAGAAACCTGCCATATCGGCAGCGGCATTCGCCCCGGCCTGCCGGTTCTGCTGCTGCAGGTCGTGCATCGCCTTTTCGAGCAATTGCTTAAGTTCGCGCACGACCGCCTTGAACTCTTCCATCGTATCTCGATCATCGGCCGAGATCCCCGAGAATTTTGGCGCGTCCTCGGCCGTGCTCTGGTAGGCCTCGCGGGCCTGGGCGGCGTCGACTGGTTCCTGCGATCCGGTCGCTTCGGCCGCGGTTATTCCGGAGGCATCCGTCAATGCAGCCTCAGTCGCGCTCGTCGCGGCGGCCGCTGCATCCGTGGTTGCGTCCACCGAGGCGACTGCTGCCGGGCTGCTGGTCGCAACCGATGATGCGAATTCGGAGGCGGCGGTACCGACCTTGCGCGCCAGTTCGGCGGCCAGACGGGCGACCACCTCGGGCGGCATGTTGGAGCTGCGCAGCATCTCCAACTGCTGCTTTGCCTCTTCCAGCTTGCGTTGCGCCTTCGTCTTGGTTTCGTCCTCGGAATTCGCCGAGGTCTGGCGCATCTGCTGCAGCGTCTGGGTGCTGCGCTGCAGTTTCAGCACACCCTGATCGGTCTCGTCTAAGGCGGCGGATATGGCTGCCGTCGAAGTGCCGCGCAAGATGATGGAGGCAGACGTGGTTGCGACCTGCATAGACAATCCCCCGATAATTCGGGTCCCCGATTGCAATTCGGCCTATCCTGCCACGTCAGACTTGTGTGGACCTGTGTTCCCGAGGCCTCGGGTGCACCGCGGCGAGCCGGCGCATCGTCTCTTCGAACAGCGCGGCTCCGCCCGGCATCCAGCCGAGCGCGCGGATTTTCGCCGTACTCATGGGATTGAGCGCCATCCTGTCGGCGGGGGGCGGCAGCACGTGCCGACAGCCGGTCTCGCGCCGGATAGGCGAAAGGATATCGCGCGTGTCGACCGATATGTCCGAGACGTTGAAGACCTCACCGGAGATGCGGGTGCTTTCCGTCTCCAGCATCAGCCGTACCGCACGCCCGAGGTCGCGGCCGTGAACCTCCGTTCCCACTCGCGAAGCAACCGGGCGGCCGGCGAGATAATCGGCGATGAGGCCGTCCCATTTGTTGGGCGAGAGCTCGCCATAGATGCCGGTCGCCCTCAGGCTCACGCCGGCAAAACCCGGCGTGGAGAGGTGGGCCAGCGCGCGTTCGGCATCGAGTTTGACCTGGCCGTAGAGCGCTTCGGGCTTGGCCAGCATCGTTTCCGCGAGCTCGGTTCCAGCAGGATGTTCGCCATAGGCGGCACGGCTGGAGAGGAAGACGCAGCGGCGCGTGCCGGCGCGTTTGGCGGCGTCGAAAAGCCGGACGGTGCCGTCGAGATTCAGACTGTGGAAACTCTTCGGATCGTCGCCTTCGCCGCCGCGGTATTTGCCCGTGATATGGCTGAAGGCGGCGTGAACGAAAAAATAGGCGTCGTCGAAAATGTCGATCTGATCCTTGTCGGGATCGAGCGAAAGCGCGGCGAACTCAACCGGGCGGGAGAAGAGGCGGGGCGGCGGCGCACGGCGTCCGCCGACGATCACCTGATAGCCGGCGGTCAGAAGTTCCTCGACGACATAGCGGCCGACGAGACCCGTTCCGCCAGATACCAGTACCTTCATGCTGCCCCTTCCGGATTGTCCAGCGCCGCGATCTCGGGCACCTCGCCATTGTCGTGGAAACGGTGCCACAAGTCGATCAAAGGTTGTAGCCGCGCTGCCTTGGGATGATTCTTTTCCCACGGTTTTTCATACTGGTAGTGCAGGATCGAAATGCTCTTCCAGTCCCAAAGCTCCGGCATGGTGAACCATACATATTGCAGCATGTTGAAATAAACCGGCAGGCCGTGCCAATCCGGGAAGAAGGTCTCGAGAAAGGTCTGATCGGTGCGCCGCCAGAAGGTGTCCGGCCTGTCAAGGCTTTCGAGCATGTGCCGGAATGTCTCATGCGAGGGAGAGGCGATGAAGACGCCGGAGTTCATGCGGCGGAAGTCGGCAAGGCTTTCATAGACATTGGGCGCAGCTGAGAATTCCGGATAGAGGAAAAGCCTGTCGACGTTCTTCAGCACCAGCGCGTCGGCGTCGATAAAGACGCAGCGCTCGTATTCGACGAGCTGCCACAGCCTGAGCTTGCAGAAATTGTCGAGCGGCGAATGGAAATCCGGCTTGCGGCCCTTGGTGAAAGGGGCTGCCGAATGGAGATGGCTGCGGGCGTGGCGCTCGTTGAAGGCGGCAGACAGCGGCAGGTGCTCGACTTCAATCAGCCGGCAGCCGAGGGTCTTGAGCGGAGCGAGGGCGGCCGCATCGACGCCGCCGGTGTGGAGGACGACGATGTCGGCGGTGCTGCCGGTGCGACGCAGGGAGTGGGCGAGGGCGGTGGCGCCCATGGCGTAGTCGGCATTGGTGACGAGGGTGACGTAAGCAAACAAAGACGAACGGTTCATCGGATTCCGCCGCCTCGATATGCTCCCTCATTCCTGTGCTCGTCACAAGAAACCAGCGCGCCCAAGTCCTTGGGCGCCGGAGACTTTTTTAGCAGTCGATAAGAGTTATTCACGGCGCGGATGCGCCTTCCAACGCGAACTCGCCCTCACTCATGACACCGACTTCAGCCGCTTGCCTTCCGGATCGTGGTTGATTGTCGCGGCGATATCCTTGGTCCAGGCGGAGATGGCCGGGACGCGCGCGCGGTCGACGCGATAGGCGAATTTTTTCGCGACGTCGACGATCTCGCCGAGCAGGCCTGTTTCCAGTGTGATCGGTTCGAGGCCGAGATTGCGGAATTTCTCGTTTTCAACGATCAGCTCGTTCTCGGCGGCTTCCTTGCGCGGGTTGGGCAGCCAGGCGATGTCGGCGCCGCTGATGCCCGCGATCATCTGGGCGAGGTCGCGCACCCGGTGGGTTTCCGTCATCTGATTAAAGATTTCGACGCGCGCGCCACGGGGCGGCGGATTCCTCAGAGCCAGCTCGATGCAGCGCACCGAATCCTGGATATGGATGAAGGCGCGGGTCTGGCCGCCGGTGCCGTGCACCGTCAGCGGATAGCCGATCGCCGCCTGGATGAGGAAGCGGTTCAGCACAGTGCCGTAATCGCCGTCGTAATCGAAACGGTTGATCAGCTGCGCATGGCGGCGCGTCTGCTCGGTATGCGTGCCCCAGACGATGCCCTGGTGCAGGTCGGTGATCCTCAACCCGTCGTTCTTCGCGTAGAACTGGAAGAGAAGCTGATCCAGGCACTTGGTCATGTGGTAGATCGAGCCGGGATTGGAGGGGTAGAGGATCTCCTGGCTGACCGTCTCGCCGGCCGCGGTTTCGATGCCGACCGGCAGGTAACCTTCGGGGATCGCCGCGCCCACAGTCGAATAGCCGTAGACGCCCATGGTGCCGAGATGGATGAGATGGGCGTCGAGGTTGAGCTCGGTCAACGCGTTCAAGAGGTTGTGCGTGGCGCTGACATTGTTGTTGACTGTGTAATTCTTGTGGCGGTCGCTTTTCATCGAATAGGGTGCGGCCCGCTGCTCGGCGAAATGGATGACGGCATCCGGGCGGTGTTCGGAAAGCCAGTTCTTCAGCAGTTCGTAGTCCTTGGCGAGATCGATCAGATTGAAGTGGATGCGGCGCCCGGTTTCGGCATGCCAGATGCGAGTGCGCTCCTGGATCGAATCCATCGGGGTCAGCGACTGAACGCCAAGTTCCGTGTCGATCCAGCGGCGTGAGAGATTGTCGAGAATATGAATGTCGTGCCCGGCGTCGGAGAGATGCAGCGAGGTTGGCCAGCCAATGAAACCGTCTCCGCCCATAACCGCAATCTTCATCACATCGTCTCCTGATCTGTCGCTCGATATCGGGGATAGTTAGGAATTATGACAATCATTCAATGCCTATCGGGTGGGCATTCAATGCCTGCCTGCCGGTCATTCAATGCTTGCCTGTGGGCAAGCGTTGCGCCAAAGAGGGCACCGCAGTTTGGAGAAAATTATGACGGAGCGCCCTTTTTCCATTTCGGGAGAGCTGACGGAGGCCGGTCACCGGCTCGTGCAACGGGTCTATTATGAAGATACCGACTTCTCCGGTCTGGTCTACCACGCCCGCTATCTGCATTTCCTCGAGCGCGGCCGCACCGATTATCTGCGCTGCCTCGGCGTGGAGCAGCGCGAACTCGTCAGTGCCGACGAAGAGGGGCTCGTCTTCGTCGTCCACCGCATGGAGATCGATTTCAAGAGCCCGGCGCGCATGGACGACGTGCTGACGATCCTGACCCACACGGAAAAAGCCGGCGGCGCCAAGATGGTCCTCAATCAGCAGATCCGCTCGGGCGAAACGCTGCTCATATCAGCCAAAGTGATCATTGCCGTCATCAACGCCAGGGGGCGGCCGCGGCGGCTACCGGAAACGCTGGCGGCGAAATTCCTGGAAAGCAGCATGCCGCTATAGCCGCGAATCGCCCGGAATTCAGGCTTGTCAAAACTTGAGTTTTATGTGAAGGAATTCCTGCGCCGCAGGATGAGCGCTCTTTCGGCAGCCGGATCTTGCTCCGGTCAAGTAAACCATGGAACGAAATCTTCCAAACACAGGCTTACTGTCACAGTCCGGCACTAACGATCTATTAACCATAATAGTGTCTTACTGGGAAAGTCGGAGTTTGTGCGGCGCACGCCTTCCTTTGACCAAATTTGACGGCAAGAAGGCGGAAGATGAGCTTGGAAGCTTGACCAGGGCTTTGGGCGGCGGCCACCGGACACTTCTTGCGAGATCAATTTGTGCCGCCCGGTCCAGCACCGGGCGTTTGGATTCGGGGATTTTGGATCAATGGAACAAGTAGGATTGGCAGCAGCAACGACGGACGTCAGCCTCTGGTCGCTTTTCATGCAGGCCGGCATCGTCGTCAAGCTCGTTATGCTCGGGCTTATCGCAGCCTCGGTATGGACCTGGGCGATCGTCATCGACAAATACCTGGCCTATGGCCGCGCACGGCGCCAGTTCGACAAGTTCGAGCAGGTCTTCTGGTCCGGCCAGTCGCTGGAAGAACTCTACCGCTCGCTGTCGGAACGCAACAATACTGGTCTCGCGGCGATTTTCGTGGCCGCCATGCGCGAATGGAAGAAATCCTTCGAGCGCGGCGCCCGTTCGCCGATCGGCCTGCAGATGCGTATCGACCGGGCGATGGACGTGACGCTGTCACGCGAATCGGAATTTCTCGGCGCTCGCCTCGGATCGCTGGCGACGATCGGTTCGGCTGGTCCGTTCATCGGCCTCTTCGGCACGGTCGTCGGCATCATGACCTCGTTCCAGGCGATCGCCGGTTCGAAGTCGACCAACCTTGCCGTCGTCGCGCCCGGTATCGCCGAAGCGCTGCTTGCCACCGCCATCGGCCTCGTCGCCGCTATTCCGGCGGTTATCGCCTACAACAAGTTCTCTGCCGATGCCGGCAAGCTCTCGGGCCGCATGGAAGGTTTCGCGGATGAATTCTCCGCCATACTTTCGCGCCAGATCGACGAGAAGCTGCAGCCACGCGCTGCAGCTCAGTAACCAGCGGAGTATACTGACATGGGTATGGCTGTTGGAGGCAATGGCGGCGGGGGCGGCGGACGCCGCCGTCGCGGCGGTCGGAACAAGGCCGTGATTTCAGAAATCAACGTGACGCCGCTCGTCGACGTCATGCTTGTGCTTTTGATCATCTTCATGGTCGCCGCACCGATGATGACCGTCGGCGTGCCGATCGACCTGCCGGAAACGCAGGCCAAGGCGCTGAATTCCGAGACGCAGCCGATCACCATCTCCGTCAAGAACGACGGCGAAGTGTTCCTGCAGGAAACGCCGATCCCGGCCGCCGAGATCGCCGCCAAGCTCGAGGCGATCGCCACCACCGGCTACAACGAACGGATCTTCGTGCGCGGCGATGCGACAGCGCCCTACGGCGTCATCGCCGACGTCATGGCCCGTATTCAGGGCGCAGGCTTCAAGAATATCGGCCTCGTGACGCAGCAGAAGAAGGACCAATAGCGTTCAAGATGAAGACCAGCGTCGTCACATCTGCTGTTCTGCACTGTCTGGTGCTTACCTGGGCGATGGTATCGCTCAGCGCTCCGGAATCTTTCAAGGTAGAGGATTTCGAGGCGATGCCGGTCGATCTCGTGCCGGTGGAATCCATTACCCAGATGCAGCAGGGCGACAAGAAGGCTCCGAAGAAGGAGACTTCCGCGCCCGTGCCGACGACACGTCCGCCGATTGCGCAGCCGGCCGAGAACGCCGGCGACAACAATGTCGACCTGAAGACGCCGCCGGTCCCGAACGCCAAGCCCAGTAATAGCGAAGCCGCCGCGGCGAATTCGAGCGAAAAGCCGCTGCCGAAGACCGATCCGAAGCCGAATGATGTCAAGGACATCGTCAAGGAGGAAACGGAAGTCGAGCAGCCGAAGGAAGTCGCTTCCATTCCGCCGCCGAAGCCCGTCGAGGTGACGCCGCCGAAGCCCGAGGAAAAACCGCCGGAAGAGCAGGCTAAGCCCGAGGAACCGCCGAAGCCGGACGCCGAGGCGCTGCCGGACAATGTGCCGACTCCAGTCGCCAAACCGCAGGTGAAGCCGCCGGAACCGCAGAAGCCGGCCGAAAAGCCGCCGGAAAAGACCCCGGATCAGCCGAAGACCGCCGACGTGCCGACGGACAAGAAGAAGGCGGACAAGAAGCAGGAAACGGCGAAATCCGCTTCATCGATGAAGAGCGATTTCAATGCCGACGAGATTTCGATCTTGCTGAACAAGACCGATCCTTCCGCGGGCGGCGCCAAGCGCTCGACGCAGGAGGCATCGCTGGGTGCGAAGAAGAGCAATGGTGGTTCCAAGCTCAGCCAGAGCGAAGAAGATGCGGTGCGCGGCTTGATCGAGGGCAATTGGCTTGTCACCCCGGGGATGGAAGGCCTTTCCGGCATGGTCATCAAGGTGCATATGAAACTCGACAGGGATGGCAATATTATTGGTCAGCCGGAGGTCGAGTCATCGGGCGGCAGTGGCAGCGATGCCACACGCCGTGCGTTGGAAGGCGGGGCCTACAGAGCTGTTATGAAATCTGCCCCCTTCTCAATGCTTCCGAAGGACAAGTATGAGGCTTGGAATGAATTCGACCTGAATTTCGATCCGAGCTCTATGGGAATCTAGATGCTGACGGATCTGTCCCATGGCAACAAGTCTTTTGCAGCCGGCATCGTGCTCGGAGCGATTCTGGCTGGTGCGCCTGAGGTGCTGGCACAGTCGGCCGACGCAGCGGCCTCCGAGAGGTCAGCCATAGATTTACAGGCCGCAATCGCTTCCTCCTTCAATGTTCCTCCCGGGCAGGCGACGGGCGGCAGAGTGGTGATCACCATTCATCTGCGGCTTGACAAGAACGGGGCAATCGTTGGTTCACCCGAGGTAGCAGCTTCGGGCGGCAGCGAAGCTGCTCGAAAAAGCCTGTCGGCTGCGGCTCTCCGGGCGGTACGGCGCTCGTCACCATTCCCGATGCTCCCAAAAGAAAAATACGAATCTTGGAACGAAGTCGCCCTGCACTTCGACTCCGGCGATCCGACTCCATAGATGCTGAAAGGCTGTTTGGTATGACAAAGTATTCCTTTTTTCGCGCCATTTTGGTCGCAGCCGGTCTAATGACCGCTGCCGTCTTTGCGACGCCGGCCAATGCGCTGGTTACTCTCGACATCCGAAAAGGCAACGTCCAGCCGATGCCGATTGCTGTGACGGACTTCCAGGGCGACATGGGCGCGCAGGTTTCGCAAGTCATAGCCGCCGACTTGCAGCGGTCCGGTCTCTTCGCACCCATCAACAAAACCGCCTTCATCGAGAAGATTTCTAATCCCGACGCTTCGCCGCGCTTCGAGGACTGGAAGGTCATCAATGCGCAGGCACTGGTTACCGGCCGGGTTACCAAGGAAGCGGATGGCCGCCTTCGCGCCGAATTCCGGCTCTGGGACCCGTTCGCCGGGCAGCAGATGACCGGTCAGCAGTTCTATACGCAGCCGGAGAACTGGCGGCGTGTGGCCCACATCATCGCCGATGCGATCTACAAGCAGATCACCGGTGAGGAGGGTTATTTCGATACCCGTGTCGTCTTCGTCTCTGAATCCGGCACCAAGCAGCAGCGCAAGCGTCAGCTCGCGATCATGGACCAGGACGGCTTCAATGTGCGGATGCTGACGGATGGCAGCGATCTGGTGCTGACGCCGCGCTTCTCGCCGAGCCGGCAGGAAGTCACCTACATGTCCTTCGCCAACCAGCAGCCGCGGGTCTATTTGCTGCAGCTCGAAACCGGGCAGCGTGAGGTGGTCGGCAATTTTCCCGGCATGACCTTCTCGCCGCGCTTTTCGCCGGATGGCCAGAAGGTGATCATGAGCCTGCAGCAGGACGCCAACTCCAACATCTATACGATGGACCTGCGCTCACGCACGACGACGCGCCTGACCTCGACGGCTGCGATCGACACGTCGCCTTCCTATTCGCCCGATGGCACGCGCGTCAGCTTTGAAAGCGACCGCGGCGGCAAGCCGCAGATCTATGTGATGAACGCCGATGGTTCCGGCCAGACCCGTATTTCCTTCGGTGACGGCTCCTATTCGACACCGGTCTGGTCGCCGCGCGGCGATCTCATCGCCTTCACCAAGCAGGCCGGCGGCAAGTTTTCGATCGGCGTGATGAAACCGGATGGTTCGGGCGAGCGCATTCTGACGACCGGCTTCCACAATGAGGGCCCGACCTGGGCACCAAACGGCCGCGTGCTGATGTTCTTCCGCCAGGCGGCAGGCTCAGGCGGCCCGCAGCTCTATTCGATCGATCTTACCGGTTATAACGAGCAGCTTGTGAAGACGCCGAGCTACGGTTCCGACCCGGCCTGGTCGCCGCTTATGGAGTAGGCGATGCGCTGCTGCCTTCATGTCGTCCCAAAGTCATGGAATCGAGCGACCAAGGGACAAATCAGTAATTCGTTAACCATGATTTTTGAGGGGCGGTTAACCGAGTGCGGTTACTGTCCGGAAACCCTGATGAACCCGCAAGGAGACCGGCCATGAGCCGAATTCATACCCCGGCAATGAGCCGCATGCAGAATTTCGCCCGCAACCCCGTCATGATCGCGCTTGTCGCCGGCCTCGCGCTTGCGAGCTGCGCGAAGAAGAACGGCGGCATGCCGAACAGCGCCGGCGATATCGGCCTTGGCGGCGGTGCGGCAACGCCGGGCTCGGCCCAGGACTTCACGGTCAATGTCGGCGACCGCATCTTCTTCGATACCGACTCCTCGTCGATCCGCGCCGATGCTTCGCAGACGCTCGATCGTCAGGCGCAGTGGCTCGGCCGCTACCCGAACTACCAGATCACCGTCGAAGGCCATGCCGACGAACGCGGTACGCGCGAATACAACCTCGCGCTCGGTGCCCGCCGTGCAGCTGCCGCCAAGGATTATCTCGCTTCGCGCGGCGTCCCGGCGCAGCGCCTGAAGACGATTTCCTACGGCAAAGAACGTCCGGTCGCCGTCTGCGACGATATTTCCTGCTGGTCGCAGAACCGCCGCGCGGTCACGGTTCTCGGCGGCGCTGGCATGTAATCTGCCGATTCAGTTGGCTTTCGGAAGGCGGTCCTCTCGGGGGCCGCCTTTCTTTTTGACCACACTTTGGCCAGACTCCGTTGCTTTTTGAAAGCAATTGGAAAAATCTCCTGTTCGTGCCATCGAGGTGCGAAGAATCATTGGGACAGGACGATACATATGAAGAAACTTGTCGTAGCAGGCATGCTGTGCCTCGCGGCTGTGACCGGGAGCGAACGGGCGGCCTATTCTGCCTCGTTCTTTGGGCTGCATCTCGGCGGCCGGTCGGCGGAAAACCAGTCGGCGCCGCCTGTTGTCAAGGTGCAGAGCGGCGATGCCGAGGTTCGCGTGCAGCAGCTCGAAGAGCAGTTGCGGCAGCTGAACGGCCGGATCGAGGAGATGAGCTTCCAGCTGCTGCAGATGCAGGAGACGATCCGCAAGCAGCAGGAAGACAATGAATTCCGCTTCCAGCAGTTGGAAAAGACGGGTGCCAGCGGCGGTGGTGCCAAAGCCCCTGTCAAAAAGAGCGAGACCGATACCGCTCCGGCAGCGTCCGGCGGCGATGACGTTGCCAGGGTGATCCAAGCACCGCAGGGAGCCGAAACGGCTCCCTCCACCAACGTGCTTGGCAATAGCGGCCTCGGCCAGCCGCCGAAGGAGCTCGGTTCGATCGATTTCGATCAGAACGGCAATCCGGTCGGCGGAACCGTCGATGCAAATGCGGGAGTGGGCTCCGGCCCTATCCCCAATGCCAATCCCGGCGCGCCGCAGCAAACCGCCTCGCTCGGCGGTGAGGCGGACCAATACAAGTCGGCCTATGGTCACGTCTTATCAGGCGATTACAGCACGGCCGAACAGGAATTCACCCAGTACATCACCCGCTACCCGAGCAGCGCGCGGGCTGCGGACGCCAATTTCTGGCTCGGCGAAGCGCTCTATTCGCAGGGCAAGTACAATGAGGCGGCCAAAACCTTCCTCAATGCGCATCAGAAATACGGCACATCCGAAAAGGCACCTGAGATGCTGCTGAAACTCGGCATGTCGCTGGCCGCGCTCGACAATACCGAGACGGCCTGTGCGACGCTGCGCGAGGTTTCGAAGCGTTATCCGAAGGCTTCGCGTGCCGTCATAAGCAAGGTTGCGAGCGAACAGAAGCGCCTCGCCTGCTAAGGTCTTCCGGCATGTCTCCGGAAGCCCGATCGCCGCGAGAGGCGATCCTCCAGTTTCTCACGCTGCTTCAAAGCCCAGCACGCATTCTTGTCGCGATATCGGGCGGCAGCGATTCCACCGGCCTGCTTCTCCTTCTCAATGAAGCCGTGAAGGCCGCGCCGCATCTCAAAATCTCCCTATGCGCTGCGACCGTCGACCACGCGTTGCGCGCCGGCTCCGCAGACGAGGCGCGTGAGGTCGCCGCCCTCTGCACGTCGCTCGGCATTGCCCACGCCATCATGAGCTGGCAGGGCGGCAAGCCGAAAACCGGCATCATGGCCGCGGCCCGCGAGGCGCGTTACGGCCTGCTCGCCGAAGCGGCGGAAACGTTTGGCGCCGATCTCATCGTCACCGGACACACATACGACGACCAGCGCGAAACACTTGCCATGCGCGGCGTGCGAACAGACCAGGTTTCATCAGGCATTGCCGATGCGGTGCTCTTCAACCGGCGTTTCTGGATCTTGCGGCCGCTTCTCTTTTCCAGCCGGGCCGATATCCGCGCTTTCCTCAGAGAGCGGGGCGCAGGTTGGATCGACGATCCGAGCAACGAAGATGTGAAATACGAGCGCGTGCGAATTCGGCGGCAACTTTCGGCCGATGCGGGTGCCGAGAGGAATATTCGTGCCATCTGGGACGAGCGACTGGCTCTTTCGGCCGAGGGAGCGGAATGGCTGGATCGTCATTTCAGGCTTCACGGCGGCCTGCTCGGGCAGGTGATGCCTGACGGGTTGCGGCAGGATCGCGCCGTTCTCGACTATGCGCTCGGCCGGCTGACGGCCGTTTTCGGCGGACAGCCGTTCGCGCCGGGGAGGGCGCAGATGGAGCGCCTTCTCTCCTTTGCCACCGGTGAGGAGCCGGGGCGGATGACCGCGGGGAGGGTGGTGTTCGACCTCAGGCGGGACGGGCTTTATCTCACGCGCGAGAGCCGGGGGATATTGCCGCTGGTGGTGAAGCCGGGAGAGGCGGGGGTGTGGGATGGGAGGTTTTGGGCGCGCAACGGGTCGGCAGCTCCAATTGCAATCGAAACCGCCGCTACACACTCCCCCTCATTCCTGTGCTTGTCACAGGAATCCAGCGCGCCCAAGTCCTTGGGCGCGGAAGACACTTCGAGCTGGACGGAGTCAATCACCGCGCGGACGCGCGGTGGCTGGATTCCTGTGACAAGCACAGGAATGAGGAGGAATATGCGGGACCTGCCCAAGGCCGCATGGAAACGCGCCGTCGCCTCCGCGCCAACTTTATCCGTCGAGAAAGCCTCTCTATCTCCGGAATCCACGCCGCCGATCGACCTAATGCCTTATTTCGCACCCTTCGACCGCTTTTTGACACGATTTGATTTCATCTTTGCCAACAGGCTTTCGGCGGTTTTCGCGACGGCGCCCTATGCGAGGCCGCCTTTAAGAAGTATTGACGGAAAAACCATCTGACCTGGGGGATCGCCTTGGCAATCGCACGGCGCAACCCTATGTTAGAAACGAATAAGACGGTCGCCATGAGGCGGCTGTTCCAGTGCTGGGGAGTTCAATGAACCCTAACTTACGTAACTTCGCCTTGTGGGCGATCATAGCGCTTCTGCTGATCGCCCTTTTCAGTATGTTTCAGACGGCGCCGGCGCAGACGGGCTCCCGCGAAATCCCTTATTCGCAGTTCCTGCGTGAGGTCGATGCGGGCCGCGTGAAGGATGTCGTGGTCACCGGCAATCGGCTGAGCGGAACCTATCTGGAGAATAACAATAACTTCCAGACCTATTCGCCCGTCATCGACGACAGCTTGCTCGACCGCCTGCAGGCCAAAAACGTTGCTGTCACTGCGCGTCCGGAGACCGATGGGTCCTCCGGCTTTCTGAGCTACCTCGGAACGCTGCTGCCGATGCTGCTCATCCTCGGTGTCTGGCTGTTCTTCATGCGGCAGATGCAGGGCGGCTCGCGCGGCGCGATGGGCTTCGGCAAGTCGAAGGCCAAGCTGCTCACCGAAGCGCATGGCCGTGTAACCTTCGAAGACGTCGCCGGTGTCGACGAGGCCAAGCAGGATCTCGAAGAAATCGTCGAATTCCTGCGGGATCCGCAGAAGTTCCAGCGTCTCGGCGGCAAGATCCCGCGCGGTGTGCTGCTCGTCGGCCCTCCGGGCACCGGCAAGACGCTGCTCGCCCGCTCGGTTGCCGGCGAAGCCAACGTGCCCTTCTTCACCATCTCCGGTTCCGACTTCGTCGAAATGTTCGTCGGCGTCGGCGCTAGCCGTGTGCGCGATATGTTCGAGCAGGCGAAGAAGAACGCGCCCTGCATCATCTTCATCGACGAAATCGATGCCGTCGGCCGTCATCGCGGCGCCGGTCTCGGTGGCGGCAATGACGAACGCGAACAGACGCTGAACCAGCTGCTGGTCGAGATGGATGGCTTCGAGGCGAATGAAGGTGTGATCCTGATTGCCGCCACCAACCGTCCCGACGTGCTCGACCCGGCGCTGCTGCGTCCCGGCCGTTTCGACCGTCAGGTCGTCGTGCCGAACCCCGATATCGTCGGCCGCGAGCGTATCCTCAAGGTGCATGCCCGCAACGTTCCGCTGGCGCCGAATGTCGATCTCAAGGTTCTTGCCCGCGGCACGCCCGGTTTTTCCGGCGCCGATCTGATGAACCTCGTCAACGAAGCTGCCCTGATGGCCGCCCGCCGCAACAAGCGCGTCGTCACCATGCAGGAATTCGAAGACGCCAAGGACAAGATCATGATGGGCGCCGAGCGCCGTTCGTCGGCCATGACCGAGGCGGAAAAGAAGCTCACCGCTTACCATGAGGCCGGTCACGCCATCACCGCGCTGAATGTCGCCGTCGCCGATCCGCTGCACAAGGCGACGATCATTCCGCGCGGCCGTGCGCTCGGCATGGTCATGCAGCTTCCCGAGGGCGATCGCTACTCGATGAGCTACAAGTGGATGGTGTCGCGCCTCTGCATCATGATGGGCGGCCGTGTCGCCGAAGAACTCACCTTCGGCAAGGAGAACATCACCTCGGGTGCCTCCTCCGACATCGAGCAGGCGACCAAGCTTGCCCGCGCCATGGTCACGCAATGGGGCTTCTCCGACCAGCTCGGTCAGGTCGCCTATGGCGAGAACCAGCAGGAAGTGTTCCTCGGACACTCGGTTTCGCAGTCGAAGAACGTTTCGGAAGCAACCGCGCAGAAGATCGACAATGAAGTGCGCCGCCTGATCGACGAAGCCTATACGCAGGCCCGGACGATCCTGACCGACAAGCACGACGAATTCGTTGCGCTTGCCGAAGGCCTGCTCGAATACGAGACGCTGACCGGTGAGGAGATCAAGGCGCTGATCCGCGGCGAGAAGCCGTCGCGTGATCTCGGCGATGATTCGCCGCCAAGCCGCGGCTCGGCCGTTCCGAAGGCCGGCGCGCGGCCTGCCGCCAAGGGCGACGAGCCGGAAGCCGGCCTCGAACCGCAGCCGCATTGAGCGGCTGGCATCATCTTGAAGAAGGCCGGATTTCCCCAGCGGGAGATCCGGCCTTTTCTATTGGTAACGGGATATAATCATTTTTCTTGCTAATTTACGTGCCGATCGCCGCATTTTGTGGCATTCCGCTGGATTGAGGCAAGCGTGAATCACGCGGGATTGACGACATTCCATGGAAGCGGATTCGCTTGGAACGGTGCGCTGCCTTGAATGGCGCGCGGAAAGCGCAGGAGTGCAGATGAAGAGACGCTATTTCGGAACCGACGGCATTCGCGGCCAATCCAATGTCTTCCCGATGACGCCGGATCTCGCCATGCGGGTCGGCATTGCCGCCGGCACGATCTTCCGCCGCGGCAACCACCGCCACCGCGTCGTCATCGGCAAGGATACGCGCCTTTCCGGTTATATGCTTGAGAATGCCATGGTCGCGGGCTTTACGGCCGCCGGCCTCGATGCCTTTATTCTCGGCCCGATTCCGACGCCTGCCGTCGCCATGCTGACGCGCTCGCTGCGCTGCGATATCGGTGTGATGATCTCGGCTTCGCACAATCCTTACGAGGATAACGGCATCAAGCTCTTTGGTCCTGATGGTTACAAGCTTTCCGACGACCTCGAAGCCGAGATCGAGGATCTGCTCGAAAAGGACCTGAACGCCCAGCTTGCCAAATCCGACGATATCGGCCGCGCCAAGCGCGTCGATGGCGTGCATGACCGCTATATCGAACATGCCAAGCGTACGCTGCCGCGCGACGTGACGCTGCAGGGTCTGAGGATCGCCATCGACTGCGCCAATGGTGCCGCCTACAAAGTGGCGCCCGCCGTGCTTTGGGAGCTCGGCGCCGAGGTCGTCACCATCGGCAACGAGCCGAACGGCACCAACATCAATCTCAATTGCGGCTCCACCAGCCCGGTCGCGCTGCAGAAGAAGGTCGACGAAGTTCGCGCCGATATCGGCATTGCGCTCGATGGCGATGCGGATCGTGTCATCATCGTCGATGAAAACGGCTCGATCGTCGACGGCGACCAGCTGATGGCCGTCATCGCCGAGAGCTGGGCCGAGAGCCAGCAGCTGCGCGGCAACGGTATCGTCGCCACCGTGATGTCCAATCTTGGCCTCGAGCGCTTCCTCGACGAGCGCGGCATGGCGCTTGCCCGCACGCGGGTCGGCGACCGCTATGTCGTCGAGCACATGCGCCAGCACAATTACAATGTCGGCGGCGAGCAGTCGGGCCATATCGTGCTGTCGGACTACGGCACGACAGGCGACGGTCTGGTCGCAGCGTTGCAGATCCTGGCTGCGGTCAAGCGGACCGGCCGGACCGTCAGCGAGGTCTGCCGTCGTTTCGAGCCGGTGCCGCAGCTACTGCGCAATGTCCGCATCAGCGGCGGCAAGCCGCTGGAGGATATCCAGGTGCAGAAAGCGATCGCCGATGCCGAAGCCGAACTCGCCAAAAACGGCCGCCTCGTCATCCGCCCCTCGGGCACCGAGCCGCTGATCCGCGTCATGGCCGAGGGCGACGACCGCGCCCAGATCGAGCGTATCGTCAACGAGCTGATCGGCACGATCTCGAACGTGCGGACTGCTGCCTGATTCTTTGAGGCCAGATCGAGTTCGACCGCAAGCTTCGCGACATAGTTGGAGGATGGGCACGTCCCTCTCTCCGCCCTCATCCTGAGGCGCCCCGCAGGGGCCTCGAAGGACGAGGCCGGCCACCGGGGCGCTATCCGAAAATTCGGATGGCTGTGGTGAGTGCGCAGCCAACCGCTTCGTCCTTCGGTGCCCCTGCGGGGCACCTCTGAAGGCTGATCGGTTTGTTTTGCTCTACGGCAGAAAAGCTAGCGCAAGTATCAACCCACCCTCCTCACCAAGTCAGTTCATGCGGGGACTGGCATTGTCTGGTTTTGCTAGCGGACGGCGTCTCTGACACGAGCGTCTGCGCTGTGAAGGTTCTTCTGCCTGCCCCACACTCCGTCCTGCTCGGCCTTGAGCCGAGCATCCACACCGCGTCCACGGCAGCTGCCGTATGGATCCCAGGCTCAAGGCCTGGGAAGACGGAGAGTGTGGTAGCGTTCTCGCCAAACCCGCCGTCAGCGTGCAGAGACACGCCGCAGCGGTGCTTCGTTAGGCCGACACTTACTACGCCTTCGCCATTTTATCACCACGGCCAGACGAAGATTGCGGGAAGAGCTGGAGCGTTATCCAGCCAAATCATCTCGTCAGGTCCTCTCTTCAAAGACTTGTCGCGGAAATCCATGTTTCCTCTACCTGAAGCTTCAAGATCTACGGTAAATAATCGTGGTTAAGCAGCTTTTAACGTTTCCCATTCATTATCCATCCGAAGCGTATCAGTTTGGCAGCGACTTGAAGCCTGCCGACCCAACGGATTTTGGAGTGGGATCCATGAAAAGAAGCTTGTCCGGCATCTTCGCCGCATTGTTGATCGCGACAAACGCCTATTCCGCGGACCTCGCCCCCGCTGAGCCTATCCCGGAGCAGCCGCCCGAAGTGGCGGTCAGCGAAGCGACCGGCTGGTACCTGCGCGGCGATGTCGGCTATGCCTTCACCGATCTGCGCGGCGCCCGCTATTTCCAGGGCAGCAACGCCACCGAGGTCGATTTCGACGACGCTGACCTCGACGACGCATGGACGATCGGCGGCGGTGTCGGTTATCAAGTCAACAGCTATCTGCGCACCGATCTGACCTTCGACTATCTGACGCAGGCTGATTTCAAGGGCTCGACATCAGGGCAGTGCGGCTTCCCGCTGGTGGATTGCACCTCGAGCGACCGCTCTTCGCTGACGGCTTATACGCTGCTTGCCAACGCCTATGTCGATCTCGGCACCTATGGCTACGTTACGCCTTATGTCGGCGCCGGTATCGGTGGCTCCTACGTCAAGTGGAAGAACCTGCGCAACGTCGCCTGCGCCGATGACGGCAGCTTCTGCGACGATCAGGTCACCCATGGCGGCAAGGGCAACTGGCGCTTTACTTACGCCCTCATGGCCGGCGCCTCGGTCGACGTGACCTGCAACTTCAAGGCCGATGTCGGCTACCGCTACCTGCATATCGATGGCGGCAACATGTTCGGCTATGCCGAAAATGGCGGTCCAGGCCGCGACAAGGGCCTCAGTGCCCATGAAGTCCGCGTCGGTGGCCGCTACCTCTTCGGCGGATGCGCCCAGGCGAGCTACGAACCGCCGCCGGAAATTCCGCTGCAGCCGGCGGTCTACAAGTAAGCTCAATTCGCCCCCATCAGAAAGCCGCCGGCCCGGGCGGCTTTTTGCTGCGTCAAGCGTGCCTGCGTCAAAATATCCTCTCTCTGCGACACTTCGATCTTGACTAAGACGCCTGCTATCCATACACACGGCGGCGGGACACCCTTCCCCAACGAAGGGCTTTCTATCTGAGAGGATAGCATCATGGCGAAGACCGCAAAGCCGGACATCCGTCCGCACAATACTCATTTCTCTTCTGGCCCCTGCTCGAAGCGCCCCGGTTGGTCGCTCGACGCCCTTTCCGACGCGGCCCTTGGCCGTTCGCACCGCGCGAAAGTCGGCAAGACCAAGCTGAAGCAGGCCATCGACCTTACCCGTGAAATTCTCGACGTGCCGGCGGATTACCGCATCGGCAT
This sequence comes from Rhizobium sp. RSm-3, assembly GCF_001854685.1. Classification (NCBI taxonomy): domain Bacteria; kingdom Pseudomonadati; phylum Pseudomonadota; class Alphaproteobacteria; order Hyphomicrobiales; family Rhizobiaceae; genus Rhizobium; species Rhizobium sp. RSm-3. The sequence continues at coordinate 51,087 of NZ_MAWZ01000046.1, read as the reverse complement.
CGTTCCGGCATCCGATACCGGTGCCGTCGAAATGGCGCTCTGGTCGCTGCTCGGCGAACGCGGCGTCGACATGCTCGCCTGGGAAAGCTTCGGCGCCGGCTGGGTCACCGATGTCGTCAAGCAGTTGAAGCTCAAGGACGTGCGCAAGCTGGAAGCCGGTTACGGCGAGCTTCCCGATCTCTCCGCCGTCGATTTCGACCGCGATGTGGTCTTCACCTGGAACGGCACCACCTCAGGCGTGCGCGTGCCGAACGCCGATTTCATTCCGGCCGACCGCAAGGGCCTGACGATCTGCGATGCCACCTCGGCCGCTTTCGCCCAGGAACTCGATTTCGCCAAGCTCGATGTCGTCACCTTCTCCTGGCAGAAGGTTCTGGGCGGCGAGGGCGCCCACGGCGTCATCATTCTTTCGCCGCGCGCCGTCGAACGTCTGGTGACTTATACGCCGGCCTGGCCGCTGCCGAAGATCTTCCGTATGACTTCGGGCGGCAAGCTGACGGAAGGCATCTTCCAGGGCGAGACGATCAACACGCCGTCGATGCTCTGCGTCGAGGACTATATCGATGCGCTGGTCTGGGCGAAGGGCCTCGGCGGCCTCAAGGCGCTGATCGCGCGCGCCGATGCCAACGCCAAGGTCATCCACGATTTTGTCGCGGCCAACGACTGGATCGCCAATCTCGCCGTCAAGGCGGAAACGGCCTCCAACACCTCCGTCTGCCTGAAGATCGTCGACAAGGACATCACGGCGCTCGACGAAGACGGCCAGGCGGCTTTCGCCAAGGGTCTGGTCGGCCTCCTGGAGAAGGAAGGCGTTGCCTATGATGTCGGACACTACCGCGACGCGCCGTCCGGCCTGCGCATCTGGGCTGGCGCCACGATCGAGGCATCCGACATGCAGAACCTGATGCCCTGGCTTTCCTGGGCCTTCGAAACACAGAAGGCGCAGCTCGCTCAGGCAGCCGCCTGACGTGATCGCATCCGGCTCCGCCACAGGGCGGAGCCCGCATCTCCATTCATTCATCGCTGAACACTTTTGAAGGAGGCCACAATGGCACCTCGCGTTCTCGTATCCGACGAATTGTCGGAAACCGCCGTCCAGATCTTCCGCGACCGCGGCGTCGAAGTCGATTTCGAACCGCAGCTCGGCAAGGACAAGGACCGTCTGCTCGACGTCATCGGCAAATATGATGGTCTCGCCATCCGCTCCGCCACCAAGGTCACGGAAAAGATCATCCAGGGGGCGACGAATCTGAAGGTCGTCGGCCGCGCCGGCATCGGCGTCGACAATGTCGATATTCCAGCCGCTTCGCGCCGCGGCATCATCGTCATGAACACGCCCTTCGGCAACTCGATCACCACGGCCGAACATGCGATCGCGCTGATGTTCGCCGTCGCCCGCCAGCTTCCGGCAGCCGATACCTCGACGCAGGCCGGCAAATGGGAGAAGTCGAAATTCATGGGCGTCGAGATCACCGGCAAGACGCTCGGCGTCATCGGCGCCGGCAATATCGGCTCGATCGTCTGCGCCCGCGCCATCGGCCTCAAGATGCATGTCGTCGCCTACGATCCGTTCCTCTCCAAGGAACGCGCCGAAGAGATGGGCGTCACCAAGGTCGAGCTGGAAGAGCTTTTCGCCCGGGCCGATTTCATCACGCTGCACGTGCCGATGACCGACAAGACGCGCGGCATCCTCAACAAGGAAGCGCTGGCAAAGACCAAGCCTGGCGTGCGCATCATCAACTGCGCCCGCGGCGGCCTGGTCGATGAAGCTGCTCTCGCCGAAGCCATCAAGTCCGGCCATGTCGCCGGTGCTGCCTTCGACGTCTTCGAGGTCGAGCCGGCCAAGGAAAGCCCGCTCTTCGGCCTGCCGAACGTCGTCTGCACGCCGCATCTCGGCGCCTCGACGACCGAGGCGCAGGAAAACGTCGCCCTCCAGGTGGCCGAACAGATGGCGGATTACCTCGTCAAGGGGGCGGTCTCCAACGCCATCAACATGCCGTCGATCACCGCTGAAGAAGCACCGATCCTGAAGCCCTTCATCCGCCTCGCCGATGTGCTCGGCGCCTTCGTCGGCCAGGTCACCGAGGAGCCGATCAAGGAAATCGAGATCCTCTATGACGGCATTACCGCCAACATGAACACGCGGGCGCTGACGAGCGCGGTGCTTGCCGGCCTCATCCGCCCGCAGGTCGCCGACGTCAACATGGTTTCGGCGCCGATCATGGTCAAGGAAAAGGGCGTCGTGCTTTCCGAGGTCAAGCGCGACAAGACAGGTGTCTTCGACGGTTATATCAAGCTGACGGTGACGACCGAGAGCATGACGCGTTCGGTCGCCGGCACGGTGTTTTCGGATGGCAAGCCGCGTTTCATCCAGATCAAGGGCATCAACCTCGATGCCGATGTCGGCTCGCACATGATCTACATCACCAATACCGACGTCCCTGGAATGATCGGCTTCATCGGCACGACGCTTGGTACCGCCGGCGTCAACATTGCCAACTTCCAGCTTGGCCGCGACAAGCAGGGCGGCGACGCCATCGCGCTGCTTTATGTCGACGGGGACGTGGATGACTCCGTGCTTGGGGAGCTGACCGCTCACCCGGCGATCCGCCAGGCAAAGCTGTTGACCTTCAACGTCGACTGACTTTCTTCCTCCCAAGGAAACAGCAAAACCCGGCGCTGGAAACGGCGCCGGGTTTTTGCTGCATCAGGAATGGAAGATCTCAGTGGTGCTTACGTCGGCGGACGATCAGGCCGAGGCGGGCGGCATCGTCCTGTGCTTTGGTGCGATGGAGAAAAGCGAGTCGGCTGCCGTCTAACCCCTGGAAGAATTCGTCCCAGGAAATTTCCTCCATCGGTTTCGAGGAAAAATCGACGCCGACGGTTTCGCTGTCCCGGGCGTCCTTGATCCGGGCGGGGTGGCCGCCGCGCTCCTCGATCCAGTGTCTGATCCTCGTATAATCCGCTGTCGTTCCGAACCTGGCCATCAAACCCTCCACAGTAATTCGATTGCGACATTCACCACCTGCAACGCATGATCGAGCGAAACGTTCCGCGGCGGGTAAAATATTTAATCGAATGATTTCCCGGCGAGCCGGTTCCCCGCTCAAGCATTCGTCATTTTGAGAACTGCAGCCGAACCGGCATAATTCACCTGGGCTGGAAAGGAGGATGTTTATGAAACGCTATTCATTCTCGATAATCGGACTGGCGCTCTTGACCGCCATCATCGCCAATCCGGGCATCGCATTCGCCTGCAACAAGCTCATCGGCACCTGAGCCGCACCCCCGCTTCCAAGGCGTGGCTGCGGCTGCGCCTTGCTTTGCCAGCGAATTCCAAAAACCGCTATCCGAGGCCGCCTCTTGCGTCCCGATACAATCCTTTCTATATCGGTTTCTCATCGAGAAGGCGGCCGATCCCGCCTGATATCGGCAAATCCGCCGCAATTGCAGCGCAAGGGCGGATCGAGACCCAAGCAGAATTTGGCACCACCGTTGAACACACTGGATTTTGACAAGCAGCCGGAAGAGACCCGTGTCGTCGTCGCCATGTCGGGCGGCGTCGATTCATCCGTCGTCGCCGGCCTTCTCAAACAGCAGGGTTATGACGTGCTCGGCATCACGCTGCAGCTTTATGACCATGGCGCGGCCGTTCACCGCGCCGGTTCCTGCTGCGCCGGTCAGGATATCGACGATGCGCGCCGCGTCTGTGAAACGCTCGGCATCCCGCATTATGTGCTCGACTACGAGAAGCGCTTTCGCGAGACGGTGATCAATCCCTTCGCCGAAAGCTATGTCGCCGGTGAAACGCCGATTCCCTGCGTCTCCTGCAACCAGACCGTCAAATTCGCTGACCTGCTGGCGACCGCCAAGGAACTCGGTGCCGATGCGCTGGCGACCGGCCATTATATCCGCTCGCGGCCGAACCCGTCGTCGGAGCATCCCGGCCGTCGCGCGCTTTACCGTCCGGCCGATGCCGACCGTGACCAGAGCTATTTTCTGTTCGCCACGACGCAGGAGCAGATCGACTATCTGCGCTTTCCGATCGGCGGCCTTCCGAAGGCCGAGACCCGCAGGCTCGCCGAAGAGATGGGTCTCGTCGTTGCCAAGAAGGCCGACAGCCAGGATATCTGCTTCGTGCCGCAGGGCAAATATTCCGACATCATCACCAAGCTGAAGCCGAATGCGGCGCTCGCCGGCGAGATCGTCCACCTCGATGGCCGGGTGCTTGGAACCCATGAGGGCATCCTGCACTTCACCATCGGCCAGCGCCGCGGCATCGGCATCGCCACCGGCGAGCCGCTCTACGTCGTCTTTCTCGACGCCCGCTCACGCCGCGTCATCGTCGGGCCAAAGGAGGCACTGGAAACGCACCGCGTCTATTTGCGCGACGTCAACTGGCTGGGCGACGAGACGCTTGCGCAAGCTGCCTCCGGCGACGGTTTTGCCTGCTACGCCAAGGTCCGCTCGACACGGGCGCCGGCGCCTGCCGTGCTGCATGTCGATGCAACGGGCACCTATGTCGACCTGACGGTCGGTGAGGCGGGCATCGCCCCCGGCCAGGCCTGCGCGCTTTATTCCGCGCCCGGCGACGACGCCCGCGTCTTCGGCGGCGGTTTCATCGAACGCTCCGAGCGCGAACCTTCGGCGGAAGCTTCGCTGAAGGCCCTTTTGGCCGGCTCCGTCGCTGCGTGAAAGCGATGGGAGAGGACAGGCGGCAAAGCCCACCGTTTTTCTCGATCATGCGCTTGACACAATGCAGAAGCGCACCTTATAAGCCGCTCATCCCACGAGCCCGCAGCGCTTCGCGAGCAGGTATCGTTTGACCAGTGGCGGAGTAGCTCAGTAGGTCAGAGCAGAGGAATCATAATCCTTGTGTCGGGGGTTCAAATCCCTCCTCCGCTACCATCTCTCATTGCAGATTTGGCGATTTTTGCGGCCTTGATTTGAGCCGGTGCCGGCGGCCGTGGCAGCTCATCGGTAGCCGCCCCCTAAACAGGCCGGCAAAGCCGGTCAGCTTCCGATCTGCGGGATTTCCGCTGGCGCCGAAGACAGGACTATTTATAGAGCATCAGAAGCACTATTGGCAGCTTCATCGCCCAAAGGTGGGATGCAGCAGCAATAATAATAGCCCATACGGCAAGCGAGAACGTCACCGCTGCCAACTTGATCCCGACTGGCTGCATCATTTCCTCCATCCCAGCATCCGTGTCCTCCCCGGACATTCTCATGCTAGCAAACACGCAGGTCTGTCCGCTATCGCAAGAAATTGGTACTGGGCAGGCGGCTACAGTGTGAGGATGGCGAACGGCTTCGGCCTCCGCGGCATCTGGAACATTACCTCGTTCACGATGCGGGGAAGGCCGGTTGTTCATCCGAGACGCCCCTCAAACGACGAAATGAAAGTTGTCGTATTGTGCGCCATAATAATCCGGGCCGCTCGCTTCGGTAATGACGGGCTCGGTATCGAGCACGAGAGAGTCGATTTCGCCGTAGGCGCTGAGATCGATCACTTGCGGGTCATGAATGCTGTCGGCGGTCACGTTGACCGTGACCAGGAACACGGTATCGCCGTTCAGCTTACCTTCGATCGTTAAAACGTTGTCATAGTCCGATGTGCCGTTTGCCACGCTGAATTGCTCGATCTGGAAGGTGCCGCCATCGGCGGCTTGGATGGGTGTCCAGAACACGCCGCCTGCGAGATAATGGTTGCCGTCGGCTTCCTTATGTACCGTTGCATCGTCACCATCGTGCCAAGCGCCCCAATCGAAGCCTTTGTAACCCGTGGGGAAGTCGTGTTTGCCGACATCCTCGAAATTGACGAAGACGTCGCCGCGTTCCGGCAAGTCGACCGCGATATTGAGCAAGCCGAAGTCGGTGGCGCCTTTGCCATCCGATATCTTGAAATTGAATTGGTCGACGAGTTGATCGCCCGGGCCGAGCGCCGCCACCACCGGGTTGGAGTGATCGAGTTCATAGGTGTAGTTGCCGTTGGAATAGACGGTCAGCGTGCCGTATTTTCCCTCGATTGTCGTCGTCGTGGCGGGGCCATCCGGATCGGCCGGCTGCGGAATTCTCTGTCCGTTCACGAAGTTGAGGCGCACCCGATCTCCGTCGGCATCTGTGGAACTGGTGCTATCCAGGATGTTGCCGTCGATCGGGTTGTCGATGTCAAAAATAGGCTGGTATACGTCACCTGCGACCGGCTTGTGATTTGCCATTTCTACCTCCCGTCTGATGTTGAATTCGACTATGCAACCCTGTCGAGTGCCTGGCAACCCAAATTGCCGGGAGGGTCAGAGCATTTTCCTGTCTATCCAATGAATTTTCGGCCGGCCGTAGCTCTAACACCCAAGTAAAGAAGCTTCAGGAACCAGGGTTTTACGTCTTGTCCTGCACTGCTGCCGCACGCTCGACCATCATGTTTCTCGCCTCTTCACGCGATCCATCAATTCGGCCGGCAGGAAACTTTCGGTCAGCATAATATCGGCAGGTCAACGATGACGTCGTCATGACGATATACTGCATGAATGGCTCGGCGTGCCAAGGCCAATCTGGAAGGCGGAGCGGGGTCACCGACGGCCCGACTTCGGCGGCCATCAATCAATGCAGGCCGCCGACGCCCAGCAGGCTCTCGATAGCTTCATGATCCCTTGTGAGGTTCTCCGGCGTTCCCGTCCAGGCCAGCCTGCCTCGTTCGAGAATGACGACCTGATCGGCGAAATCGAGCGCGCTCTGAATGCGCTGTTCCACAAGCAGAATGGTCATGTCGCCTGACTTGGCGAGGTCGGTAAAGGCCGCCATCAGTTCCTCGCAGATAACCGGTGCCAGGCCCTCCAACGGTTCGTCGAGCAGCAGGACGGACGGGCGGCCGAGAATGGTACGGGCGGTGGAGAGCATCTGCTGCTCGCCGCCGGAGAGCTGGCTGCCGAGGTTGCGGCGGCGCTCCTTCAGGCGCGGGAACATGGCATAGGCCTCCTCCAGCGCCGTCTTCGGCCGCGCTTTCAGGCCGACGAACAGGTTCTCCTCGACCGTCAGCGTCGGGAAGACGCAGCGTGTCTGGGGCACATAGCCGAGACCCTTATGCGCGCGTGCCGCGCTCGGTGCGGCGGTGATGTCGGCAGCGCCGAGACGGATGTGGCCCTCATATCGCCTGGTCTGTCCGGCAAGCGTCGCCAGGAGCGTTGTCTTGCCCATGCCGTTGCGGCCGAGCAAAGCAAGCCGGCCGCCTGCCGGCACGGAGAAGGAAATGCCTTCGAGCACGCGGGTCGGCCCATACCCGGCCGACAGGTTTTCGACCTCAAGCGACAGGGCCGGCATTGGCATAACTCCCGAGATAAGCCTCGCGCACACGCGCATCCCTAGTGACGTCTTCGGGCAGGCCGTCGAAGATTATGGCGCCTGATGCAAGCACGATGACGCGTTTTGCAAAACGGAAGACGAGATCCATGTCGTGTTCGATCATCAGCACGGCGAGATCGGAAGGCAGATCGGCCAGCGCCTGCTCGATGCGGCCGGTATCGCTCTGCGGCACGCCGGCCGCCGGCTCGTCGAGCAGCAGCACCTTCGGCTTCAGCGCCAGCGCCACGGCGATCTCCAGAAGCCGCTGCTGGCCATAGGCGATCTCGCTGACCTTGCGGTGCATCAGGGGTGCCAGCCCGAGCTTTCCAAGGAGATCGTCGACCTCGGCCATGACATCGGGCATTCGCAAGAAATTTCCAAAGGCGCGCCCGGTCTTTCCGTCCCGTTGAAGAATGGCAAGTCCCACATGTTCGGCCGGCGTCATATCGTGGAAAAGCCGCGTCACCTGAAAGGACCTGATAAGACCGCGTTTGACCCGACCGATCGCATCGACCTTCGTCACCCTCTCGCCGCCGAGGCGGACCTCGCCGGAATCGGGGGCGAGGTTGCCGGTGACGAGATTGACGAAGGTGGTCTTGCCGGCGCCGTTCGGGCCGATCAGGGCGATGCGGTCGCCTGGTGACATCGCCAGCGAAACATCATTGGTGACGGCAAGACCGCCAAAGGCTTTCCTGAGATTGGCGACTTCGAAGACCGGGCTCATGCGCGCTGCTCCCTGCGGCGGTCCATGAAGGCCGCGGCTGTGCCATAGAGACCTTTCGGCGCGAACAGCACGACGGCAATCAGCAGCGCGCCGACTATGGTCAGCCAGTGGAAGGGATTGGCAGCGGAGACATAGTCCTCGAAGAGCATGAAGATGAGAGTGCCGGAGAGCGCGCCGAAGAGAGAGCCGGTGCCGCCGAGCACGAGCATGACCAGCGCTTCGGCCGATTGTGTGAAAGACAGGCTGTCGAGGCCGACGACCTGGGTCGAGATCGCATTCAAGGCGCCGCCGACACCGGCAACCGCGCCCGAGATAATGTACATCCTGATCAGCGTCGCCTTCGGCGAAGCGCCCATGGCGCGGATGCGCAGCGGATCCTGTTTGATGCCGCGGCAGAGCATGCCGAAGGGCGAGCGGACCAGCAATCTGAGCAGCACGAAGACAACAAGCAGCAGCGCCATGCCGAAGAAGAAGGCGGTGTGACCGTAGAGATCGAATTCGAAGAGACCGAAGACCGGGTCCGGCGCGATGCCGGAAAGCCCATCGCTGCCGCCTGTCCAGGACGAAGCCTTGTTGGCGAATTCATGGAAGAGATTGATGAGGGCAATCGACAGCACGAGCTGCGGGAGCCCATGCGCCCGCAGGATGATCGCACCGCTGAGCAGCCCGGCAAGCGCGCCGCCGGCAATGCCGGCCAGCATCATCAGCAGCGGATCATTGATGCCGTAATGCGCCGACAGAATGCCGGCGGCATAGGCGCCGGACCCGAACAGCGCGGCATGGCCGAGCGTGGCGACGCCGCAATAACCAGTCACGAGATCGAGCGACAGAACGAGCAGCGCGATCGTGATCATCCGGGTCAGCAGCGCCAGATTATCAGGGAAGGCGAAATAGCCGATTGCGGCGATGGCCGTCATAACCGCTATTGCGGTGAGATCGCGGCCGAGAAATCCGCGCCGGTGCTGGAGATGTTCGTTTTCGTCGTTGATTGCCAGCGCCATGCTATTTCGCCCTTCCGGCAAGGCCGCGCGGGAAGACGCAAATGATCGCGATCACGGCGAGGTAGAAGAAAAATTCGCCGAATTCAGGCATCAGATACCGTCCTGTCGTATCGATCGCTCCAAGCAGCAGGCAGGCGATCAGCGCGCCCGGAATGGAGCCGGCGCCGCCGACGGAGACGACGACCAGGAAGGTGACCATGTAGCGCAGCGCGTAATAGGGCTCGACCGGCAGCAGTTCGGCGCCGACCACGCCGCCGAAAGCGGCAAGTCCGACGGCGACGGCAAAGCTTACCGCGTAGATGATCTCGGTGCGTACGCCGAGTGCGGCGGCCATGGCCGCATCGTCGACGGAGGCGCGCAGCTTGACGCCGAAGCTCGTCCTTTCGATCGCAAACCAGAGCGTCAGCGCAACAGCCAGGCCGCAAAGGATGGCGAAGAGCCGGTGAACGGGAATGGTGCGGAAGCCGAGATCGGCCGATCCCTGCAGTGTCGCGGGAAGCGGTATGGTTTTCAGCGTCGGCCCCATCGCGTAATTGGCGATGCCGATGACGCAGAAGGTGATGCCGATCGTCATCAGCACCTGGGTCAGTTCGGGCGCACCGTAGATCCGGCGGTAGAGAAAACGCTCGAGCGGGATTGCGATGAGGATGGTGACGACGATGGCGGCGATGACCGCTACCGCATAACCGAGGCCGAGATCGCGGGCGGCATAGGAGGCGATGTAGCCGCCGATCATGGCGAAGGCGCCGTGCGCCAGATTGACGACGCGCATCAGCCCCATGGTCACGGAAAGGCCGATCGATATGACGAAAAGCACCATGCCATAGGCAAAGGCGTCGACGGCTATGCTGAAGACTGTCTGCATGGAAATACCTTGCTCGATGCGACGGGCTCGGCCTCGCGCGCCCGTCGCTTGCCGGGATGCCGGATCTTACTTCACCGCAGCCAGGCCGGGATCGTCCTGCTTCTCGAAGGTCTGGATCTCCTTATTGATGTAGGTCCCGTCATCGGCCTTGGCGACCTCGCGCAGATAGATGTTCTGCGTGATGTGGCGGCTTTCCGGGTCGATCGACACCGGGCCGCGCGGGCTGACCCAGGCAAGGCCCTTGACCGCATCGACAGCCTTCTCGGCATCCTGCTTGCCGCCCGTCGCCTCGATCATCTTGTAGATGACATACATGCCGTCATAGGCGCTGACTGAGGGGAAGGAGAGTTCGGCCTTGTTGCCGATCGCCTTGGAAGCCGCCTCGACGAAAGCCTTGTTCTCGGGAGAATTGTGCGAGACGGCATAGTGGAAGGTGGTCTGGATGCCGAGTGCGGCGTCACCCAGCGCCGGCAGATCGGATTCCTGGGTCAGATCTCCAGGCGCAAAGAACTTGATGCCGGCAGCCTTCAGGCCGTTCTCGTTATAGGCCTTGACGAAGCCCAGCGTCGTCGGGCCCGAGGGCAGGAAGGCGAAGACGCCCTCGGCGCCGGAATCCTTGATGCGCTGCATGATCGGGCTGAAATCGTTGGTGGCAAGCGGCATACGGATCGCTTCGACCACCTGGCCGCCGGCCTTCTCGAAGCCGGTCTTGAAGGCATTCTCGGCATCGATGCCTGGGCCGTAATCGCTGACGACCGAGATCACCTTCTTGACGCCGGCGTCGAAGGCGACCTTGGCGATCGGCGTCGAGGTCTGCCACGTGGTAAACGAGGTGCGCACGACCAGCGGGCTCTTGGTGACGATCGCCGAGGTGGCGGCGTTCATGACGACCATCGGCACATTGCCCTGCTTGAGGATCGGCGTCACCGCCATGGCATCGGGGGTGAAATAGAAGCCCGCGAGATACTGGACCTTTTCCTTGACGATCAGTTCCTGGGCCAGCGCCTTGGATTGAGCAGGATCGGCCTGCGGCACGTCGCGATAGACGATCTCGATCGTGTCGTTGCCGACCTTACTGCCGTTGACCGCCATATAGGCGTCGATGCCGGCCTTGAAGTTCTTGCCCTGGAGCGCGAACGGACCGGAGAACGGGCCGATGACTCCGACCTTGATGGTGTCGGCATAGGCGCTCGTGCCGATGGCGATTGCCGCAACGGCGGCCAGAAGCAGTTTCTTCATTTCTCTCTCCCTTGTTGGCGCATTCCAGCGCCGTATTTGCTAGCCGCAAAAATTGTGCGTTAGCTTGTCATGCGAAATGGTGATGTAAAATGAAATAAAAGCCGCAATCCATCACCATGCGATTATGATTATGTGTGGGAATATTGATGACCGGCTCTGCCGTCGCCTGGGCCGCACCAGCCTCGGATCTTCATGTCAGAATGGCAATCCCACATAGTTTTCCGCGAGCGCCGTGGAGGCAGCACGGGAATGGGTGAGATAATCGAGCTCCGCCTCCTGGATCTTCTGGTCGAAATCGCCGGTATCGGGAAAACGATGCATCATCGTCGTCATCCACCAGGAAAACCGCACCGCCTTCCAGACACGGGCGAGCGCGGTCTGCGAATAGGCGTCGATGCCGTGATCCGAACCGTCGCGGTAATGCTCGACGAGCCCAGAGAACAGGTAATGGACGTCGCTTGCCGCAAGGTTCAGCCCCTTGGCACCGGTCGGTGGCACGATATGGGCGGCGTCGCCGACCAGGAACAGCCGGCCGAAGCGCATCGGCTCGGCGACGAAGGAGCGGAGGGGAGCGATCGATTTCTCGAAGGACGACGCCGTCGTCAACGCTTCGGCGTGATGCGTCGGCAGTCGCCGTCTGAGTTCGTCCCAGAAGCGGTCGTCGCTCCAATTCTCGATCTTCTCGTCGAGCCCGCATTGGATATAGTAGCGGCTGCGCTTGGCCGAGCGCATCGAACAGAGCGCAAAGCCCCTCGGGTGGTTGGCATAGATCAGTTCATGGCTGACCGGCGCCACATCGGCAAGCAGGCCCAGCCAGCCGAAGGGATAGACCTTTTCGAAGCTTCGGATCGCCCGTTCGGGAACGGCCTTGCGGCTGGCGCCGTGAAAGCCGTCGCAGCCAGCGATGAAGTCGCAATCGATGCGCCCGGCAGCGCCGTCTTTCATATAGGTGACGAAGGGAGAGCGGCCGTCGAAGTCATGCGGCGTCACATCGACGGCATCGTAGATCGACAGGGCGCCGCTTGCTTCGCGCCGCTCCATCAGATCGCGTGTCACCTCGGTCTGGCCGTAGACGGTAACGCGCCGGCCGCCGGTCAGTTCATGCAGATCGATGCGATGGTCGCGGCCGTCGAAGGCGAGCGAGAAGCCGTCATGCGGCAGGCCTTCGGCATGCAGTCTCGCTGCGGCTTTGGCCTGATCGAGCAGTCCGACCGTGCCCTCTTCGAGAACACCGGCGCGGACCCGGCCGAGGATATAATCCTTGCCGACGCGATCGAGAATGACATTGTCGATGCCGGCTTCGGTCAGAAGCTGGCCGAGCAGCAAACCGGATGGTCCCGAACCGATGATGGCGACCTGGGTTCGCAAATGCTTCCTCCCTGACATTTTTGCGTTTTGTCAGATTCTGCCGCGCCGGCCGGATCGCCACAATGGACATTCCAGCCTAAAAATTGCACTAATCGAACATGGGCGTGGGAGAGGGCCGATGAGCAGACAGATACCGACCTACGAGCTCTACGGCGAAAACATCGGACGATCGCCGGAATTTTGGTTGCATTGCGAAACAATTCGCTCCCGCAGCAGCCTGCACCAATGGGAGATTCGCCTCCACCGCCACGAGAGTTTCTTTCAGATATTGTACATCGAAGCCGGTTCGGGCGATGCAATCTTCGGCGAGAAGAGCCATGCCATCCGGCCGCCGGCGGTGATTACGGTTCCGCCCGGGCTCAATCACGGCTTTCGTTTTTCACGCGATATCGACGGTCTCGTCATCTCCATATTGCGGTCCCATCTCAGCCATCCGCCCGGCGAACGGAGCCATCTCGGTGAATGGCTGGCGACGCCGCATCTGACGCCGCTCGATCCCGATAATGCCGAGGCTGCCCATGTGATGCAGACGTTGCGGCGACTGGGCGATGAATTCGAAAACCGCCGCAGCGGCCGCAACGAGGTCTTGGCAGCCTACGTCGCCCTGGCGTTGCGGCTGACGGCGCGGATTTCCCATGATGGGAATGCCCGGGAGTTTTCGTCGAACGAAAACGAGCGACGGATGGAGATGCTGGGCGAGCTCATTCAGCAGCATTTTCGATCCCACAAGCCCGCATCCTTCTATGCCAGGGAACTCGGGGTTTCGCCCACGCATCTCACCCGGATCGTCCGGTCGATGACCGGCAGCACGCCGCACGAGTTGATCGCCGCCAAACTCGTTGAGGAGGCGAAGCGTCAGCTTGTCTTTACGCTGGGCAGCGTTCAGGAAATCGGCTTTCGGCTCGGCTTTGCCGATCCCGCCTATTTCTCGCGCTTCTTCCTCAAATATACAGGAGAAACACCGCGGGCCTGGCGCATGAAGGAGAAGGTCCGGCTCGACCGAGCATAGGGTCTTGGCATCCGGTGACGGGCGCATTCGCAGGCGTCAGTCACCGATGTGTCACGTCGCCGGCCATGTCCAGTCCTGCACCTCCGGCATGTCCTCGCCATGTTCGCGCACATAGTCGTGGTGTTCCGAAAGCTTGCCGCGGAAGGCGGCAAGCGCATCCGTCGCCTTTTCCTTCAGGCCCGGTACGCGCTCGATGGCTTCGATGGCAAGGTGGAAGCGGTCGAGTTCGTTAAGGACGGTCATGTCAAAAGGCGTCGTCGTCGTGCCCTCCTCGATGAAGCCGCGGACGTGGATGTTTTCGTGGTTGGTGCGCTTATAGGTCAGGCGGTGAATGAGATAGGGATAGCCGTGATAGGCGAAGATGACAGGCTTGTCTGACGTGAAGATCGCATCGAAGGCCTCGTCGGTCAGTCCGTGCGGATGGTGATCCTTGGATTGCAGCGCCAGCAGATCGACGACGTTGACGGTGCGGATCTTCAGCGCCGGCACGGCCTTGCGCAAGAGGTCGACGGCGGCAAGCGTCTCCATGGTCGGCACGTCGCCGGCGCAGGCCATGACGAGGTCGGGCGCGACGGCGTCTTCCTCGTTGCTTGCCCAGTGCCAGATGCCGATGCCGGCTTCGCAATGTTTCACCGCCTCGTCCATCGACAGCCATTGCGGCTCCGGCTGCTTGCCGGCGACGATGACATTGATGCGGTCATAGGTGCGCAGGCAATGATCGCCGACCCAGAGCAGGGTGTTGGCATCCGGCGGCAGGTAGATGCGGACGATATCGGCCTTTTTGTTGGCGACGAGATCGACGAAACCGGGATCCTGGTGGCTGAAGCCGTTATGGTCCTGGCGCCAGACATGCGAGGTCAGCAGATAGTTCAGCGATGAGATCGGCTTTCGCCATTCGAGCTCGCGCGTCACCTTCAGCCATTTGGCGTGCTGGTTGAACATGGAATCGATGATGTGGATGAAGGCCTCATAGCAGGAGAAGAGACCGTGGCGGCCGGTCAGGAGGTAGCCTTCCAGCCAGCCCTGGCAGAGATGCTCGGAGAGCACTTCCATGACGCGCCCGTCGCGGGAGAGGTGGATATCATAGGGCTCGATATCCTCCATCCAGACACGGTCGGTGACCTCGAAGACGCTGCCGAGGCGGTTGGATTCCGTCTCGTCGGGGCCGAAGATCCGGAAGTTGGCGGCCTCCGCGTTGCGCTTCATCGTGTCGCGCAGGTAGCGGCCGAGGATCTCCGTCGACTGGACCATGGCGCTGCCGCGCTTGCCGATATTTACGGCGTAGTCGTGTATATCGGGAGTATCGAGCTCGCTGCGCAGCAAGCCGCCATTGGCATGCGGATTGGCGCCCATGCGGCGTTTGCCGGCGGGCGCCAGCGCCCGGAGCTCCGGTTTCAGCCGGCCGTCGGCGCCGAACAGATCTGCCGGATCATAGCCTTGCATCCAGTCTTCGAGGATCTTGCGATGGCTCTCATTCTCGCGGCAGTTGGAAACCGGCACCTGATGGGCGCGCCAGAAGCCTTCCACCTTCTTGCCGTCCACCTCCTTCGGGCCGGTCCAGCCCTTGGGGCTGCGCAGCACGATCATTGGCCAGCGTGGGCAGCCGTCCAGAGCTTTGCCGTTACGAGCCTGCCTCTGAATCTCGCGGATGCAGTCGAACACCTGATCCAGCGTCGCGGCCATCTGCTGATGCATATCGCCCGGTTCGTGGCCTTCGACGAAGAAAGGCTGGTAGCCGTAGCCTTCGAAGAGACGGCGCAGATCATCGCCATCGGTCCTGCCGAGAATGGTCGGGTTGGCGATCTTGTAGCCGTTCAGATGCAGGATCGGCAGCACGGCGCCGTCACGGGCGGGATTGAGGAATTTGTTGGAATGCCAGCTCGCGGCCAGCGGCCCGGTCTCGGCCTCGCCGTCGCCGACGACGCAGGCGACGATCAGATCGGGATTGTCGAAGGCAGCGCCATAGGCATGAACGAGGGCGTAACCGAGTTCGCCGCCCTCGTGGATGGACCCGGGTGTTTCGGGCGCCGCATGGCTCGGGATGCCGCCGGGGAAGGAGAATTGCCGGAAGAGTTTGCGCATGCCTTCGGCATCCTCGGAAATGTCGGGATAGATCTCGCTGTAGCTGCCTTCAAGATAGGTATTGGCGACCATGCCCGGGCCGCCGTGGCCGGGGCCGCATATATAGATGACGTCGAGGTCGCGGGCGCGGATCATGCGGTTCAGATGCGCATAGATGAAGTTGAGGCCGGGTGTCGTGCCCCAGTGGCCGAGCAGGCGGGGCTTGATATGCTCCGGTTTCAGCGGCTCGCGCAGCAGCGGATTGGCGAGCAGGTAGATCTGCCCGACCGAGAGATAGTTGGCGGCCCGCCAGTAGCGGTCGGTCAGGGTGAGTTCGGCGTCTGTCAAAGCGGCGGTCGAGATATGCGTTTCCATGGATTTCTCCCGTTCGAAAACCTGTTCAACGTCAATTCTACCGGCCGGCGCGGGGCCTGCCGTTGATCTGGATCAGCCAGTGCCGAGTATGGACAGCGCCTCATCGGCGATGACCTGCTCCTCGTCGGTGGCGATGACATGGGCAGCGATACGGCTTTCCCGCGTGCTGATCGTGAACGCATTGGCGAAATTGGCCTTTTCGTCGATCGCAAGGCCGAGCCAGGAGAGCCGCTTCGCCACGCCGGCGCGAATCTCCGGCTGATGCTCGCCGATGCCGGCGGTGAAGACGACGGCGTCAAGGCCGCCGAGCGTTGCCGCCATGCGGCCGGTTTCGCCGGCGATACGCAGCATGAAGAGGTCGATCGCCTGGCGCGCCTCCGGCCGGCCATCCCTCAACAGATCGCGGGTATCGGCGCTGATGCCGGAAACGCCGAGCAGGCCGGAGCGGTGATAGAGCAGGTCTTCGATTTCTTCGAAGGATTGGTTCCGCTGACCGGCCAGATGCAGAATGACGCCGAGATCGAGTGCGCCCGGGCGCGTCGCCATCGGGATGCCATCGAGCGTCGAAAAGCCCATGCTGCAATCGCGGCTGACGCCATGATCCAGCGCGCAGAGGCTGGCGCCGCTGCCGAGATGGGCGACCACCGCCTTTGCCGCATCCGGCGCCTTGCGGGTTAATTCGCCGGCGATGAATTTATAGGACAGGCCATGGAAACCATAACGCTTGATGCCCTCGTCGTGCAGCGCACGGGGGATGGCGAAGCGGCGAACGAGATCGTCCTGCGTGGCATGGAAGGCCGTGTCGAAGGAGGCCGTCTGGGCAAGATGCGGCTTCAGATGCCTGAGCGCACGGATGAAGCGCAGCGCCTGCGGTTGATGCAGGGGTGCCAGCGGCGTCAGTGCATCGACGGCATCGATTGCGGCGTCGTCGAGGGCGATCGCCCTGGTGAAACGGTCGCCGCCATGGACGACGCGGTGGCCGGCGGCGCGGGTGGCGGCCATGTCGAAATGATCGCCGAGACGCGCGAAGGTCTCATCGATGATGTCGTGCAGGTCTTCCGTCACCTCGGCCTTCAACGGCATGTCGAATGTCAGCGATCCCTTGATCAGGCCGAGCGAGAGCGGTTCGGCACGGAAATCGATAACACCTTTGCCGAGGCGCCGCGCCCTATCGCCATCCATCGCGAAGATACCGATCTTGATCGTGGAGGAGCCGGCGTTGAAGGTCAGGAGCAGATCGGTCGATGACATGTCTTCAGAGACTCCGCACAGTCGGTATTTTGGCCGAACTTAGTGCGGGGGCTGCGGACGGAAAGGCGTTTATCCGCCGTTCACGTGCTTTGCCGATGCGCAGCCTATCGTCATCTTCGGCTGGGATCGAGTACAGCTTTCATCGATGTCCCGGGGCTGGGAGGTGCAATTGGCGCTGGCGGCTTCGATTGCATTCCTGCTCTTCATCATCGACGCCGGCTTTTTAAGCTGTATCGTCAGGCCGTTGAGGCCAGGCTGGCATTGCGATCGCTGATGAAGATGCCCGCCTCGGCGGCGGGCATCGCCTTGCCGAAAAGATAGCCCTGGCCGATGTCGCAGCCGAGCTGCAGCAGGAAGGCGAGCTGGCCGTGCTCCTCGACGCCCTCCGCGGTCGTCTTGATGTTGAGGCTCCTGCCGAGTCCGAGCATGGCGCGGATGATCTTTTCCTGGCGTTCGTCGCCGCGATAGGTGGCGACGAAGCTTTTGTCGATCTTGATCTTGTCGAAACGATAGCGGGCGAGCTGTGCCAGGCTCGAATAACCCGTGCCGAAATCGTCAAGCGCGATCTGGATGCCGGCCGCGTGGAGTTCATCAAGGATGACGGCGGCGACGGCGGGATCCTGGATCAGCGCGTTTTCGGTGATCTCCACCTCCAGGCGCTGCGGCGGCAGCCGGCTTGCCGAAAGGACCTTGAGAATGCGCGACGTCAGCAGCCTGTCTTCCATCTGCACCGGCGAGACGTTGAAGGACAGCATTACATGCTCAGGCCAGGTGAGTGCGTCGCTGCAGGCCTGGGCGAGAAGATCCTCGAACAAGGCGGTGATCATCCCGTTTTCCTCGGCGATATCGATGAAAACAGGCGGCGGAATATTGACACCGTCTTCGCCGATCCAGCGCGCCAAGGCCTCGAAGCCGCAGAGCTGACCGGTCTTCAGGTCGATCAGCGGCTGATAGAAGGGTTTGATCGCCTTGTTGGCGATTGCGGCGCGCAGCCTGGTTTCTAGCGCAGCGCGTTCCGTGACTTTGTCCTGCATGGCCGGTTCGAAAGCGAAATAATGGTTGGGGCCGCGTGATTTTGCCTCGTACATGGCGAGGTCGGCACGATGCGCGGCATCTTCCAGCGGTTCGGCTCCTTCGGTCCAGCGGTCGTAGCCGACGCTGGCGCCGACTTCGACGGCAAAACCGTCGATATGGATCGGCCGGGTGACAGCCTGGATTAGCAGTCTGGCAAAACGCTCCTCGCGCGGTGCCGTCAGGGCAAAGGCGACGATGATGAATTCGTCGCCGCCGAAGCGGTAAACGCAATCGGCGTTGCCGAGCGCGCAGATTCGCCTGGCAACCTCGATCAGCAGAATGTCGCCGCCCTTGTGGCCGACGAGATCGTTGACTTTCTTGAAGCCGTCGAGATCGACGGAGAAGAGCGTGACGTTGCGATCCCATTCCTCGATTTGGTCCTCGTCGTCCTTGATCGGCCATGAGAGGATCTTGCGTTCGAAGGCGTAGCGGTTCGGCAGCTTGGTTAGATGGTCGTGGGTGGCCGTCCAATCGGCCTTCGCCTGGGCGGCGGCGCGCAGTTCCGTTTCCTTGCGCAGGTCGGCGATGCGCAGCACCGAATAGATGAAGCTCATGGCGCCGGCGATGCCGAGCGCCAGAACGAGTTTGTCGGCGCCATATTCGCCGAAACCGGTCATGAAATAGACAAGGCTGTCGTCGAGCTGCAACAGCGCGCCGAGGAGCCAGAGAGTTATCCCAAGCCCGACGATCGACACGCATTGCCTTCCGGCCCTGCTCTGGAAAAACACCGGCATGTGGCCTTCTCCATCTCCACCCTATGCCGAACTATCACGAAAGTCTGAAATGTTCGTTGAAACCAGAAGGCGAATTATTGGAGGCCGCAGCCTGTTGCTGCACCGTCGAGAGACGGACGCGCTTCTCGTGAAGCGGGGACGGGAAAGCACGAAGGCGAGCGTGCTGTCGCATGCTCGCCCTTTCTCGTGCTTCAGGCGGTGACGATCAGCAGCGGGACGCTGACGACGAGACCGATCAGAAGTGTGATTGTGGCGAAACGCATCAGGCGCAGGCGCCGCGTACGCTCGCCACTCCAATCATATGTCATGTCTTCCATCTCCTTGGGACAAGGAAGTAGTCCCGGTGAAGCCGGGTTCAACAGAGATGACGCAATTTGCTTGTGTAAAGCTGGATAAGATGAGGGATCGCTAATGCGCGTCGCATTAAACGGGATTCATGCGACGCGCCTTAGGTTTTTGTTTTATGCATGTCGTTATCCCGGAACCGCGGCACACTTCCGGGCGACATGCATTAATGCTGAAAACGCAGCGACCAGCGCCGTCCGTTGCTGGTCATGCGAACGATACCAAGCGGCTCGATGTCGACGAGCCAGAAAGAGGATGGCGGCGCCCGAAGCACATGGGCAACCGCTGCCCGGATGACGGCGGCGTGGCTGATGGCGATCACATGGCCGCCGAGGGCGGATTCATTGTCCATCCAGCCGGCGACGCGTATGCCAAGATCAACAAGGCTCTCGCCCCCGTGCGGGACCGCTTCCGGATCGCTCATCCAGGCCATGAGGTCCTCCGGCTCCTCGGCCTCTATCGCCGCGATCGACTTGCCGGCCCAGCGGCCATGATCGCAGTCGCCAAGGACAGGGTCCGTCCGGGCTTGAAGGCCGAGCGCGTCGGCAGTCTGGCGGGCGCGCAAAGCCGGGCTGGTGACAATACGATCGGCACGGGGCAGGGCGGCCATCCTGGCCGCGTCTTCTGCGGCCTTGTCTTCCAGCGGTTCGTCGAGCGGGAACAGGGCCTTGCGGCTCGCCGCCGTCGCGCCGTGGCAGATCCAGGTAAGGCGCGTATTCACGGTCGTTCCGATCTCCGGATAGCGGTGGGAACAGCCCGTCGCCGCTTCATGAAGTTTCGTTGACAGGCTCTTCGGCCTGCAGATATAACCGTGCTGTTGCGGGTTTGGAAGCCGGTGTAAATCCGGCACGGTCGCGCCGCTGTGACCAGCGTGTCGAAGGTTCTTCGCGCTGGAAGTCAGACCCTGCCGCATAAGCACTCTTTCGACTGAACGCGTCATTCCCGGAGGAATACATGTCTGACACCACTTTTGCGCCTGTTGCGGCACCGGCGCCGATCCCCGTAGCAGAGATCCTGCCATGGGCGATCTTCGGCGGCCTGCTGATGCTCATCGCCATCTATTTCGTCGGCACCGAGGAAGGCGCGATGGCGCTGTTCAACGGCATGTACGTGCATGAATTCGTGCATGACGCCCGCCACCTCCTCGGCTTCCCCTGCCACTAGGGGAGTTCCCGACATGGTTGGAAACCTCCTGCTACGCGGCATGCTCGCGGGCCTGATTGCTGGCTTCCTCGTCTTCGCCTTCGCCCATACTTTCGGCGAGCCGCTGGTCGATTCGGCGATCGCCTTCGAGGAGGCGAGCGCCCAGGCGACCGGCGAAGCCGCCGAACCTGAAATCGTCAGCCGCGCCATGCAGGCCGGTCCGGGCCTTTTCACCGGCGTCATGGCCCATAGCATTGCCGTCGGCGGGCTTTTCGCGCTCGCCTTCGCTTTCGTGCACGGCCGCGTCGGCAGCCTTTCGGCGCGCGGCACCTCGGCGGTCATCGCCATTTTCGCCTTCGTGGCGATCGTTCTCGTTCCCGCTATCAAATATCCGGCCAACCCGCCGGCGGTCGGCAATGCCGATACAATCGGCGTCAGGACCGAGCTGTTCTTCCTGATGATCGTCGTCTCCCTCGCCGCCCTGATCGCCGCGGTGGCGCTGTCGCGCCGTCTTTCCGAGCGTTTCGGCCTCTGGAACGGCGCCATCATCGCCGGCATCGCCTATCTCGTCTTTATCGGCCTCGTGCTTTATCTGCTGCCGCCGATCAACGAAGTGCCGGAGAACTTCTCGGCGATGGTGCTTTGGCGTTTCCGCACGACAACGCTCGCCATGCATGCGATCCTCTGGGCAACGCTCGGTCTTGGCTTCGGAGCGCTGGCGGAAAAGCGGCTTGCCGTGAAGGGCGGGCAACCGGTCCGGCAGGTAAAGGCCTTCCACTGAACACATCGAGGGGCGCCGTTTTGCCGGCGCCTTTAGATTTTCGGGCAACGATGAAAAGCTGCAGCACCATATCGCTCCTGTCGACGGCCTTTGCCGCCGCCGCTTTCTTTTGCATGCCTGTTGAAAACGCCCTTGCTCATAGCCGCAGCGGCGGCGCCAGCCATGCCGGTCTCGAGATCCCAGAAATTTCGCATGGCGAGATGGCGGTGATTTCGGACTATCGCGGCCGAATTATCGGTCTGGCGTCCCGTGCAGTCGATACGAACGAGCCATTCCGGCGCGTTCTGAACTACGCCGAAATCCAGTATTCCTATTGTCTCTGGGGACGGATGCCGGGCAGCGTGAGCGACGAGCAGAGCCCGTTCAACGAATGCGCCCATGCCTATCTTGCGGCGACCAAGGCGGTATTGCTTTCGATGCGTGAGATGCCGCGGGAGGCCGTTGCGGCTGGTGAAATCATTTCCGCGGTCGATGACGACATGGTGCGGCGCAGCCTGGCGCTCATCACCTGCCGGTTCAGCGGCGAGGCCTTCAACACCGCCGATGTCGTCAAGCCACGCTGGAGTAAAGTGCCGTTTCATGCCGCCAGCATGGCGTCGCTGACGGGGTTCGCCGCTCTGTTCGCCCTTGTGGTGTTTGCGCTGGGTCGCTTTCTGCGGCCGAAGGCTCAATCGTCGGAATAGCGCTGCTCGCGCCACGGATCGCCATACATATGGTAGCCGTTCTTTTCCCAGAAGCCGGCCTCGTCACCCGACATCAGTTCGATGCGGCGCAGCCATTTGGCGCTTTTCCAGAAATAAAGATGCGGCACGACGAGGCGCATCGGGCCGCCGTGATCCGGCGTCAGCGGCAGGCCTTCCCATGATGTCACAAGGATCGCGTCCTCGGCGGCGAAATCGGCAAGTGGAAGGTTGGTCGTATAGCCGTCATAACTCGTCAGCATGATATAACCGGCGTCCGGCTTCGGCATGGCGAGATCGAGCAGATCGCGCGTGGAAACACCCCGCCATTTGTTATCGTAGCGCGACCAGGTGGTCACGCAGTGGATATCGCTGACCTTGGTACTCTGCTCGATCGCCTGGAAGTCGGCCCAGTTGAGTGTGAGCGTCGTTTCGACGAGGCCGCGCACTTCAAGACGCCAGCTATCGGTGGAGATGACGGGCTGCTGGCCGAGATCGAGCACCGGCCAGTTTTTGACGAGATGCTGGCCGGGCGGCAGGCGCTCGGCTTCGGGGCGGCTGATGCGGCCGGTCAGAAACTTGCCCTCTGCCGCCCAGCGACGCTTGGAGCTGGTGAGCTTGCTGTCGGCGGGCGTCTTGTCGTTGCTCATGATGGGGTTCCCTACGATACCGCAATAGGGCATTCGCGTCTCCGGGTGTCAAGTTTCGGCGGGCCCTTGGAAATCCGTGTCGGCGTCATTAAACTTGAGCCGTCGGGTATGCCTCGCTGGGGAGTGGAGGCGGAAAGGGGAGGAGCCGGATCTGTCGAGATATCGTGCGATAGCGGCGTTCCTGGTGGTGCCGTTGATCATCTTCGCCTTCTTCACCTATGGAAGCGCGATTGCGACACGCGCCTATATGGGAGAGGCCTCGGCGCAGGCGGGGACAGCGCTGCGCCTTGCCGTCTCGGCGCTCAGCGGTCACCTCAACCGCTACGAGGCGCTGCCGGCGCTGATCGCCGATCATGACGACATCAAGGAACTGGTGAGCGCCCCTGAAAATGCGGCACTGCGCGATGCGGCCAATCTCTATCTCAAGCAGATTAACGGGCTGCTGAAATCCTCCGACATTTATGTGGTCAAGCCGGATGGAGAGACGATCGCGGCCAGCAATTACGACGGACCTGGAAGCTTCGTCGGGCAGAATTTCAGCTACCGGCCCTATTTCCAAGACGCGATCGAAGGCCGGCAGGCGCGGTTCTATGCGCTAGGCACCACCTCGCTGAAGCGCGGCTATTATTTCGCCGCGCCGATCCGGACCGGCACGGATATTCGCGGCGTCATCGTCTTCAAGGTCGATATCGACATGATCGAATCCTCCTGGGGCGGCGGCGAATACAAGATTTTCGTCTCCGATCCTGAGGGCATCATCTTCATGTCCGGCAGCCCGGAATGGCTCTACGGCGCGATCCTGCCGCTGACGGCCGATCGCATCGCACGCACGGAAGCCTCGCGGCGTTATGCCAATGCCAGACTGACGGCGCTGCCGGTCACACGCCAGCGCTTCGAGCCGCACGAGTTGATGACGCTCGCCGGCGAGCGCGGATCGAGCGAATATCTGGTTCTCTCGCACTACATGCCGGCCGAGGACTGGACGGTGAACGTGCTGATGGAAACGAGTTCCATCCGCGCCCAGGCGCGCACGGCGCTTGCGGCTGTCTTTCTTATCCTTTGCATTGCCGGGCTTGCGGTCGCGGTTCTGCGCCAGCGGCGGGCGCGGCTTGCCGAACGCATGCAACTGCAGACGGAGGCTCGCAACGAACTGGAGCAGCGCGTCGAGGAGCGCACGGCCGATCTTGCCCGCGTCAACAGCCGCATCGAGGAGGAGATATCGGAACGGCGTCTGACCGAGCAACAGCTCCGTCAGACACAGGCCGATCTTATCCAGGCCGGGAAGCTCGCCGGCCTCGGGCAGATGTCGGCTGCGCTTTCGCACGAGTTCAACCAGCCGCTCGCCGCCGCCAAGACCTATACGGACAGCGCCTCCGTTCTCATCGATCGCGGCCGGACCGAGGAGGCGCGGGACAATATAAGGCGTATCGGCGGGCTGATCGACCGCATGGCCGCGATCAGCCGGCATCTGCGCAACTTCGCCCGCAAACCGAACGAGAAACTCGGCTCGGTGTCTCTCGACGAGGCGATGCATGACACGCTCGAGATCATCGCCTGGCGGCTGAAGGCGGCCGATGCCGAGCTCCGGCTTGATCTGGGCACCCGGCCGCCGGTGGTGCGTGCCGGTTCGGTGCGCCTGCAGCAGGTGCTGGTGAATGTGATTTCCAACGCGGCCGATGCCGCGGAAGGGCTTGATGACAGACGTATCGAGGTTTCGGCCTTCGAGGAGGCCGGCAAGGTGGTGCTGACGGTGCGGGACCATGGGCCAGGCGTGCCTGCGGCGATCGCCGAGCGTATCTTCGATCCCTTCTTCACGACGAAGGGCGTCGGCAAGGGGCTCGGTCTCGGACTGTCGATCTCCTACAATATCATCAAGGATTTCGGCGGCAGCCTTTCCGCGGTCAATCATCCGGAAGGGGGCGCGGTGTTCCGTATCGAACTGCAATCGGCGGCAGGGCTGATGCCGGAGGCCGCGGAATGAACGATGCGAAGATTCTGCTGGTCGACGACGAGGAGGAGTTGCGCCGCTCGACGGCGCAGGCGCTGGAGCTTTCCGGCTTCAGCGTCGAGACTTTTTCGAACGGCGATCATGTGCTGGAATTGATCGGCTACAGTTTTCCCGGTGTCGTCGTCAGCGATATCCGCATGCCCGGCATGGACGGAATGACGCTGATGCAGAAAATCCGCGAACTCGACCCTGAAGTGCCGGTCATTCTCGTCACCGGCCACGGCGACGTTCAGCTTGCGGTGAAGGCGATGCGCGAAGGCGCTTATGATTTCATCGAGAAGCCGTTCACGCCGGAGATGCTTGCCGGCGTCATTCGCCGGGCGATGGAGCGGCGCGGCCTCGTGCTCGAAAACCGGCTGCTGAAGGCGGTCGCCGGCAAGCGCGACGATATCGAGGCGCGGCTGCCGGGACGCACGCAGGTGATGGTGGATCTGCGCTACCGCATCCGGGCGATCGGGGCGAGCGATGCCGATACGCTGATTGTCGGGGAAACCGGCGCCGGCAAGGAGGTGGTGGCCCG
This sequence comes from Rhizobium sp. RSm-3, assembly GCF_001854685.1. Lineage (NCBI taxonomy): Bacteria > Pseudomonadati > Pseudomonadota > Alphaproteobacteria > Hyphomicrobiales > Rhizobiaceae > Rhizobium > Rhizobium sp. RSm-3. The sequence goes on along the minus strand of NZ_MAWZ01000046.1, from coordinate 25,918 downwards.
CGCGCTGCACGATATCAGCGCCCGGGCGAGCCGGCCGTTCATTGCGATCAATTGCGCGGCGCTGCCGGCCAACCTGATCGAAAGCGAGCTCTTCGGCCATGAGGTGGGCGCCTTTCCCGGCGCGGTGAGACCGCGCTACGGAAAGTTCGAGCATGGGCGCGGCGGCACCATCCTGCTCGACGAAATCGGCTCCATGCCCTTCGACCTGCAGGCGAAGTTCCTGCGGGTGCTGCAGGAGCGGATGATTTCCCGGTTGGGATCGAATGAGACGGTGGCGCTTGACGTGCGCTTTATCGCTACGAGCAAGGTGGACCTGGAGGCGGAGGTGGCGGCGGGACGCTTCCGCGCCGACCTGTTCTACCGGCTGAACGTTGCGACGCTGCATGTGCCGTCGCTGTCGCAGCGCCGGGCGGATGTTCCGCTGCTTTTTCTGCAGTTGGTGCGGGAAGCGGCCGCCCGCTATGGCCGCGATGAGGTGACCGTGCCGCCCGACGTGATCTCCGATGTCGCCCAGCGTGACTGGCCGGGCAATGTGCGTGAATTGAGGAATGCCGCCGACCGTCTGGTTCTCGGACTCGACGATGGCGGCCCACAGGCCGGGGAGGCAACCGGGCTTGCGGAGCGCGTCGCCGAATTCGAACGGGGCGTCATTGCCAGTGCGCTGGTGGCGCATGGCGGCAGCCTCAAGCCGGTCTATGAGACACTCGGCATCTCCCGGAAGACCCTCTACGAAAAGATGCAGAAATACGGCCTCGACAAGCGGATGCTGACCACCGAAGGCTAATTCTCGGCGCCGCCCCATGTTCGCGGTGGGTGGAAATCCACCCATCGCACAAGCCGTTTGTTTCCAAATCGACCCATGCTGCATCGCACTGTCGCAAAATCGTGTCTCGAAAGTGGCTGTAATGATTGCGGGCCGGTTTTTCCCGGCGGCAAATAGGTCATGCCCGGCGCGGAGGATGTGTCGGCGGGCTTGCTTGTTTCATCAGGGAGGAAACGATGAAAATTCTGAAGGCCATGCTCGGCCTGACCGCGGCTGCCGCAGTCTCTCTTCTCGCCGGCGTCGCTTCGGCGCAGACCTATCCCGAACGCACCATCACCATGGTCGTGCCCTTTGCGGCCGGCGGCCCGACAGACACAGTCGCGCGCCTCGTCGCCGAATCCATGTCGAAGGATCTCGGTCAGCAGATCGTCGTCGAAAATGTCGGCGGCGCCGGCGGTACGCTCGGCGCCGGCCGCGTGGCGAGCGCCGATCCCGACGGTTACACGATCCTGCTGCACCATATCGGCATGGCGACCAGCGCCACGCTCTACCGCAAGCTCGCCTATGACACGCTCGGCGCCTTCGATTATGTCGGCCTCGTCACCGAGGTGCCGATGACGATCGTCGCACGCAAGGACATGGAGCCGGCCGACCTCAAGGGGCTGATCGACTATATCAAGGCCAACAAGGACAAGGTGACGGTCGCCAATGCCGGCATCGGTGCGGCTTCGCATCTCTGCGGCATGATGTTCATGAGCGCCATCCAGACGCCGCTGACCACCGTTCCCTACAAGGGCACCGGCCCTGCCATGACCGACCTGCTCGGCGGCCAGGTCGACGTCATGTGCGACCAAACGACCAACACGACCAAGCAGATCCAGGGTGGCACGATCAAGGCCTATGCGGTGACTTCGCCGAAGCGCCTCGACGTGATGAAGGACATTCCGACGGCAGTCGAAGCCGGCCTGCCGGGCTTCGAAGTCGGGATCTGGCACGGCATCTACACGCCGAAGGGCACGCCGGCCGCGATCAACGAACGCCTGTCGAAGTCGCTGCAGGTCGCACTGAAGGACCCGAATGTCGGCGCCCGCTTCGCCGAACTCGGCACAGCGCCTTCCTCCGACGCCGATGCGACGCCGGCTGCGCTGAAGGCCAAGCTCGAAGGCGAGATCGCCCGCTGGAAGCCGGTGATCGAGGCTGCCGGCGAATATGCCGACTGAGACTTGTCCTCGTCCAGGACATGCCGGATGAGCCCCTCACCCTAACCCGCGCGCGGGGAGAGGGACTTGCCCCGCGCAACAGCGGCATGGATGAGAGGCCAGCGGCATATCCCCTTCTCCCCGCTTGCGGGGAGAAGGTGCCGGCAGGCGGATGAGGGGCAATCGCCGCAGCAACGGCATCACGTGAACCATCTCCAACTCCAGGAGACACCATGAAATCCATCAGTTTCGATACCACCAATGCGATCTGCGGCGGGCTTTTCGTCGCGACCGGCGCTTTCTTCGCCATCCAGTCGCTGGGGCTCGACCTCGGCACGGCGGTGCGCATGGGGCCGGGTTATTTTCCGCTGGTGCTGGCCGGCGTGCTCGTGCTGCTCGGCGCGATCATCTTCATCCAGGCGCTGCGCGTCGAGGGGGAGCCGATCGGTCTCTTCGCCTGGCGCGGCATGTTCTTCATCCTGCCGGCGCCCGTCTTCTTCGGGCTGACGGTACGCGGCCTCGGATTTGCGCCGGCGCTGTTCTTCACCGCGTTCATCGCCTGCTTCGCATCGCAAAAGATGAACGTGTTCTTCGCGATCATTCTTTCGCTGCTGCTGACAGTCTTTTCGGTGGCGGTCTTCAGCTATGGGCTCGGCCTGCCGTTCGAGCGCTTCGGCCCCTGGGTCCGGTTCTAGGAGTCGATGATGGATCTTTTCAGCAATCTCGCGCTCGGTTTTGCGACGGCCGGCACACCGGAAAACCTGCTCTTCTGCCTGATCGGCGTGCTGCTCGGCACGCTGATCGGCGTGCTGCCCGGCATCGGCGCCACGGCGACGATCGCCATGCTTTTGCCGATCACCTTCCAGCTCGAACCGGTCTCTTCGCTGATCATGCTGGCCGGCATCTATTACGGCGCGCAATACGGTGGTTCGACGACGGCGATCCTCATCAACATGCCGGGCGAATCCTCCTCCGCCGTCACCGCAATCGACGGTTACCAGATGGCGCGCAAGGGCAGGGCGGGGGCAGCGCTTGCGATCGCCGCCCTCGGTTCGTTCTTCGCCGGAACGGTTTCGACCTTCCTCGTTGCGATTTTCGCGCCGCCGCTCACCGCCATCGCGCTGCAATTCGGCTCGGCGGAATATTTCTCGCTGATGATCGTCGGCCTCGTCTCGTCGATCGCTTTGGCGCACGGCTCCGTCGTCAAGGCCTTAGCGATGGTGGCGCTCGGGCTGCTGCTCGGTCTGGTCGGAACCGATATCTACACCGGCACGCCGCGCTTCACACTCGGCATTCGGGAATATGCCGATGGGCTGAATTTCGTGGCGCTCGCCGTCGGTGTCTTCGGCGTGGCGGAGATCCTGCGCAACCTCGAGGGCGAGTCGACCCGCACGGTGCTGATGGCCAAGGTCTCCGGCCTCTTGCCCTCGCGCCAGGAATTCAAGGAGATGATCGCGCCGATCTTTCGCGGCACGGCGATCGGTTCGGCGCTCGGCATTCTGCCCGGCGGCGGCGCGATCCTCGCTTCCTTCGCCTCCTATACGGTGGAGAAGCGCATGTCGAAGACGCCGGAGGAATTCGGCAAGGGTGCCGTCGCCGGTGTGGCGGGCCCGGAATCGGCCAACAATGCCGGGGCGCAGACCTCGTTCATTCCGCTGCTGACGCTCGGCATTCCGGCCAATCCCGTCATGGCGCTGATGATCGGCGCGATGATCATCCAGGGGATCGTGCCGGGACCGAATGTCGCCACCGAGCAGCCGGCGCTGTTCTGGGGCATCATCGCCTCGATGTGGATCGGCAACCTGATGCTCGTCATCCTCAACCTGCCGCTGATCGGGCTCTGGGTGAAGCTCTTGACGGTGCCCTATTACGTGCTCTTCCCGGTCATCATGGCCTTCTGCTCGATCGGGGTCTACAGCGTCAACGCCAACGTCTACGACCTCTATGCCGTCGCCTTCTTCGGGTTCATCGGCTACGTGCTGGCAAAGCTTCGCTGCGAGCCGGCGCCCCTTCTGCTCGGCTTCGTGCTCGGGCCGCTGCTCGAGGAGAACCTGCGGCGGGCGATGATCCTGTCGCGCGGGGATCCGACGACCTTCGTCACACGCCCGATCAGCGCCACGCTTCTGGCGATCGCGCTTGCCGTGCTCATTGTCGTCTTCCTGCCGAGCGTGAAGAAGAAGCGCGAAGAGGTGTTCGTCGAGGAGGCTTGATGGTTGAACTTGCGACCTGTTTGATGAACAAAGGATGATCTGACGCGGGCGCCGGTTGGCGCCCGTTTCGCTTGACAGGATATCCAGGCCCCAGGAGCATTGTCCGATGAGCATCCCCGCCCGGATCAAGGACGATCTGCCGTTTCTCACATCCTTGCGCCGCGATCTGCATGCCCATCCCGAACTTGGTTTCGAGGAAGAGCGCACTGCCGGCATCGTCGCGAGATTTCTCGAGGAGGCCGGCATCACGGTGCACCGCGGCCTCGGCGGCACCGGCGTGGTCGGCACGCTGCAGCTCGGCAATGGCACCCGCCGGATCGGTCTCAGGGCAGATATGGATGCGCTCGCCATGCCTGAAATGGCGGAGCGCCCCTATAAATCGACTGTGCCGGGAAAGATGCATGCCTGCGGCCATGACGGCCATACGGCGATGCTGCTGGGTGCCGCGCGGCATCTGGCGGCGACGCGCGGTTTCTCCGGCACGGTGCATTTCGTCTTCCAGCCGGCTGAAGAGGGCCGCGGCGGCGCGAAGCGCATGGTGGAGGAGGGCCTCTTCCAACTCTTCCCCTGCGATGCCGTTTATGGCCTGCACAATATGCCGGGGCTTGCGGTCGACGAGATTGCCGTGGTCGAAGGGCCGCAGCTTGCTTCCTCCGACAGCTGGCGCATCACTTTTCGCGGCATCGGCACCCATGGCGCAAAACCGCATCTTGGCCGCGATCCGATCACGGCCGCCGGCACCTTCCTGTCGTCGCTGCAGACGATCGTCGGACGGGTGGTCGATCCGCTGCAACCGGCCGTCGTCAGTGCCTGTTTCCTGCAGGCGGGTGATTCCAAGGCCTTGAACGTCATTCCCGATATAGTGGAGATCGGCGGGACGGCGCGGGCCTATTCGCCCGATGTGCGCGATCAGCTGGAGAGCGAGATCGGTCGGTTGGCCAGCGGAACGGCTGCCATGTACGGCATATCCGTCGACTACCATTTCGAACGGCGGATTCCGCCTGTCGTCAATGATGCGGACGCTACCGCCCGGGCGCTCGTCGCCGCCGACGTGGTTTTCGGTGGGAAGGTGCGGACGAGTTTTCCGCCGTCGACAGCAGGAGATGACTTCGCCTTCTTCGCGCAGAATGCCCCGGGCTGTTATGTCTGGCTCGGCAACGGGCCGGCAGTGGATGGGGCACTGCATCACAATACGGCTTATGATTTCAACGACGAGGCGCTTGGATATGGTGCGGCTTATTGGGTGGCGTTGGTGGAGCGGGAGTTGAAGGTTTAGCTAGAGCCTTTGGCCCGCAGGGCGGATGAGGGGGCTGCACGGCAAGTACGGTCTGTGCGTCCAAACTTACAAAACCTCCAGCACCGGGCTTTCCAGCACCTTTCCCGTCACTACATCGGCAATCCCCCGGTCCGTCTGGTGCGGGCCGGCATTGCAGGCAAGCGTTGCGCCGAAGCAGGCCTTGAAGACGCGATAAGGCGGTTTCCAGTCGACGATTTTTTCCATGGCTTTGCGGATGCCGGCGAAAGCCGAAGCGGTTTCCTTCAGCGATGCGCCGGTCACCAGGCCGGAGAGCGGCAGCGGCAAGATCGCCTCGATCTTTCCGTCCTTGGCGACCGCCATGCCGCCGCCGGCTGTTATGACGGCGTTGGCGGCGAGCGCCATGTCACGCGCATTGCCGCCGAAGACGGTGAGGTTGTGGCTGTCATGCGAGACGGTGGTGCAGAAGGCGCCGCGCCATTCACTCCAGCCGGTGAGGAAGCCGATGCGCGGGGTCCCGTCGGCCTTGCCGTGGCGATGGGCGACGGCGATCATGGCGCTGCCGGCCGGCGGCACGACGAAGCCGTCCCTAACCTCCGTCTCCGCCTCGCCCCATTGCGTGAAGCGCGGGCGGTCGATGGTGGCGACGCGAACGCGCTCGCCTCTCGACGGGATGCGGAAATCATCCTCGGCGAATTGCGGGAGCTTCACCGAATTTTCAAGCGGCGCAGTATCGAGCTGCTTAATGTCACCCTGCATGCCGCCGTTGCGGGCGGCGATGCGTCCGCCCGATATGACCAGCCGCGCCCGGAATTGCTCAAGGTCCTCGAAGAGCACGATGTCGGCGCGGCGGCCAGCGGCGATAAGACCGAGATCGGAGCGCTTCAGCCGCGCAGCGGCGTTGAAGGTCGCGGCCCGGAGCGCCCATTCCGGCTTCATGCCGTAGCGCACCAGCCGGCGGATGACATCGTCGAGGCCGCCGGTTTGATAGAGTTCATCGGGAAAGACGTCGTCGGTGCAGAGCGTCACGGTTGGAGGCAGGTGGCCGAGACCGTTCAGCACCTCAACGAATTCCTGCAGCAGATGGTCGTGCGAGCCGCGCAGCTCGATCGTCAGGCCGGCGGCAAGCTTGGCGGCGAGGTCGGTGCCGGAGGTGAGTTCGTGGTCGGAGGTGACGCCCGCCGCCATGAAGGCGTTGAGATCGGCGCCTTCAAGGCCGCGGGCATGACCGCAGACGAGCTTACCGGAGGCAAGGCCGGCATTGACGATAGCGCTCATGCGCGGATCGCCGTCGATGACGCCGCGCATGTTCATGACTTCGGCGACGCCGCCGACGGCGGAGGAACGCAGCATTTCGGCAATGACGGCGGCATCGAAATCGGCGCCGGCAAATTCCAGCCCCGGCGCCGACGGCACGCAGGAGGGGGCGAGCAGGATCATGCGCAGCGGCGGTGAGCGTGCCGCCTCTACAGCCCAGCGCACGCCGTCGAGGCCATGCACATTGCCGAATTCATGCGGATCCCAGACGATGGTGGTGACGCCGCGCGGCAGCACGGCACGCGCATATTCCGCTGGTGTCACCATCGAACTTTCGACATGCATGTGCGTGTCGATCAGGCCGGGTGTTGCGATGCTGCCCGCCGCATCGATGATCTCGGCCGCATCGCTCCGGCTTGCCGGGGCATGGACGCTTGCGATCAGCGCGCCGACGAGGCCGATATCGGCCTCCCGGATCAGGCCCGTTACCGCATCGAGCAGCCGGCCGCCGGTAATCAGCATGTCGAAGGGGGCATCGCCGCGCGCGGCAGCGACGGCTCGCGCACGCAGGGCGGGATCGTTGAGATCGGCGGGTTCCTGGCGAGGGGTGGTGTTCATTTGCGGGCCTCGTTGACCAGGGCGGCGAGAATGATCGCACGCGCGCTATCGGCATCGATGTCGGCGGCGAATTCTGCGTTGAAGGTCGCATGCGTAGCGCGGGTCTCGACGACGGTGCGGCCACGGGTCAAGGTTCCCTGCAGCTCGACGTCGATGCGCGCGGGGCGGAAGCTGACGATGTCAGGAGCGATGAAGGCGACGGCGGCACAGGGGTCGTAGATCGCCATGCCGGGGCGGCCGCGGCTGGCGCCGATACTTACATAACCCGACAACATATCGGCGATCAGCTCGGCATTGGCGCCGCCTGCCTCGCGCACCGGCTCGGCATCCTCCGGCCTTGCCAGCACCTTGCGGCAGAGATCGAGATCGACCATGCGCAGCGGCAGGCCATGGGCGATGACGATCGACAGAGCTTCGGGATCGGCGAGCGCATTGAACTCGGCGGAGGCCGTATGGTTGCCCGATGTGACGCCGCCGCCCATCCAGACGAGGTCGCTGATGCGGGCGGTTAGATCGGGGCGGGCGAGCGCCACGGCGGCGATATTGGTAAGCGGCCCGAGCGCCAGGATGCGATGCTGGCCTTCGCCTTCCAGCCAGCGGCAAAGTGCTGCGAAGGCATCGCTTACGGCAAGGGCTGAGGCCTCCGGCAGGCTCCTGCCGATGGTCGGAATGCCGGTTGCGCCGAGGATCGCCTGGGCGGTTTCGAGCTTGCCGAGAACCGGCATGGCGCGGCCGGTGTGGATGGGGAACTTCCAGCCGAAGGCGCTGGCGGCGCCGGCGGCATTTTTTCTCACCTGCGGTAGCGGCGCATTGCCGAAGACCAGCGATACGCCGGCGATGTCGAATTCCGACTGTGCCACCACCAGAATGGCGGCGATGTCGTCGAAGCCCATATCGGTATCGATCCAGACGCCCATGATTTTACCCGAACCGTTTGAGGTTGGCCGCGCCGGCAACCGGCAGATCGAAGGCCAGCGCGCAGCCGATCTCGTGCGGCGGCAGGTTTGCGTCGATCTCGGCCTTGATGGGCCCAAGCGGCGTATCGAGGAGATATTCGCGAGTGTTGCCAGCAAAGGAGGTGCCGCGCACTGTTCCCTGGAAGGAACCTGAGCCGAGGACCACCGTGCGCGGACGCCAGGCCAGGCCCGCTGCAGCTTGTGGCGGCGGAGCGGAAAGTGCTACCGGGCCGTTCGGCGTCGCAAGCTTTCCGTCTTTGAGCGCGAAGACGTTCTCGAAGCCGACGAAATCTGCAACGAAGGCGGAGGCGGGATTGTTGTAGATTTCCTCCGGTGTGCCGATCTGTTCGATGCCGCCGTTCAGCATGACGACGATGCGATCGGCGAGCGCCAAAGCCTCTACCTGATCGTGGGTCACGAAGATCATGGTGACGCCGGTCTCTTTCTGCACCCGCTGCAATTCGGCGCGCATTTCGAGGCGAAGCCGGGCGTCGAGATTGGAGAGCGGCTCGTCGAGCAGCAGCACCTTCGGCTCCATCACCATCGAGCGGGCAAGGGCCACGCGCTGCTGCTGGCCGCCGGAGAGTTCGGCCGGCTTGCGGCCGGCGAAGGCCGAGAGGCCGACCGATTTGAGGCCGGCGCCGACGCGGGCGTCGAGATCGGCGCCCGAGATGCGCTTGAGGCGCAGACCGAAGGCGACGTTCTCATAGACCGTCAGATGCGGGAAGAGGGCGTAGGATTGGAAGACGAGGCCGACGGCGCGCTTGTTGGCGGAGACGCGGGTGATATCGGCGCCATCGAGGCTGATGCGGCCGGAGGCGGGCGTCAGCAGGCCGGCGATGGCGCGCATCGTCGTCGTCTTGCCGCAGCCGGAGGGGCCGAGCAGCGCCACCAGTTCGCCTTTGCCGATCGTAAGGTCGAGATTTCCGACCGCGACCGTATCGCCATAGGCAAGCGTCAGCTTGTCGAGTTGAAGATAGGCATCAGACATAACGCGAGAATCCCAGGAAACGTTCGGCGAGGAAGACGATGCCGATCGAGAGAAAGGCGAGAAGGGCGGAGAGCGCCGCAATGGACGGGTCGTAGGTGGTTTCCATGTAGCCCAGCATGTCGATCGGCAGCGTCCGCACACCGGGACCGGAAAGGAAGAGGGAGACGGGCACCTGATTGAAGCTGGTGACGAAGCCGAGGATGAAGGCTGCGAGAATGCCGCCGCGAATATTCGGCATTACTACACGGAAGAAGGCGCCGAGCCTGGAGGAGCCGAGCAGGACGGCGGCCTCCTCGATATCCGAGCGCAGATTGTCGAGGCTCGCCGAGACGACGCGCACGGCATAGGGCAGCACGAGGGCGGTGTGGGCAAAGAAGAGCGCGAGCGTGATGTTGAAGCCGAAGGGCACGACGAGATAACGCAAGAGCGCCAGGCCGACTATGATGCCGGGCACGATGATCGGCAGCGAGACGATGGTGCGGACGGTTTCTGCCGCGGGCAACCGGTAGCGCGACAGGGCATAGGCGGCCGGGATACCGAGGACGAGGGCTGCGAGCGTTCCAAAGACCGCAAGGAACATCGACATGGCGAAACTGTCGCGGAAACTCTCGACGGTAAACACCTTCATCACCCAGCGCAGCGACAGTCCCTGCGGCGGGAAGGCCAGCGTATCGCCTGCCGACAGCGAAGCGGCGATAATGATCAGGAAGGGACCGATCAGAAAGACCAGCAGCAGGAAAAGCACGATGGGCGAAAACAGGCGCAGGGTCATCGGCGGCTCCTCGCCGTCGCAAGCCGTTTCAACAGGATATTGGCGGCAAAGCTCATGATGATCAGAATGAAGGCGATGACGCTTGCCGAGACGAAATCATTGGCGACGGAGACCTGCTGATACAGCAGCGTTTCCAGCATCAGCACCTTCGAGCCGCCAAGCACGGCAGGGGTGATATAGGCGGTCAGCGATCCGGTGAAGACAAGCGTGCCGCCGACGACGAGGCCTTCCCTGGTCAGCGGCACGATGACCTTCCAGAAGACCTGGAACCAGTTGGCGCCAAGCACGCGGGCAGCGGGAATCGCATCCTTCGGCATGTTTTCGAGCGCACTGATCAAGGAAAGGATCATCAGCGGCAGAAAGAGCTGCAGGAGACCGATGAAGACGGCGGTCTCGGTGAACAGCAGCCGCAGCGGCTCGGCGCTGAGGCCGAGGCCCGTTATCGCCTGGTTGACGATGCCGGTGCGGCCGAGAATGACGATCCAGGCATAGGTGCGCGCCACCGGCGAGATCATCAGCGGCAGGGTGACGAGGCCGATGATGCGCCCCTTGCCCTTCGCCGGCAGGTTGACGATGGCGAAGGCCGCGGCATAACCGATAACCGCCGAGACGGCGGTGACTTCGAGGCCGAGCCGGAAGCTGCGTAGGAAAACGGTGCGGTTCAGCGTCTCGGAAAAGAAACCGGCATAGGCCGACAGTGTCCAGCCGCCGCCGGCACGGAAGCCCTCCGACAGTAGGATCGCGACGGGCAGCAGGAAGACCACGGTCGCGAAGACCGCTGCCGGCAAGGCCAGCGCCAGGGCTTCTGCGCGGTTCTGGAACATGAGGCGCCTTTCGAGCGGACAGAGGATGGTCCCGGCAGAGCTGCCGCGACCGGTTCTCATTCAGGCCTTACTGGCCGACCTTTTCGTTCCAGGTTTTCAGCCAGCCGGCGCGATTGTCGAGGGCGACGGCCGAAGGGATCAGCTTGAGGTTCTTGGCGGTTTCATCGCCATAGGTCAGATTATTGGCGGCGGCTTCGGACAGCTTGACCTCGCTGTTGGCGGGGCTGTCGACCAGCTTTTCGGCGAGCTTGGTCTGGATCTCGGTCGAAAGCCAGAAATCCATGAACTGCAAGGCGAGATCCTGGTTCTTCGACCCCTTGGTCAGCACCAGCACGTTCATGCCGCCGGTCTGCCCCTCTTTCGGCGTCGCCCAGGCGACCGGGACGTCGAGCTTGGTGAAGCCTGCCCAGGAGAAGCGACCGATCGGCGCTGCCCAGATCTCTTCCTGCTGCATCAGCTGTACGAGCTGCGAGGATTTTTCGTAGAAGGTGACGATGTCGTCCTTCTTCTCGCCCAGTGCTTCGATCGGTCCCTTCAGATCCGGCGTGTCCTTGCCGAGCGCCTGGCCGAGCATATAGAGCGCCGGTGGCCCCTGATTGGTGGTCACGTTCGGAAAGGCGACATGGCCGACATATTCCGGCTTCAGGAGATCGGCCCAAGAGTCGATCTTCATCTTGTCGGAGCGGTAGGCGATGGAGGTGGCGTAAAAGGTATAACCGACGCTCATGCCGTCGCGGTTCGGATCCTTGGCGACGTCGTAAAGCCTGGCGAAATTAGCGAGCTTAGCGGTGTCGATCTTGTCGACCAGGCCGGCGCGCGATGCGGCCAGCGCATCGGCCATGGAAACGGCGGCGAGATCGACGACAGGATTGGCCTTGTTGGCCTCCATCTTGGCCAGACGTTCGACGCTGTTGCCCGTCTCGACCACGAGCTTGCAGCCGCATTTGGCTTCGAACGGATCATAGACCAGCGTTTTGAAATCGTCCTGCGCAAAGGCATAGACGGAAATGGTCAGCGTGCGGTCCGCTGCGGCTACTCCGAGCGGAGACAGGGCGGCGAGTGCTGCCGAGGCAATGAGAGCTTTTTTCATCTTACATGTTCTCCATCTCTGAGGTTTTTGGTGCCGGGTTCGCGGGCCCGGATGATTGGCGGACGACCAGCTGCATGGCGACGCGCTCGATCTCAGCGGTAACGAGCACGCCCTGCCGGATGCTGTTTGCTCTTATGGCATCCGCCAGCGCCGACACGGCAATCCCGGCAATAGTGTCCATGTCCATGCGAACCGTCGTAAGCGACGGCGTGACGACGGGCGACCAGATGAGGTCGTCGAAGCCGGTGACGCTGACATCGGCTGGAATGTTGACGCCGGCCTGCTGTAGCTCCGTCAGCGCACGCAGCGCCTGCAGATCGGAGAGGGCCGCGAAAGCGGTGAACCCCTGCCTCACTCTTTCGGCGAGTCCAAGCGGACAGCCGCTGCCCCCATCCCGCTCCAGCTTGTCGATCCACAGGGTTTCAGCATGCATGCCGGAGTGCAGACCAGAGCGGATGCCACCGACGCGGTCGTTCTGGACGCTGGATTCCTGATTGTTGCCGATGATGAGGATGCGGCGATGGCCGAGGCCGGCAAGATGGCCGGCGATTTCACGGCCGCCTTGCCAATGGTCGGCGGAAACGGTGTTGCCCGGCGTCGAAGGGGTATCAATGACGGCGATTGGACAGGCGGCGGAGGAAATGCGGGTGGCGCGGCGGGGAATGATGACCATGCCATCGACGCCACGTTCGACGAGCCGATTAATGGCCTCGGTCTGGGCGGCGACATCGCCGCGGGAATCGGCGATCAGCACACCGTAACCGGCGGCAGAAGCGGCGAATTCGATCGCCTGGGCGATCTTGGGAAAGAGCGGATTGGCGATGTCGGGCAGCACCAGTCCGAGAACGCCGCTGCGGCCGGTCCGCAGCGCCCGCCCGGCCTGGCTCGGGACGTAACCGAGCTCGGCCGCATGCTCGCGAATCCTTTCGACCAGTTGGCCGGAGACGCGGCCCTTGCCTGATAGCGCATTGGAGACCGTGGCGACCGAGACGCCGAGCGACGTCGCTATCCTGCTGAGGTTCGGTCCCGAACGCGATGAAGCCATGATCGATGACGCCTGATTAATCGTTTAATCAGAGCTTTACCTCAGCTCTTTTCGCATGTCGAATCCCAATTCATCTTATCGCGCTTTATCCGCGATACAAATTCGGCCGACATGAAAAAGCCCCGCGAGACGATCGCGGGGCTGTGTATGTCCATACGACGCAAGGCGGCCGATCAGGTCTTGGCCGGCTTCACCACGACAGTGGTGTTGGCCACGGTGGCCTTGCCGCCGGGGGCGTAGCCGCCGCCGACCGCGATGTTGAGGGAGACATAGTCCTTGGCCATCTGCTGAACTGCCTGGGCAAGGCTTGCCTGGGCGAGCGAAACCTGGCGTTGCGCGTCGAGAACGTCGAGCAACGAAGAGGCGCCGTCCTTGTAAGATGCAGTCGACAGTTCCAGGGTTTCCTGCGTGGTCTTCACCTGGGCCTGGAGTGCAGAAACCGTGCGGGCGTCACGCCGGACAGCGGCGAGTGCGTTCTCAACCTGCTCGACGGAGGTCAGCACCGTCGATTTCCAGTTGAGGTAGGCGGTCGCGGCGTCGGACTGTGCAGACTTGACGTTGGCGCGCAGGCGGCCGCCATCGAAGATCGGCAGGTTGAGGGTTGGACCGAATGACCACGGCGTCAGGCCGCCATGGATGCCGCGCTGGTTGATGTAGGACGGCGAGATCGAACCGCTGAGCGAGATGCTCGGATAAAGCTGCGCCTGGGCAACACCGATATTGGCCGTTGCCGCGGCGAGATCGCGCTCCGCTACGCGAACGTCGGGACGGTTGCGGATCAGGTCGGCCGGGATGCCGGAATTGATGCCGCCCCGGAACACCGGCTGTCCGTGGCCCTTCAGCAATTCGTCGACGAGGGCCGAGGCCGGCAGGCCGAGCAACGTGGCAATGTGATGGGCCGATATGCGGATGTTGGTTTCGAGGCCTGGAATTTCGGCGAGCGTCGATTGTACCAAGCCTTCGGCCTGGACGACGTCAAGACGCGAGGCGGCGCCGGCTTCAAGCTGGAACTTGGTCAGCTCGTAGGTTTCCTGGCGAGACTTCAGGTTGGCCCTCGAAAGCGCCAGGCGCTGCTGATAGTAGCGAACGTCGATATAGCTCGAGACGAGATCCTGCACCAGGGTCAGCTTGGCGACATCGGCGGATGCATAGGCGGAATCGAGCGAAGCGAGCGCGCTCTCGGTGCTGCGCTTGTAGAGGCCGAAGAGATCGAGCAGCCAGCTCAGCTGGACGTCGCCGGCACTGGTATTGCGTGTGTCGAACTGCGTGCGCAGTTCGCCCCTCTGGCCGCTGACCGTATGCGAGCCGCCGACCGTCAGGTTCGGCAGGCCGCCGGCGCCGGCGGTGGTGACGTTGGCGGAGGCCGCATTGATGCGTTCGATCGCCTGCTGGACGCTCAGGTTCTGGTCGAGGCCGGCCTGGACATAGCCATTCAGTTTGGGGTCGTTGAAGGCGGTCCACCAGGCTGCGGTAGCAACATCGCCTACACTCTTTGTTCCGCCCTCTCCGAATTTGGCGGGCAGCGGCATCTCAGGAGGAGCATGATCCGGGCCAACAACGCAGCCCGACAATAATAACAGCAATGCCGGTGTGGCGGCAAAACGAAGAGATACCATTCATTTCATCCTGTACTCGAGCAAGTCAATTCTTGTCCGAAGCTTCATGCTTCACTATCGGCCGCCGCGCCTCGTTTACCAAAAACACCATTCCGAAGCAGTCGGGCGCAATGTAGCAATCGAAACAGCATTATCACAGTGCATTTATATCACAGTCCCGCCGCATTTTTGCCGCGTGTGGCAAAGATGCGTCGAATGACGACGAAGAAAGACGGTACGAAGAAAATTCCGAGCATCGTTGCCGCCAGCATGCCGCCGAGAACGCCGATACCGATGGCGTTCTGTGCCGCCGAACCCGCGCCTGTCGCAATTGCCAGCGGCACGACACCGAGAATGAAAGCCAGCGAGGTCATGATGATCGGCCGCAGGCGCAATCTCGCTGCCTCAAGGGTCGCTTCGTAGAGGCCCATGCCGCTTTCCATGCGGTCCTTGGCAAATTCGACGATGAGGATCGCGTTCTTCGCCGCCAGCCCGATGGTCGTGAGCAGGCCGACCTTGAAATAGACGTCGTTTGCCTGACCGAACAAGGTCGCTGCCGTCAGCGCCCCGAGAATGCCGACAGGCACCGCCATGATCACCGAGAAGGGGATCGACCAGCTTTCATAAAGCGCTGCCAGGCAGAGGAAGACGACGAGAACGGAGATCGCATAGAGCATCGGCGCCTGCGAACCGGAAAGGCGCTCCTGATAGGAGATGCCCTGCCAGGCGACCGTATAGCCGCCGCCGAGCTGTTCGGTCAGCGCTTCCATTTCGTTCATCGCATCGCCGGAGGAAACCCCAGGCGCGGAAGCTCCATCGAGCGGAATGGCGCTGACGGCGTTGAAGCGGGCAAGCGAGGGCGCACCCTTCACCCATTCCGTCTTGGTAAAGGCGGAGAAGGGCACCATCTCGCCGTCATTGTTGCGGGCGTACCAGTGGTTGAGATCGTCAGGCTGCATGCGGAAGGGAGCATCGCCCTCGACGTAGACCGGTTTGATCTCGCCGTTCAGGGTGAAGTCGTTGACGTCGCGGCCGGTGAAGATGATCGACAGCATCGAATTGACCGAGGCGATGTCGACGCCCATGGCGCCGATCTTCTCCTGATCGAGCACGATTCGCATCTGCGGCTCGACTTCCTTGTTGCTGCTGCGCAGCGCCACGATCTTGCCTGAGGTATTGCCCATCTGGATCAGCCGCTTGGAGGCGGCCGTCAGGGCGTCGTTGCCATGGCCGCCGGTATCGACGAGGTACATGGAGAAGCCGCTCGATACGCCGAGACCCTGGATCGCCGGTGGCAGAAGTGCAAAGACCTGCGCCTCGCGGATCGCAAAGAAATTGCCGAGCGCACGGTTGACGACCGACTGGGCGCTGAGCTTGGGATCGGTGCGCTTTGCGAAATCCTTGAGCTTGGTGAAGACGATAGCGCTGTTCTGGCCGGAGCCGTTGAAGCCGAAGCCGAGGGCGCCGAACACGGATTCCACCGCATCCTTTTCGTTTTCACGATAATATTTCTCGACCTTCTCGACGACCGCCTGGGTCTGCTGGGTGGTCGAGCCCGGCGGCGTAGTGACGATGGTCAGCAGCACGCCCTGGTCTTCCTGCGGCAGGAAGGAACTCGGCAGGCGGGTGAAGAGATAGGCGCAGCCGGCGCCGACGAGCAGGAAGACCAGCATGACCCGGATCGGCCGTTTCAACAGATAGCCGATGGTGCCGACATAGCTGTTGGTCGAGCGCGTGAAATTGCGGTTGAACCAGTCGCCGACGCGGTGCTTCCTGTGTTCGCCGACCGGCTTTAGCATCGTGGCGCAAAGGGCTGGCGTCAGCACGAGGGCGACGAGCGCCGACAGCAGCATGGCCGAGACAATCGTGATCGAAAACTGGCGATAGATGATCCCGGTGGAGCCGCCGAAGAAGGCCATGGGAATGAAGACGGCGGTCAGCACGAGCGCGATGCCGACGATGGCGCCGGTGATCTCGCCCATCGATTTTTCCGTCGCCTCGAGCGGCGAAAGCTTTTCTTCGGACATGATGCGTTCGACGTTTTCGACGACGACGATGGCGTCGTCGACGAGAAGGCCGATCGCCAGCACCATGGCGAACATCGTCAAGGTATTGATCGAGTAGCCGGTGACCGCCAGCACGCCGAAGGTGCCGAGCAGCACCACCGGAACGGCAATCGTCGGGATCAGCGTCGCCCGCAGGTTCTGCAGGAAAATGAGGAGGACGACGAAAACGAGCACGATCGCCTCGATCAACGTGTGCACGACCTTCTCGATCGACAGCTCGACGAAGGGTGTCGTGTCGTAGGGATAGGTGATTTCCACACCTGCGGGCAGGCCGCGGCCGATGACATCGAGCGCCGAGCGCACGCGGGCGGCGGTATCGATGGCGTTGGCGCCGATCGCCAGGTTGACGGCAAAACCGGTCGAGGGCTGGCCGTTGTAGCGCGAATTGCCGCCATAGCTTTCCTGGCCGATCTCGATGCGCGAGACGTCGCTCAAACGCACCGTCGCGCCATCCTTTTCGACCTTCAGAATGATGTGCTCGAAATCGGCGACGGTGGTCAGCTGGCTTTGCGCGGTGATGGTGACGTTGATCTGCTGGCCGGGGACCGCCGGCTGGGCGCCGAGCGAACCGACCGAGACCTGGGTGTTCTGCGCCTGGATGGCGGCGGTGACGTCGCTCGGCGTCAACTGATATTTCAAGAGCTTAAAGGGATCGAGCCAGACGCGCATGGCGTATCCCGAACCGAAGACGTTGATGCTGCCGACACCTTCCAGGCGTTGGATCTGATCCTCGATCGAGGTCGACAGGATATTGCCGAGGTCGACCGAGTTGCGCTTGCCGTCGGTGGAAACAAGCGAACCGACGAGAAGGATGCTCGACGTCGAGCGGGTGACGCTGATGCCGGCATCGATGACATCACCAGGAAGCTGCGACTGAACCAGCTGCAACTTGTTCTGCACCTGCACCTGAGCGATATCAGGGTCGGCGCTCGTTCCGAAGGTCAGCTGGATGCTGGCCGAACCCGTCGACGAGGTCGAGGTCATGTAAGTTAGATCGTCGAGGCCCGTCATGCCGTCCTCGATGATCGTCGTCACCGATTTCTCGACGGTCTCTGCACTCGCGCCCCGATAGGTGGCATTGATGCGGACCGTTGTCGGGGCGATGTCGGGATATTGCGAGATCGACAGGGTGAAGATCGCCAGCAGGCCGGCGAGCATGATGGTGATCGCAATGACCCAGGCGAAAATCGGACGTCGGATGAAAAACTTGGCCATCGGTTGTTCCTGTGCGGCTGAGACGGTGACGATGCGGGCTCGAAGCTATTTCGCTGCGGGCTTCTCTGCGTCACCGGCCGCGGGCTGCTCGGCAGCCACGACCACGCCATTGTCGGTGATCTTCATCGGAACCGGTTTCACCGGCATGCCTGACGTGATCGATTGCAGGCCGCTGACGATCAGCTGATCGCCGTCCTTGATGCCTTCGGTGACGAGCCAGGAATTATTGGAGGGCGAGCTGTTTTCGAAAGCGCGGGTTTCGACCTTGCCGTCGGCGGAAACGAACTGTGCCGTCAGCCGGCCATTGGCGTCACGGCTCGTCGCCAGCTGCGGCAGCGCATAACCGTCCTCCGCGCCAAGCTCGACGGTTGCCCGGACATACATGCCGGGCAGCACGATACGGTCGGGATTGGGAAAGAGCACGCGGATGATGAATGTGCCTGTGGTCTCGCTGACCACCTGCTTCGACATGTCGAGCTTGCCCTGCTGATTGTATTCCTTGCCGTCTTCGAGGATCAGGTGGAAGACGACATTGGCTGCCCCCTTGATGTCGCCGGCGGCCATCGCATCGCGCAGCTTCAAGAGGTTGGTGCTCGACTCGGTCAACGAGATATAGATCGGATCGAGCTGGCGGATCGTCGTCAGCGCCGTCGTCTGGTTGGCCGAGACGACGTTGCCGACATTATAGGCCGTCTGGTCGCTGATGCCGTCGAAGGGCGCGATGATCCTAGTGTGGTCGAGGTCGATCTGCGCGGCGGACAGTGCTGCTTTCGCCGATTCGACTTCGGCCTTGGCCTGGAGCAGCGTCGTCTTGGCGGTTTCGAATTCGATCTGGGTGGCGCCGCTGCCGACCAGGCGCTGGTAGCGGTCGAGATTGCTTTCCGCGCTCGGCACACTCGCCTCGGCTTTGGAGATTGCCGCCTTGGCCTGCTCGACGGCGGCGATATAGGGGGCATCCTCGATCTGGTAGAGAAGGTCGCCCTTCTTGATCTCGCCGCCTTCCTTAAACGCGATCTCGCGGATGAGGCCGCTCACCTGTGGGCGGATATCGGCCGTCTGGAAGGTCTCGGCGCGGCCGGGAAGGATGGTGGTGACTGGGAAACTGCCCTTTCTCAGCGTGATTACGCCGACCGGAGAGGCCTGCTGGGTCGCGCCAGCGCCCGCATTGCCGGCGGGCTTGCCGGCGTTGTCGCTGCAGGCTGCGAGCAACGCGCCGAACGCCAGCACCGAGGAGATGAGGAGGACACGCCGTATCATTCTGAATTCCCTGTACGGGGCAATGGCCGTTCGATCCACGGGCTCGGCTCCGCCGAGCGCAGGCTTATATAAGCGTCAGGATTGGTTCGGCTTCAAATGCCATCATCCGAATTTAACAAAAGCTTTACGAAGTGACGTAAGTCAGCAATCGTCACTTAGCAAGCGTTATTTTGCAGTGCGGCATCGACGAAATCCACGATGTCCTCGGCGCGGCGCACCAGCGTTTCCTTGTCGTCGCGGACGATCAGGATGGGGTGCAGCACACAGGTCAACACGTCTGCGACGGTGTGTGCCGCGCTTTTCGGATCGCGGCAATGGTAGCGTTCCTCCGCCATGCCCTCGAGGATGATCCCGCCGAGCTTCTCTTCGATACGGGCGCGATAGCGGTTGCCGGCCTCGAGTTTGGCTTCGACCGTCGAAAGCACCATTTCGAAGATGTAGGGGTTTTTCTGGATGTCCTGCAGATGGCCTTCCAGCAGGCGCAGAACGAAGCGGAGCAATTGCTCTTTCGGCGGCAGGTCCTGGTCGAAGGCTGCGAAACGCTCGGTGGCGTTGTCGAGATGGCGTCCGGCGATCGCATCGATCAGCGCGACCTTGGAACGGAAATGCTTGAAGACATTGGCCGGGGACATGTGAAGCGCCCCGGCGATGTCGGCGATCGACACTGCCACATAGCCGCGCTCGCGAAACAACGTCTCCGCCATGGAGAGGATATCCTCCCGCGTTTCCTCGGCCTTGCGTCTCGGCCTTCTTGCCATCCGTCCCCCGCCGGGCCGGGCCCGATCCTTTTGGCTGATGTTAGCGCGATTGCACGAAATGCCGCAAGCCGATGATTGGCCGGCGGCTTTCGCGCGCCGCCATCTCAGGGGAAGTGCGGGGCGAGGTTCTGCCGGATACGGGCAAGCGGCGTCTCGCCGCTGTCGTCGGGAACAAAGCGCTCGCCGGTGATCGCCTCATAGGCCCTGATGTAGACGGCCGAGGTTTGTTCGATCAGTTCGGTGGGGATCTCGGGGATCTCGTCCTTATACGGGTCGCAGCGTTCCGCCACCCAGGCGCGGACGAAATCCTTGTCGAAACTTTCCGGGCGTTTCCCGGCGGCAAAACTTGCCGGATAGCTTTCGGCAAGCCAATAGCGGCTGCTGTCGGGCGTGTGGATCTCATCGGCGAGGATGATGTTGCCGTCGGCGTCGGTGCCGAATTCATATTTGGTGTCGACGAGAATCAGGCCGCGTTTGGCCGCCATTTCCTGGCCGCGGGCAAAGAGTGCGAGCGCGTATCGCGAAAGGGTTTCCCACTGCTGCCTGGTCAGCAGGCCGCGCGAGACGATTTCGGCAGGCGTCAGCGGCTCGTCATGGCCGCCGTCGAATTCCTTGCTGGTCGGGGTGATGACGGGTTCGGGCAGGATCTGGTTGTCGCGCATGCCGTCGGGCAGGTGCATGCCGTACATCTCGCGCTCACCCTTCTTATAGAGCGTCAGGATCGAGGTGCCGGTGGTACCGGCGAGATAACCGCGCACAACGATTTCGACCGGCAGAATGTCGAGCCGCTTGCCGATGACGACATTGGCATCGGGATAGTCGAGGACATGGTTCGGGCAGATGTCCTTCGTCGCCTCGAACCAGTAGCGCGCCGTCTGCGTCAGCACCTGGCCCTTATAAGGAATGCAGGTGAGGATGCGGTCGAAAGCGCTCAGCCGGTCGGTGCTGATGATGATGCGGCGTCCGTCCGGAAGATCGTAGTTCTCGCGCACCTTGCCGCGATAATAGTTCGGCAGTTCCGGGAAATGGGCTTCGGATAGGATTCGCACGGCGCTAGACTGTCCTTGTGATTGGGTGAAGGCTTCCTGCTCTACTGCATAATTCCTTAAATCGGAATCGATTTAAGGAATTATGCAGTACTCAATGTGCTACAGCGTCCTTTCCGCGTCTGAAAGACGCGCGGCGCTGTAGTCATCGCCGGGAGGTCAAGGTGGCCCCAACTATCGTATCACAGCCAGAACAGAGCCAGGAGAAACAAAGCGAGGCCATAACTTGTGACGGCAAGTGGCCAGCCGACGAGCAGGAAGTCACCGAAGCGGTAGCCGCCGATGCCCATTGCCAGCGTGTTGTTGTGATGGCCAAAGGGCGTCAGGAAATCCAGCGAGGCGCCGGCGGCGACGGCGATCAGATAGGCGTCCGGGGCGTGGCTGCCAGCTTTCGCGAATTCCAGTGCGATCGGGGCCAGTATGATTGCGACCGTCGCATTGTTGACGAAGGGCGTCAGCGCCATGGCGAGGAAGAGGATGAGAGCGATGCCGAAGAGCGGGCGGGTGATCGGCACGACGAGGCTCAGCCAACCGGCAGTGGTTTCGGCTGCCCCGGTGGTTGCCACTGCCTGACCGATCGGAATCATCGCCGCCAGCATGATAATGATCGGCCAGTTGAGATCGGCCATCGCCTGGCGGATATTCAGATGATTGAGCAAAGCGAGCACGAGCACGACGCCGGCAAAGGCGACGTCGGGACGCAGACCGGCGGCAGATGCGGCGATGCCGCAGGCAAAGAGCGCGAAGGGCCGCCAGGAGAGCGAGGCCGGGTCGCTCGAAGCAGCCGAAGCGAGCGGCAGGCACTCGCTTTCTTCAAGCGCTTCGGCGATCGCCATGCGCGGCCCTTCGAGCGTCAATATATCGCCGATCGACAGCTGCAGGTCGAGGAAACGGCCCTCGATGCGTGGCGCGCGCATGGAAAGAGCGATGACCGCGACGCCGCGGCTGTGAAAGATTTCGAGCGAGCGGATGCGCGAACCGACCAGCGTGCTTTCCGGCATGACGACGGCTTCGACGCGGCAAAAATCCGGCTGCAGGCCATGCGGATTGATATCGGCGATCAGCGCCTGCGCGGCGGCAAGGCCGGCAAAGACGGTATCGTCGCCTTCGGCGAGCAGCATGTCGCCGGCTTCGATCACCGACTGATCGAGCGGACCGAAGACGAAATTCTCGCCGCGGATCAGCGCATGCGGCTTGATGCCGAAATGCGAGGGACAATCGGAAAGCCGGACGCCGATCAGCGGCGACCCGTCAGGGACGCGACGCTCCACGACGATGCGGCGCTTGGCCGGTGAGATCGCCGCCGGCGCCTCGTCGGGCTCTGGAAACAGCCGCTGCACACGAAAGGCGATGAGCAGAATGCCGGCGATTGCGACCGGCAGGCCGACATAGGCGAAATCGAAGAAGCGAAAGCCGGCTCCGGTCGCATTGGCGAGCGCGTCGCTGACGAGCAGGTTGGCCGGGGTGCCGATCAGCGAGACGAGGCCGCCGAGCAGGGCTGCAAACGCGACCGGCATGACGAGCTGGCGGCGGGGAATCGTCAGCGCCGTGCCGAGCCGCAGCGCCACCGGCAGGGTGATCGCAAAGGCGCCGATATTGTTCATGAAGATGGAGATGAAACCGGCAAGCGAAGAGGTGCCTGCTATGACCTGGAAGCCCGACGGGCCTGCGGCCGCGAAACGGGCCGCGAGATTGTCGAAGAGCCTGGCGCGCGCCAGCACCTGGACGATCAGCAGGATCTCGACGACCGTGACCACGACGGGACTGGCAAAGCCGGTGAAGATCTGGTCGGCTGGATAAAGCCCGAGCGCATAGCCGGCGAGCAGACCGGCGATCGAAATCACCTCGATGCGGAAGCGATCGAGTGAGAAAAGAACGAGCATCGCCAGCAGAAGGATCAGCAGGGATGCTTGCTCGAACGTCATGCGTGGGCCCGGTGTTTCATCGACGAGGCGAACTGTAATCGTTCCTCATGCGCTGTACAGAGGTTCCTTCAGGCAAAGATTGAACAATTCTCAAGTCTCTCGTCAAGCCGATGGGGTCCACCGACCGGTTGCGTTCCGCTCCAGAATAGGAGTTGCGAAAACGCCGACGGTGCGCGCGATCCATTGCGGTCCGGTGGCCGCCAGGCTTTCGCGCCAGCGATCCGATTGCAGCATCGCCGCACCGATGGCGGCCGGTTCGATGCCGCAGCCCATCAGCAGGTGAAGGCCGGCCGTGATCGAGGCGCCGCTGGATATGACGTCATCGATCAGCGCGACGCGCCGTCCGATCAGCAGCGGCAGCATGCGCGGATCGATATAGAGGCGCTTCTGCTGTGTCGGCGTGGTGATCGAGGACAGGGCGACGGAAAGCTCGTCGCGGTACCAGAATTTGCGCGAGGTGCCGAGCGGAACATAACGGTGGTGGCCGAGCTTCTGCGCCACCGCGGCGGCAAGCGTCAGGCCGAGTGTCGGCAGGCCAGCGACGACATCGATGCACATCGGCCTGATCTTTTCGGCGAGGCTTTCGGCCAAGGTATCGAGCACGGCGAAGCTCGCCTGGTTGACGATCAGCGAGGCGAGGGCATGTTCACCATCCGCCAACACGCGGATCGGCAGGCGAAGCTGGCGGCCGTCTTCCAACACAGCGACATAGAAGGAGGTGAACTCGCCGGCGGCGGCAAAGGTGCCGGGCGGATGAAACTCCTGCCAGAAATCATGCGGCGCCATGCCAGCCCCATCCGTCAATTGCGTCTTGTCCTCTCAACCCCGGTTTTCCGGCGCAACGCTTGTAACTCCGCCTCGGTCAGCGCACGCACGGCGCCTTTCGGCAGTTCGCCGAGTTCGAGCCCGCCGATTGCGACGCGCACGAGGCGCAGGCACTCGGTTCCGAGCGCCTCCAGCATGCGGCGGATCTGGCGGTTGCGGCCCTCGTCGAGTTCGACCTCGATCCATGAATTGCGGTCGCCCTGGCGCAAGCGCCGCGCGGCGGTCGCCGTCAGCAATTCACCGTCGTGACGGATGCCCGATGTCATGGCGGCGATGCCCTCGTCGTCCATGATGCCGTCGATCTGGACATGATAGGTCTTCGTCACATGCGTGATCGGATCGAGCAGGATCTGGGCGAATTCCGTGTCGTTGGTGAAAAGCAGCAGGCCTTCGCTCGCCTTGTCGAGCCGGCCGACCGGGGAGAGATGCGGGATGTCGAAATTCCTGAGACAATCATAGACCGTCGGCCTGCCTTCGGGATCGTCGCGGGTGGTGACGAGCCCGCGCGGCTTGTTGAGCATCAGATAGATTTTCGCTTCGGCGGCAATGACGAGACCGTCGACGCTGATCTTGGCCGTAGCAAGATCGACCCAGGCGGAGGTGTCGTTGATGGTGCGGCCGTCGACGGCAACGCGACTTTCGCCGATCAGCCGCTCGGCCTGGGTTCGGGAGCAATAACCAAGCTTGGAAAGAGCACGGGGGAGGGTGACCCGCTTGGCCGCGGCACCGTCGGCGGGCTTTGTCCGCTCGCGCGTTTTATACGATGGGCGCCGTTCCCTCATTTGCGGTCCTTATGCTGCCTTCATGCCCTCTCTTGGCATGAACGACGCAACGATGCCAGCAAGGCAAAGAAAAACCGAGGGAAGAGATGCCGTAAAAGAACGTCAGCGCTTTGGTGAAAAGCGCCGTTCCGGCATGGTGGGGTTGCGCTGGCTCAGCGGCAGGCCATGAAGCCGGCAAGTTCCTTGCGGCTGACAACGATACCGGCGGCGGCCTTGACCGGGTCCGGATGCGTATACGACAGACTTGGCATTTCGGGCAGGTCGAGTGCCTGGCGCATATTCATGATGCCGACCGCGTAACGGCCGTTGACGCCATCGACGCTGACTTCAATGATGCAATTGGCCCTCTTGTTTTCCATGCTGTCCTCCCTTTCGTTTTTTATGGTCCCTTGCTTGCATTAAAAATTGGTTTTTCTAAGACATAAGCATTTACGCACCCTGCCGAAAAACGGATCGGCGGGTGCGTAAAAATATGATTTTTCAACGGATCCGGCAGGCCCTAGCGCCACCAATGGCGTGGCTGCGGCTGTGAGCTGGCGGAAAGCAGATAGCCGGCGAGGAAGCCAATGGCGCCTGCAAGCACCAGCGCAGTTGTCGCTGCGGTCGGATGCTCGCGCGCAGCGCCTGCAGCAGCGACCCCTTCGGCCTTGATCTGGGCGACGGCATTCTTGGCGCGGGGCAAGGCGTCATCATAAGCCTTGCCGGCGCGGCCGCGCACTTCGTAATAAGCTTCGGCGCCTTGGGCGGAAATCATCTTCTGCAGGCGCGAGACTTCCTGTTGGAGTGCGGCGATGTCCTTGCTGACAGATGCTCTGATATCATCGGTGTTGGCAGCCATATCGGTCTCCTTCCTTCAATGGGAAAGACAACACTCCAGACGGCGATAGGTTCCGAAATGTCCGCCATTGATTTGTGACGGAAATTTAAAGCCTGCGGCCGGAAGCACGTTCATCCTTCGTTAACCATAAATTCGCTCAAGCGGCTGTTTTCCTATCATCTTTTGCCGGTTGAGAGCGGGTTTCCGATGATTTTTTGACCGGGCGGTAAAGGAATTTTTGAAAATTTGCTCCGAAAACGCCGACTGTGGATAAGGGTCTGCGGAAAAATGCTTGCCGAATCAACCCGTTACAAAAATGTCAAAAAACTTTGGTTTGGTGTGTTGACTTGGAAAAGGGGTTAGTTCTATAAGCCCACTCACTGAACGAGGGCGGCGGCGCTGCTGGCGACGAAGTCCTTCGTTCTCAAGAAACTCAAGCGGATTGGCGATTGGCTGGTTTGTGTTCTGGGCGAAAGTTTGGAGCGGGTTTTGGTGACGGCTTAGGGTCGTCGGTTTTTTGACAATTGAATATAGAGAAGAAAGAGAAACGTGGGCGGCGGAGCTTGCGGGATCTGAAGAGATTTGGATCCTTTGAAAGAGACTTTGGCGGTCACGTTTATCAAGAGAAGTTACACTGGTTTTCGGAGATGGA
>NZ_MAWZ01000045.1:0-4189 GCF_001854685.1 Rhizobium sp. RSm-3 | reverse complement strand
GCGAAGCGATCAGTGCGTCCGGCGATTCCCAAGTCTTGCAGATTTGCCAGGCAAATCTGCGGGAGGGTTGGCTGAAACGGGCCGGCTGATCGACCGGCCGGCTTGGCCGTAGAGCTGGGCTACGACGCGCGCCGGCCGGTCGACCATCCGACTCCGTTTGAGCCAACAGAATGCTTCAATCTAACCAGGAAAGGCTCTAGTCCAGCCGATATCCGAAAAGCAAAAAGGGCGCTCGACCCTTGCGGGGAGCGCCCTTATCCTGTCGGACAGCGAACAGTTCGACGACGTCGATACCGCGCGCATCCATTTTTCAGGCAGGAGCCGTATATGGACCCTTCAGGCCTGACTTTCAAGGGACAGTTTTGCCGATGTCTGACAGGTTTCTCCTTCAAGGCCCCCGTGATGCCCGCTTCACCATTCTGCTGGCGCATGGCGCCGGCGCGCCGATGGATTCGGCATCGATGACATCGGCGGCGGAGGCGCTCGCCACGGTCGGTTTCCGTGTGGCCCGTTTCGAATTCGCCTATATGGCGGCGCGACGCACGGCGGAGGGCCGCAAGCCGCCACCGCGGGCCGAAACGCTCAATCCCGAATATGAGGCGGCGATAACCGCGCTCGGTGCCGATGGTCCGCTGATCATCGGCGGCAAGTCGATGGGCGGCCGGGTCGCCAGCATGATCGCCGACGATCTCTATCGCAGGGGAAAAATCGCCGGGCTGCTCTGCCTCGGCTATCCCTTCCATCCGCCCGGCCAGCCGGAGAAGCTGCGCACCGGCCATCTCACCGGGCTCGCGACGCCCGCGCTGATCTGCCAGGGGACCCGCGATGAATTCGGCACCCGCGACGAGGTGCCAGGCTATGATCTCTCCGACAGGATCGAGATCCTCTGGCTCGAGGACGGCGACCACGACCTCAAGCCGCGCAAGACGATCTCGGGTTTTTCGGCTGCCGATCACCTTGCCACGATGGCGAAAGCGGCCAGGGCCTGGGCGGAACGCCTCTAGCTTGCAAGCTTCCTGACATCGATGCGACGGTCGGTGGGGGAGACGGTGATTTCGAAGTGGTCTGCCTGCACCACATCGCGAATGTTGCGCGGCCGGTGCGCGGCGATGTTCACCCCGCCTCTCAGCCGGACGCTGTCATAGAGAATGCCGGCGCCGCCGCTCGAACGCACCTGCTCACCCAAAATCTGCGACACCGCATAGCTCGCGCCGTCATAGACGTCGGGCCGCAGCGCCTGTTCGCCGCGAATGTCGAGATAGTCGCCGATCAGGATGGCCGAATAACTTCGATAGGTGCGCGCCATCGTCGCCACTCCGCGCGCGACAGCCTCGCGCCGGAGATGATGGCCGACCTCGGCGGCGGCTGTCTTCAGATTGTCGGCGGCATACCAGGCGCCGAGATCGGGGCCGTTGAAGCGCATGCCGCCGGGGGCGACATGCAGGAAGGCGGCCATGACGATGCTGGCATTCGCAGTGCCGTAAACCCATTCATCCCTGGGAAGCCGCTGGATGCGGTCGGCGACGAGGCGATCATTGGTCCAGCCGACGAGTTCCATCACGGCTTCGAGGTCGGCCGCCCGCGTCACCGTGTCGAAAAGCCCGATCGGCGGAAATTGCGATGGGATCAGCCGGCAGGAGGGACGCGGCGCCTCGACAAAACGGTCACTCACCGGAAGACGATGTCCGCATCTTCGTAAGGCGTGAAGGCCTCGTCGAGCTTGTTCGGCTGCATATAGACGCCGCCGCGGGCGCCATCGAGAAAGCGGCGCACGGTCATCAACCCGTCCTGGGTTCCGTTGGTGACGATATCGAGCGGTGGATGGCCGCCGAAAACCGGCGCCTGATGCGGCATGCGCAGCCAGGCGACGCCGGCGCGTTCGTCGGCAAACAGCACGCCGAGCGCCTGATGGATGCCGAGCACGGCTGAAATGCGGGTCAGCGTATCGGCATCGAGCGTGAAGGCTCCGTGCTCGCGCGCCTGCTTGGCCCAGTTGTGATAGGTCGACCGGGAGGGATAGCCGAGCACAAGCAGCCGCTGCTCTTCGCTCAGCCGCCAGAGATCGGCGATCGCCAGGAAGGTTCGTAGCGCAGGGGCGCTCAACCTCTTGCGGCTTGCCGGAGCAAACCGCTCTGTGTCCAGTCGCTGTGGCCCCAGGCTTTCCCGTTGCTCCCTGCGTCGTGCATGCTGCATAACAGCCTCCAGTCTCGACTTAGACATAGTCCAAATCTGGGCATACATCAACCAGATTTCAAGAGGTTGCCATTTCCGATTGCCGGTTCGGGCGTCACCATAAACCAGGCAGTAGCCGGTAGCGGACCTTGCGGCGGTATTCGGCATAACCCGGCAGGTCTCTTACCAAATGCTTCTCCTCGTCCAGCAGCCGCGCGACGAGTCCGCCTAAGGCAGGAGGGATGGCAAGCAAGCCCCAATACGAGCCGAGCGACAGCGGTATGCCCATGAAGAGCACAAGCGCCGCCGCATACATCGGATGACGCATGATGCTGTAGAGCCCGCTCGAAATGACCCGCTGATCCCTGCGGATCTCGACCGTCGCCGAGGCGAAGTTGTTCTGCCGCAGGACCAGGAAGCAGCCGTAAAAGCCTGCTGCGACCAGGATGTTGCCGAAAATCACAACCGACGCCGGAACGGCCGAGCCGCCGAACCGATAATCTAGCGCCGAGCCGATGAAGAGCGCAATCAGCACGATGCCGTTGAAAAGCTGAATACGCTTCTGTGCCGGCTCCCGCTCCGCGGCCGGCCCGACATGCAGCCGCTGTTCCAGCAAGGCGCGGTCATATTTCAGGAAATAGGCTGTCGTCGAAACGATCCAGGCGGAGAAATTGAGAAAGAACAGCCAGCCCTGCCAATAGGACAGCGAACCTGCAGCGACGAAGATCATCACCGCGAGCACGGCGACGAATTTCACCGTCGCCTCGGTCGCCCGCCTGCCGAGATTCTTCTTTTGACCCTCCATCGGCCCACCTCCATTATATCAGGAAACCTCTCCTGCCGCCTCGCGGATCGTCTGCATCAGGATCGATTGCGGCGCCGACGGCACGGCATCGGCGCGCATCGTCAAGCCGACCGGGCCTCTGGTCTCGCCGGTATCGACCGGCAGCAGCGCCAGCCGCCCGTCGGCGACGTCATCGGCAACCACGCCGTTGGAAATGATCCAGATCGCATCGCTCGAGCGCAGGAAAGCCCGGCCGAAGGAATCCGACACCGTCTCGATCTGGTTCGGCAGGCTGGAGACGCCGTTGGCGATGAGGAAGTTTTCGACCACCGGCCGGATGATCGAACCCCGCGTCGGCATCAGCACCGTGTAATCGCCGAAACCTGAGAAGGGCGATTGCCCGGCGTCGAGCAGCGGATGACCGGCGCGCACGGCAAACACCACCTGCTCGGAATAAAGATGCTCGAAGGAAAAACCCGCCATCTTCTCCGCACCCGCCAGACGTCCGACGACCATGTCGAGATCGCCGACGCGAAGCTGCTCCAGCAGCACGGCATTCTCGCCGGTGACGATCTTCACCCGGCTCCAGGTCTGTTCTTTGAGAAAGAGCTCCATCGCCCGCGGCATGATGCGCGACGACACCGTCGGCAGGGCGCCGATGCGGATCGGTGGCGCATCGGCAAACTGCTCCTGCGAGACGGAATCGAGACCCTGGCGCAAAGCCGTCAGCGCCGCCCCGGCGTGCCGCAGAAAGACCTCGCCGTACCGGGTGATCTTGATGCCGCGGCCGTCGCGCTCGAAGACGTCGACACCCAGCGCCTGCTCCAACTCGCGGATCGTCTTCGTCACCGCCGGCTGGCTGACATGCAGCAACTCAGCCGCCTTCATGACACTCTTCTGCCGCGCCACCTCGACAAAGGTCTGCAGATGGCGAAACTTGACGCGGCTGTCGATCATCGCTCGCATAACTCCTGGGTTATCGAAAGGCTGATAAATATCATTTTACTTAACCGGATCAACCGGTCAATTTTGCTGTCGGAGTATTTCTGATTGGATGGGCGAGTTTGGCGAGAAGCCTACCCGTACTCTGTCATCCTCGGCCCTGAGCCGAGGATCCATGCCGCGGCGGCTGGTGGATGCCGCGTGGATGCTCGGGTCAAGCCCGAGCATGACGGAGGGTGGAGAGACGGACAGAGCCATTCGCGGCGTTTGACGCCCGTGTCGGAAACGCGC
>NZ_MAWZ01000044.1:0-4723 GCF_001854685.1 Rhizobium sp. RSm-3 | reverse complement strand
ATCAACAAAGTCATCGGCTCTCCCCAAATCAGAGAAAGCCCCTACTGAATCCAGCACATCCAAAGACGCAATACTTATATGCGATTCCCCTGCCCCTTGTGGGGAGGGGTTGGGGAGGGGACTTTGCAAGGGGCGCAGACACCCGGCATTTTTCAGCCACATTAGAACATGCAAAACTTCGCATAGCCACATTCCGGCACGCCCCGTTAACCCGACGTCAAGGTTAATGCGAGATTTTCGATGGAATGTTCCCGCGTTCCATGCCCGGAGTTGGTGTTGCGTCGAAAGAGCTCTTCCCGTAGCAAGCTGCGTCTTCTTCCCGAGAACTGGGTGTCGCCCGCTATCTTCGGGCTCGCCGGCTGGCTGATCTTCCCGAGCGTCCCATCTCATGCCGATCTCGCCGCCATGCTGGCCGGTCTCGATCGGGAGGGGGAGAACTGGCGCATGGTGCTGACCAATTCGCCGGCCGGCTCCATCCATCAGGCCGAACTGACCTTTTTCGATCCTGAAGTGACGGGCTCGATCTCGTCAGGCGCCGGCATGGTGCTGCCCGATGGCCGCAAGATCGCTTTCTCTTCCATGGACAAGGGCACCGCCAAAGAAAAAGGCCACGAGGACACGCCCGACGAGGATCGCGTCAACCGCGGCGCCAAGAAAGGCCGAGTCGTCGCCGTCGAGAAGATGCAGCCGCCGAAGGATTTTTCCGCCGGCTCGATCCTCGAACGCACGAAGATGCTCTTCACCCCGAGCTTCGATCTCAAGGACAGGTCGGCCTTCGTCAAGCCGAAGATCCAGGGCAAGGAAATCGCGATCGCCACATCTTTCTATAAGAAGCAGCCTGTGGTGATCGATAATGGCGTGCCGGCAATGCTGGCAAGCCTCGTCACCAGCGACAAGGCCGATATCCTGGCCACTGCCTACGGGCCGGCCGCACCCGACTATTCCCGCCAATCGCCCTTCGATTCGATCCTGACCGAGCAGGACAGCGGCCGTTTCGTTCCGGAGATCGGCCCGCGCGACCATGCATGGGCCGCCAGCATATTGGCGCCGAGCGTCTTTTCCGCCCGCGAACAGCAGTGCCTTGCCTCCGGCATCTATTTCGAGGCGCGGGGAGAATCGGTGAAGGGCCAGGCGGCCGTCGCCCAGGTGATCCTCAACCGCGTCCGCAATCCCGCCTATCCCAAGACCATCTGCGGCGTCGTCTACCAGAACGAGGATTGGCGCAACCGCTGCCAGTTCTCCTTTGCCTGCGACAGCATCAAGGACAGGGTGAACTCGCAATATCACTGGCGGATGGCCCGCGATGTGGCGATGGCGGTGACATCAGGCAAGATCTGGCTGCCGCAGGTGGGCTCGGCGACTCACTACCATGCCGTCTATGTCAGGCCGAAATGGGCAAAGACCATGGAAAAGGTCGGCCGCATCGGTCTTCATGTCTTCTATCGCACTTATGGCGGCGGCTGGAGCTGAGATAAATCGCTTGGGCAAGCCGATTTGCCGGGCATAAAAGCGGATTCTTTCCATCGAATTTAAGAGATCGGCCATAAATAAGCCTATCTATTTGATTTAACGCGATTATTTTCTGGCTGGACAGAAACTGTCTACGCCTTGACTATACCAATCCCTAAAACTATGTTGCGCGCGACTTCAGAACGGGCCGGAAGGGTTTCAACCTTCGCGTCCGGTGTCCGAATGACCGGGGTAGCGGGAGTGCGGGCGACGGGCAGGCGAGGAGAGATCCATGGCGGATGACCGCGAAGAAAGTCTTGAGAAGCGCCGTGCGCAACTGGAAGCGAAACTCGCGACCAAGCGTGTCGAGGCGAAAGTGGAAGAGGCAAGTGAAGCTCGTTCCGAGGTAAGCCGCAAAGGTTATGCCCAGGCGATGAAGCTTTCCAGCGAGTTCATTTCCGCCATCGTCGTCGGTGCCGTCCTTGGCTATGTCTTCGACCGTTTTGTTGGCACGGCGCCTTGGGGGATGATTGTTCTTCTGCTTCTCGGATTCTGTGCCGGCGTTCTGAACGTGCTGCGTTCTGCGGGGGTGGTGGCCCATCCCCTGGACGACAAGGGCGACAAGAAATAAGGACCGGTTCCCGGTCCAGTGCAATGACCCCGCGTCCTGCGGGCCAAAGAGAGAGAACAAGCGGTGTCTAACGATCCGACTCATCAGTTCCTGATCCATAAGATTGTGCCGATCGAAATCGGCGGAATTGATTTTTCGTTCACCAACGCATCGCTCT
Organism: Rhizobium sp. RSm-3; assembly: GCF_001854685.1. NCBI lineage: Bacteria > Pseudomonadati > Pseudomonadota > Alphaproteobacteria > Hyphomicrobiales > Rhizobiaceae > Rhizobium > Rhizobium sp. RSm-3. The sequence continues at coordinate 2,486 of NZ_MAWZ01000044.1, read as the reverse complement.
TCATGGCCGCTTCGGCTGCCGTTGCCGTCGGCTTCCTTTATTTCGCCACCTCGAACCGCGCCATCGTGCCGGGCCGTTCGCAGTCGGTCGCGGAAATGTCCTATGAATTCATCGCCAACATGCTGAAGGAAGGCGCCGGCAAGCAGGGAATGAAATTCTTCCCGCTGGTCTTCTCGCTCTTCATGTTCGTGCTGACGGCGAACCTGCTCGGCATGTTCCCGTATTTCTTCACGGTGACCAGCCAGATCATCGTGACCTTCGCCCTTGCTTTGCTCGTCATCGGCACCGTCGTCGTCTACGGCTTTTATAAGCATGGCTTCGGCTTCCTCAATCTCTTCGTGCCGCACGGCGTGCCGGGCGCGCTGCTGCCGCTGGTGGTGGCGATCGAAATCATCTCCTTCCTGTCGCGTCCGATTTCGCTCTCAGTTCGTCTCTTCGCCAACATGCTCGCCGGTCACATTACCCTCAAGGTGTTCGCAGGCTTCGTCGCCTCGCTCGGAACCCTGGGTGCTCTCGGCATCGGCGGCGCCGTTCTTCCCCTCATCATGACCGTCGCCCTGACCGGTCTCGAGTTCCTCGTCGCCTTCCTCCAGGCTTATGTCTTTGCGGTACTGACTTGCATGTACCTCAACGACGCAATCCATCCGGGCGGGCACTAAGGATAACGACATCGACGTCTCCAGGGCGTCAGTCATTCGCCGCAACAACCATTTCAAAGGAGTTCAACATGGAAGCGGAAGCAGCAAAGTACATCGGTGCAGGCCTGGCTTGCTTTGGTATGGCCGGTACGGCTCTCGGCCTCGGCAATATTTTCGGCAGCTACCTCTCCGGCGCACTGCGCAACCCGTCTGCCGCTGACAGCCAGTTCGGCCGTCTGGTATTCGGCTTCGCCGTTACGGAAGCTCTGGGCATCTTCTCGCTGCTCATCGCTCTCCTCCTCCTCTTCGCCGTCTGATATCGGCGAATAGATGGATCACGGCCTGCCACCGCAAGCCGTGATCCTTTGCATTTGCAGTCCACCTGGAGGTGAGAATGTTTTTTGTGACCCCGGCTTACGCTGAAGAAGCACCGGCGGCAGCGACGGGTACGGATGCGCATGCCGCTCCGGCCGCAGGCGAGGTCCATACCGAGACCGGTGTTGCCGAAGGCGGACACGCCCGCGGCCCTTTCCCGCCTTTCGATTCGACGACCTTTGCGTCCCAGCTGCTCTGGCTGGTGATCACCTTCGGCGTCTTCTATTTGCTCATGCAAAAGGTCATCGCGCCGCGCATCGGAGCAATCCTTGATCAGCGTCACACGCGCATTTCCCAGGATCTGGAAGAAGCGGGCCGCCTGAAGGCGGAAGCCGACGCTGCCGTCCAGACCTATGAAGGTGAATTGGCCGCCGCCCGCGCCAAATCCAATGCGATCGGCTCCGCCGCACGCGACGCCGCGAAGGTCAAGGCCGAAGAGGATCGCCGCGCTGTCGAGGCGAGCCTGTCGGAAAAGATCAAGGCTGCCGAGCTCCGCATCGGCGAGATCAAGGCAAAGGCTTTCGCCGACGTCGGCACCATTGCCGAGGAAACCGCGGCTGCCGTGGTCGATCAACTGATCGGCGGCACCGTCGCCAAGGCCGATGTCGCCGCTGCTGTTGCAGCCGCCAAGAAGGAGGCTTGATCGATGGAATTTGCCTTAGACGCAACTTTCTTCGCCTTTGTTGGCCTCGTCCTCTTCCTGGCGCTGGTCGTTTACCTGAAGGTTCCGGGCATGATGGCAAGGTCGCTCGACGACCGCGCCGACCAGATCCGCAACGAATTGGCCGAAGCCAAGCGCCTGCGCGAGGAGGCCCAGCACCTGCTCGCCGAATACCAGCGCAAGCGCAAGGAAGCTGAAGCCGAAGCGGCCCATATCGTTGCCGCAGCCGAGCGCGAAGCCGAAATGCTGACCGCCGAAGCAAAGAAGAAGACGGAAGAATTCGTCGCCAACCGCACGGCGCTTTCCGAGCAGAAGATCAAGCAGGCCGAGGCCGAGGCGATGAAGGCGGTACGTTCCGCTGCTGTCGATCTCGCAATCGCCGCCGCCGAAACGGTGCTCGCCAAGCAGGCCGACGCCAAGGTTCAGTCCGAGCTCTTCGGCAACGCCGTCGGCCAGGTCAAGACACGGCTCAACTGAGCGGTGTCGCATGGAATAGAAAGAGGCCGGGCATGTCCCGGCCTTTTCTTGTTGATGACCGTTTATTATTCCAAGCCGTGCGCCAGTTGAGGAGAAAACCCCTCCCCAACCCCTCCCCACAAGGGGGAGGGACTATGCTGTGATGTCCGGCAGCGACCAAAAGGCGAGTTCTTGCTGGCTGTTGCCGTTCGATGAATTACGATGAAGGGTTACGCAAAACGGTTCGGCACGTTAGCCCCTCCCCTTGTGGGCAGGGCTATCGCATATGAGCAAAGAGCTGGAAGAAGAATTCTTTGTTCCAGTTTGCCCTGCGCATTTTGCTTGCGATTGGCTTG
>NZ_MAWZ01000043.1:0-2500 GCF_001854685.1 Rhizobium sp. RSm-3 | reverse complement strand
GAGCAGGTTGAAGGTTGGGTAACACCAACTGGAGGACCGAACCCGCATCTGTTGCAATAGATTGGGATGACTTGTGGCTAGGGGTGAAAGGCCAATCAAACTCGGAAATAGCTGGTTCTCCGCGAAATCTATTTAGGTAGAGCGTCGAGCGAATACCCCCGGGGGTAGAGCACTGGATGGGCTATGGGGACTCACCGTCTTACTGATCCTAACCAAACTCCGAATACCGGGGAGTACTACTCGGCAGACACACGGCGGGTGCTAACGTCCGTCGTGAAAAGGGCAACAACCCTAACCTCCAGCTAAGGTCCCCAAGTCATGGCTAAGTGGGAAAGGATGTGAGGATCCCAAAACAACCAGGATGTTGGCTTAGAAGCAGCCATCATTTAAAGAAAGCGTAACAGCTCACTGGTCTAAATAAGGGTCTTTGCGCCGAAAATGTAACGGGGCTGAAGCCATGCACCGAAGCTGAGGATGTGTAGCAATACACGTGGTAGCGGAGCGTTCCGTAAGCTGATGAAGGGAGACCCGTGAGGGCTCCTGGAGGTATCGGAAGTGCGAATGTTGACATGAGTAACGATAAAGAGGGTGAGAGACCCTCTCGCCGAAAGACCAAGGGTTCCTGCTTAAAGTTAATCTGAGCAGGGTTAGCCGGCCCCTAAGGCGAGGCAGAAATGCGTAGTCGATGGGAACCACGTTAATATTCGTGGGCCTGGTGGTAGTGACGGATTGCACAAGTTGTTCTGGTTTATTGGATTATCAGGGCAGCGGAGCGGTTCCAGGAAATAGCTCCACCGTATAGACCGTACCCGAAACCGACACAGGTGGTCAGGTAGAGTATACCAAGGCGCTTGAGAGAACTATGTTGAAGGAACTCGGCAAATTGCACGCGTAACTTCGGAAGAAGCGTGACCCCATTTTACGCAAGTATGATGGGGTGGCACAGACCAGGGGGTAGCGACTGTTTATCAAAAACACAGGGCTCTGCGAAGTCGCAAGACGACGTATAGGGTCTGACGCCTGCCCGGTGCTGGAAGGTTAAGAGGAGAGGTGCAAGCTTTGAATCGAAGCCCCAGTAAACGGCGGCCGTAACTATAACGGTCCTAAGGTAGCGAAATTCCTTGTCGGGTAAGTTCCGACCTGCACGAATGGCGTAACGACTTCCCCGCTGTCTCCAACATAGACTCAGTGAAATTGAATTCCCCGTGAAGATGCGGGGTTCCTGCGGTCAGACGGAAAGACCCCGTGCACCTTTACTATAGCTTTACACTGGCATTCGTGTCGGCATGTGTAGGATAGGTGGTAGGCTTTGAAGCGGGGACGCCAGTTTCCGTGGAGCCATCCTTGAAATACCACCCTTATCGTCATGGATGTCTAACCGCGGCCCGTCATCCGGGTCCGGGACAGTGTATGGTGGGTAGTTTGACTGGGGCGGTCGCCTCCGAAAGAGTAACGGAGGCGCGCGATGGTGGGCTCAGACCGGTCGGAAATCGGTCGTCGAGTGCAATGGCATAAGCCCGCCTGACTGCGAGACTGACAAGTCGAGCAGAGACGAAAGTCGGTCATAGTGATCCGGTGGTCCCGCGTGGAAGGGCCATCGCTCAACGGATAAAAGGTACGCCGGGGATAACAGGCTGATGACCCCCAAGAGTCCATATCGACGGGGTTGTTTGGCACCTCGATGTCGGCTCATCGCATCCTGGGGCTGGAGCAGGTCCCAAGGGTTTGGCTGTTCGCCAATTAAAGCGGTACGTGAGCTGGGTTCAGAACGTCGTGAGACAGTTCGGTCCCTATCTGCCGTGGGTGTAGGAATATTGACAGGATCTGTCCCTAGTACGAGAGGACCGGGATGGACATATCTCTGGTGGACCTGTTGTCCTGCCAAGGGCATAGCAGGGTAGCTATATATGGACGGGATAACCGCTGAAGGCATCTAAGCGGGAAACCCACCTGAAAACGAGTATTCCCTATCAGAGCCGTGGAAGACGACCACGTTGATAGGCCGGGTGTGGAAGTGCGGCAACGCATGAAGCTTACCGGTACTAATAGCTCGATCGGCTTGATCGTTCTCATTGACTGTGCTCATCGAACAAAATTCGATGATGCTTGAAGACGTGTTCAAATAAAACGATGTGAAAACATCACCAGCTTCTCAAACATAAAGTTGCGCTTTGCCGACCTGGTGGTTATGGCGGGGTGGCTGCACCCGTTCCCTTTCCGAACACGGCCGTGAAACGCCCCTGCGCCCATGGTACTTCGTCTTAAGACGCGGGAGAGTAGGTCGCTGCCAGGTCTGCAAAACGCAACTTCAAATCTTCTCACAATGAAACTGACTAACGGCCTATGCCGTCGCAAAAGGCCGCTCACAAAGCGGCCTTTCGTGTTATAATACTCCTGCAAGTCCAAACGACTTGCCATGGCGCGGGGTGGAGCAGCCCGGTAGCTCGTCAGGCTCATAACCTGAAGGCCGCAGGTTCAAATCCTGCCCCCGCAACCAAAT
>NZ_MAWZ01000042.1:0-7956 GCF_001854685.1 Rhizobium sp. RSm-3 | reverse complement strand
GCGACAATGGCGGCTCCGGCAAGGGCGACAATGGCGGCTCCGGCAAGGGCGGCTCTGAATCCAAGCCGGACTAACCCGATCGGCGAAACGAAAGCGAGTGGTGAGGCCGGGTTTCCGGCCTCACCTTTTGGATTGCTGCTTATGGATCGATTGGTGTCCAACACCGGAGCAAGGCCAGATGCCGCGGCAAGCCCCTGGACAACCGATCTTGCGAACGAAGCTTACGCCGCACAGGCCTCGCACAAACCGCGGATCTCGATCGTCGTTTTCGCGGGCTTGAACTTCTGGCCGCGCACCCAGCCCATCAGCCGATGGTCGACCTCGTGGTCGTGGAACTCCATCACCTGGCCGCAGCTTTCGCAGATGGCGAAGGCGACGATGCCGTGGCTGTGGCAGTCGTCGCCCGGATGGGCGCAGGCGACGAAGGAATTGATGCTTTCGAGCCGATGCACGACTCCGTATTCGAGCAGCTTTTCCAGCGCCCGGTAGACCTGCAGCGGCGCGCGGAAACCGTGATCGCGCAGCTTGTCGAGGATGGTATAGGCACTGAGTGGCCCTTCGGCCTTTTCGAGCACGTCGAAGACCAGCGACTGGTTCTTGGTGAGTTGCGGTGTCGTCATGAGCCTTGTCCTTGCATGACTGCGCGGTGCCGCCTGAGGGGAAGCAGGCTGAGAATGAAGAGGATCAGCGCCGCGACCACGATCGAGGGACCGGAGGGCGTGTCGTAGGTGAGCGAGCCGAACAGCCCGCCGACGACGGCGGCCGCCCCAATGACCGAGGCGAGCACCGCCATGATCTCGGGAGTCGGCGAAAAGCGCCGCGCCGCAGCCGCCGGGATGATCAGCAGCGAGGTGATCAGCATGATGCCGACGATCTTCATGGCGATGGCGATGACGACAGCCATCAAAAGCATGAAAAACAGCCGCGCCCGCTCCGGCTTCAGCCCCTCGGCCTCGGCAAGCTCGGCATTGACGGTTGCCGCCAGCAGCGGCCGCCAGAGCCAGGCCATCGCTACGAGCACGAAGAGCCCTCCACCCCAGATCAGCGCGATGTCGGTCGTTGAAACCGCAAGGATATCGCCGAACAGGAAGGCGATGAGATCGATCCGCACCCAGCTCATGAAGGCGACCATGACGAGACCGATCGCCAGTGTGGCATGTGAGAGGATACCGAGCAGCGCATCGGCCGACAGCGCCTGGCGCTTCTGCAGGAAGAGCAGCAGCACCGATACGAGGGCTGCGACGGCAAAGACGGCCAGCGTCAGATTGAGTTCGAAGAGCAGCGAGAGCGCGACGCCGAGCAGCGCCGAATGGGCGATCGTATCGCCGAAATAGGCCATCCGCCGCCAAATGATGAAGCAGCCGAGCGGCCCCGTCGTCAACGCCAACCCGACGCCGGCGAGGATGGCGCGCACGAAGAAATCGTCAAGCATGGCGGCCCTCCCCAGTGTGGGAATGGGCATGCGCGTGCTCATGTCCATGGTGATCGTCATGAGCATGGGTATGAGCATGGTCGTGCGCATGACCGTCATGCGCATGATGCCCGTCAAGCTCGTGGTCCCGTTCGGGACCACGAGCGGGGAAGCAATGATCGGTCACCGTGCCGTCGGCATGCTGCACGCGGCCGTCCGGCAGGTGCGTATGGTCGTGATGATGGCTGTAGACGGCGAGGGTCTGCGCGGCCCGGCTGCCGAACAGGCGCACATATTCCGGGCTGCGGCTGACGGCTTCGGGCGTGCCGCGGCAGCAGACATGGCCGTTGAGGCAGATGACCGTGTCGGTCTCCGCCATGACGACGTGCAGATCGTGCGAGATCAGCAGGATGCCGCAGCCGCTGGCATTGCGGATCGATTTGATCAGGTCGTAGAGCGCGATCTCGCCGGAGAAATCGACACCCTGCACCGGCTCGTCGAGCACCAGCAAATCGGGTTTGCGCGCAATGGCGCGCGCCATCAGCGCCCGCTGGAATTCGCCCCCGGAGAGATGCTGCACCTCGGCATCGAGCATATGGTCGATGCCGGCGGCTTCGAGCGCGGCACGCATGTCGCGTTCCGGCAGCGGGCCGGTCAGCGTCATCAGCCGGCGCACCGAAAGCGGCAGCGTCCAGTCGATCGCAAGCTTCTGCGGGACATAGCCGACCTTCAGGCCGGCCAGACGCTCCACCCTGCCCTCATTCGGCTTCAGCACGCCGATCGCCGCCTTGGCGCTCGTCGACTTGCCGGAGCCGTTCGGCCCGATCAGCGTGACGATCTCGCCGCGCGAGACGGAAAATTCGACTCCGCGCACCAGCCAGCGGCCGTTGCGAAGGACACCGACATTCTCAAGCGAAACCAGCGGTTCGCCCTTCGTATTTGCGGGAGAGAGCATCAAATTTTCCGACAGCGCTGTTGCATCCTGCTATTGCACACGTTATAGCATAACGCAATTGATGTAATAACATAACATCTGCAATTCAAGCGGAGCATCCGATGAAACGCGCCCTGGGCCCAGCCCTGAAGACCTCGGCCTTTAGAATTCCGGCCGCCTTCGCCCTCCCGGCGCTGGCGGTGCCTGCCTTGCTTTTTGCCGGCACCATGCGGGCAGCCGACGCGCCCGTCGTCGTCACCTCGATCAAGCCGATCCATTCGCTGGTTGCAGCGATCATGCAGGGTGTGGGCGAACCGGAACTGATCGTCGATGGCGCCGCCTCCCCGCATACCTACAGCCTGAAGCCGTCGAATGCGCGCGCTCTGCAGGAAGCCAAGGTGATCTTCTGGACCGGCCCCGGCCTCGAGGCTTTCCTGGAGAAACCGCTTGAGGCGCTGGGCTCGAAGGCCAGCATCGCCGAACTCGACCATGCCCCCGGCCTCGTCAAGCTGCCCTTCCGCGAAGGCGGCGCCTTCGAGCCGCATGAGGATGGTGACGAGCACCATGGCGCTTCCGCCGAAGGTGAGGAGCACGATCATGCCGCCGGCACAGGGCATGATAGTGGCCATGATCACGGACATGACGGTGACCATGACCATGGCGCCTTCGACACGCATCTCTGGCTCGACCCGATGAATGCCAAGGCGATGGCCGCCATGATCACCACGACGCTCGTCGCCGCCGATCCCGCCAATGCGCTGACCTACCAGGCCAATGCCAAGGCGCTGGACGACAAGCTGACGGCGCTGGACAAGGAGATCGCCGCCACCGTCGCTCCCGTCAAGGACAAGCCCTTCATCGTCTTCCATGACGCCTACCAGTATTTCGAACACCGCTACCGCATCCGCGTCGCCGGTTCGATTACCGTCAGCCCGGAAACCATTCCCGGTGCCGAGCGCGTTTCGGAAATCCACCGCAAGGTCGGCGAACTCGGCGCCACCTGCGTCTTTGCCGAACCGCAATTCGAGCCGCGCCTCGTGAATGTCGTCACCGAGGGCACCAACGCCAGATCCGGCGTGCTCGATCCCGAAGCGGCGACTCTGAAGGCCGGCCCCGATCTCTACTTCACCCTCATGCGCGGCATCGCCGAGAGCATGAAGGATTGCCTCTCCAGCGCATGATTTTCATGCGGCGCTGCGGGGAGAGCTGAGGCGGAAAGAGGCGGATGACCCCGTTCCGCCTTTTTTCGGCTCAGCCGATGTAATGATATAACATAAATATGCGAGGTTTTATGGACAACAGACTTCCGGTCACGGTGCTCTCCGGCTTTCTCGGCGCCGGCAAGACGACACTGCTGAACCACGTGCTCGCCAATCGCGAAGGCATGCGCGTCGCCGTCATCGTCAACGACATGAGCGAGGTGAATATCGACGCCGCTCTCGTGCGCGATGGCGGCGCCAATCTCTCTCGCACCGACGAGCAACTGGTCGAGATGACCAATGGCTGCATTTGCTGCACGCTACGCGACGACCTGCTGAAGGAAGTGCGCCAGCTCGCTGATCAGGGCCGCTTCGATTACCTGCTGATCGAATCCACAGGCATCGCCGAGCCCCTGCCGGTCGCCACCACCTTCGAATTCCGCGACGAGAACGGAGAAAGCCTTTCCGACATCGCAAGGCTGGATACGATGGTGACCGTCGTCGACGCTGCCAATCTGCTCGCCGATTATGCCTCCGCCGATTTCCTCGCCGACCGCGGCGAAATGGCTGATGACGACGACAACCGGACTATCATCGACCTGCTTGTCGAACAGATCGAATTCGCCGATGTCGTGGTGCTGAACAAGATCGGCACGGCAAGCGAGGCGGAACGCGATGCCGCACGGAAAATCATCACTGGCCTCAACCCGGATGCGCAGCTGATCGAGGCAGATTTCGGCAAGGTGGCGCTGAAAGAGGTGCTCGGCACCGGCCGCTTCGATATCGATAAAGCCGAGACCCATCCGCTCTGGTACAAGGAGCTGCACGGCTTCAAGGACCATGTGCCGGAAACCGAGGAATACGGCATCCGCTCCTTCGTCTATCGCGAAAAGAGGCCCTTCCATCCGGCAAAACTGCAGGCCTTTCTCGACAGGACATGGCCGGGCGTTGTGCGCGCCAAAGGCTTCTTCTGGCTGGCGACGCGCCCGCACCATGTCGGCGAGATCAGCCAGGCGGGCGCGCTGGTGCGCACCGGCAAGATGGGTCTCTGGTGGGCGGCGGTGCCGCGCGAACAATGGCCGGAAGAACCCGGTTTCCTCAGCGCCATCGGCCCCTATCTCGACCCCGTCTGGGGCGACCGCCGCCAGGAAATCGTCTTCATCGGCGCCGACCCGATGGATGAGGCCTGGATCAGGAGAGAACTCGACGCCTGTCTCGTCGAAACCGAAGCCTTCACGCCCGAGCGCTGGCGCAACCTGCCCGACCCTTTCGCCAGCTGGAACAGGCAGGCGGCATGACGGCGACGGCAATCAAACGCTTCCGCTGCATTTGCACGGAGTGTGCTCCGTTGCCGCCGATCGAGGGGCTTCATCCGTTGACGCATGAGGAGGATGTGAAGGTTGATGCCGGAAGATCGAGGGGGTTTCTTGGCATCATCGCCGAGCGGGTCATGCCTTCACGCCAGCGGGATTGACGATCTTTGTCACGCGACATGCCGGCCCAAGAGATCGGCGAGACGCGCCCCTCATCCGGCTGCCGCCACCTTCTCCCCGTAAACGGGGCGAAGGCAGAAACCGCAACCTCTCGGTCCCTCACTAACGTCTCGTAGGGCACGTTCCCTCTCCCCGTCAGAACGGGGAGAGGGTTAGGGTGAGGGGCAACTTCTTGGCCAAGAACCGCACAGCCGGGGCACAAAACCGGGATGACGTCGAGTACGCAAGGCTTAGCAAACAAGCGAAGGACGGCCAAAGCCACCCTTCCCTTGTCACCCATCAACGACCAGCAATGATGCTGGAGATCACACCGCTGGTGACGCCGATCAGCAGGTAGTCGTTGTCGGCGCGGACCCAGCGATAGCCGCGCGGCGGCGGCGCCAGCCGGTAGCGGCGGTAGTCGTTGACGTCGTGAAACCGGCGGCGCTCGCTGGCATTGACGCGGTATCCCTTCTTCCAGTGCGGCCGCACCACCGTTTTCTCGACGATCACCTTCTTCTGCACGACGACAGGCGGACGGCGATAATCATCGGCGCTGGCCTGGGAGACAACCAGCGGGGAGAGAAGGAAGGAAGCGGAAAGGAGAGCTGCAAAAATCTTTTTCATCTGGGGTTCCTTGATGTTCGGCGCGGGAGAAAATTAGGCCCGAAAAGATGAACCGAAACTGAAATTTAAATTAAACTTTCGTAATGGAATCCGATGCCTGACGCGTAAGTCTTATATTTCAGGTTAGACTTATGCACCTTCACGAGGAACAGAAACCGCGATCGGCAAAAGCACCCCAGAAGATCAGATTCGATTTTCGCAAGGATTGGGCGCAGATTCAATTTACGGAGCGTCCTTTGCCCGGCACTGTCGGATCGTTGTGCGGGATCGCTCGATACAACAGATGATGGAGGAAACCATGCCCGGCATCAGCATGCGCTACATCGTCGACGACGTCGACGCCGCCCTGGAATTCTACACGAAACATCTTGGCTTCTCGGTCGCTCTTCATCCCGCGCCCACCTTTGCCATCCTCACAAGAGATGGTTTTCGTCTGCTCATTAGCGGCACGACCGGTCCGGGCGGAGCATCCCAGGCAACGCCCGACGGGCGGAAACCTGAACCCGGCGGATGGAATCGCATCCAGATCGAAGTCCCGGACCTGGAGGCGGAAGTCGCCACGCTGCGCCAGGCGGGCGCGCGTTTTCGCAACGAGATCGTGCAGGGCATTGGCGGTAAACAGATCCTGGTCGAGGACCCGGCCGGAAACCCGATCGAACTCTTTGAAGCGCCGAAGAGATAAACGCGAAGCGCATCAATCATGCGTTCGACTGCGCAATCTTGCGCGCCGCACTTAGGAACCGCGCATATCATCTGACGCGGTGGGCCAGCATCGTCTCACGTCTGGAAGAATGGCGCCGCGCCTTGCTACCTGTGTGCGAGCGTGTAGTTTCGGACTAGCAGTAATTCAAAGGTAGGGAAAATATGTCCGAATCCGCGGGCGGCGTCTTCGACTATGTCGGGATACTAGCCGTGCTTCTTCTGGTGGCCGCCAACGGCTTCTTCGTCGCTGCTGAATTCGCGCTGGTGTCGGTCAGGCGCAGCCGTGTCACCGAACTTGCCGCGGCAGGCCGCATGAATGCCTCCGCCCTCCAGCGCGCCGTCGACAATCTCGACGCCAACCTTGCCGCCACCCAGCTCGGCATCACCATCTCGTCGCTGGCGCTCGGCTGGGTCGGCGAGCCGGCGCTTGCCCACCTGATCGAACCTCTGCTGTCCTGGCTGCCTGGGCAATGGGCGACAACCGGCGCGCATACCGTCGCCATCGTCATTGCCTTCGTCATCATCACGGCACTGCACATCGTGCTCGGCGAGCTTGCGCCGAAAAGCCTGGCGCTTCAGCGCAGCGAAGCCACCTCGCTTGCCGTGGTGCGTCCGCTCGGGCTCTTCCTGGTGCTGTTCAAGCCGGCGATCTTCATCCTGAACGGCATGGGCAATCTTGTGCTCAGGGCCGTCGGCCTTCGCGCCGGGACGGGGGAATCATCGTTTCATTCACCGCAGGAGCTGAAGCTGCTGGTCGCCGAAAGCCAGGAAGCCGGTCTTCTCAACCAGGTGCAGCAGCAGCTCGTCGAGCGGGTGTTCAACATCGGCGACAGACCGATCTCCGACATCATGACCCCGCGTCTCGATATTGAATGGTTCGACGCCGACGACAGCGAGGCCGAAATCTTGAAAACGATCCGCGAATGCAGCCACGAACAGCTGCTGGTCGCCCGAGGCTCGATCGACGAACCGATCGGCATGGTGTTGAAGAAGGACCTTCTCGACCAGGTTCTCGACGGCGGCAAGGTCCGGCCGATGGCGGTGATCAAGCAGCCGCTGGTGCTGCACGAGGGCACCTCGGTCGTGCGCGTGCTCGACAGTTTCAAGGCCTCGCCTGTTCGGCTCGCCATCGTTATCGACGAATATGGCAGCCTGGAAGGCATCGTTACCCAGACCGACCTGCTCGAAGCCATCGCCGGCGACCTGCCGGGATCCGACGAGGAGCCCGACATCATCGTCCGCGAGGATGGGTCGCTGCTGATCGACGCGATGATGCCGGCCTTCGACGCCTTCGAACGGCTGGGGCTGCGCGATCGGCCGGATGCCGATTTCCATACGCTTGCAGGCTTCGCGCTACACCAGCTCCAGCACATCCCCGAAGCCGGCGAAACCTTCGTGTTCGATAACTGGCGCTTCGAAGTGCTCGATATGGATGGCATGCGCATCGACAAGATGCTGGCGACGCGCATCCCCGCGGACGGGGCGGAAGGCTAATGCATGTCGCCCGGAAGTGTGCAGCGGTTCCGAGATAACGACATGCATAAAATAAAGAGCTCTAGGAGCTGTGGACACTTATCTGAGCCATAGGATTGTTGCGGCCAGAGCGATCAT
>NZ_MAWZ01000041.1:0-5684 GCF_001854685.1 Rhizobium sp. RSm-3 | reverse complement strand
TGAACGCCTTCTGAGCGTCCGAAAACTGCGACGCTTTCATCGTCTTCTGGTCCCTTTCCCAGCCAGGAAAATGCACCGGAAAACTCTAACCAAAACTGGTCCAGTTTGAAGGGTTCAGATCAAAGTGCACAAGATGGTGGCGAATGGGAACGTAGGGTCGTCGCCTCGATCGCCAAGAAATTGAAAAGGGGCCAGCGAGGAGCGCCTTTTGGCTCGCATCGCCGGGTCCGCGATCAAGGCCCTCGACGGAGCGGTGCCGAAATTGCCGAACAGGCGATACTTTCGGCTCTGGTCCGCAAATACAAGACTGGCGGTTCCTAAGCAGCGAGCCCAGGCGGTGCCACGTTCCTCCTACGGCATTTCATTATCCACGCATGTTGCCGAGGCTGCTGAGCCTGCTCGAATTCCGGAATAATGCAGCACATCGGGTCCGCCATCGCGGCGCTGGAATGGCTCAAGCGTCTGATCGACGAGGACGACAGACGGATCGACCCGTATCGATCCGAGACCTGGCTGTAGGCCTGAAGGCCTAGCATCCTGCCGTATTTCACGTTTACCAGGGCGTCGCCTTGCGCTGTGGCGGCAAATAATAGGCCGTCGCTCGAAGCCGGAGTGCCCATGGATCGGTAACCCCGCCTGCGCCTCGACCACCCTGGCTAGCGCCCGGTCGTAGGCTTCGCTCTCGACATGCCACTGTCGAACACGGATTAACACCCACAAGGTGTGGGCGTCTGTGGCATCGGCCATCATGCGCAGGCCAAAGCTAGTCTCTTCTGCGAGGATGACGTTCATCGCAGGGCGCTCCTGTACGCAGATGACTGAATGCTTCGCAGAAGCCAGTCGCAGCATCCACGTCTGGACGTCGCCTTCGCAATCGAGCCGCCCGGAATCGTAACAGCCCGAGCTGGCGCGGCCAAGCTCGCGTAACCGGATGTCGAGGTGAGCTTGAGATTTGCCAGCTATCCTCCTGTCGCAACGGCCCCGCGAGACGATCGCTGTCGGCCACAGCCTGGGCCGGAACAAGTGCAGGTCTGAGATCGCCATAGCGTCGGGACCCGCCCAAGCATTGCCCAATAGGTCTCGTGTTTCTTTTCGCATCCGGTGGATCTTTTACTTGACACATCCGGCCATAGCATCTGCCAATAGGGACAAGGCCCGCGGCACCAAGCGGCGCATCCGCGCCCACTATCGTGCGGAGGGCCACTAACAATTCACCAGGTTTCAGAGTGAATCAGCAGCAACAAAAATCGACGGCAAACTCGATGGGGGCTACGCGGATGGGGGCGCGCTTACTGAGCGCCGAGTCTCAACTGTACCGTCGCCACCGAACTTTGGAGCTGTCGATCCTGTTCAGGACGTTCATTCAGAACCCTACTCGGTTTGTCGTGCTTGCGACAGCGTGATGTGCGGTTTGGCACGTCTCGGCGCTCTAGGGCAGCCATTGAATAACATACAGAACAGTTTTCTGATGCTTTTCGCTCCTTCTGCATTGGCACGAATCTTGAACCTTTTTGTTGCGCGCCGCTAGGAGCTCCCAACGGGGGCCTTGGCATCTTCTCAATCCAGCTCTGAACGGAGACACCAATGATGAACAACATGGCAGCCTATCGTGTAACCGAATTAACCCCTCAAGAAGCAGCTGAAACCTCCGGAGGTTGGTATTTTTGGGTTTACTTGTTTTTGCGACGTTACGGACACTTGTTTGGTTGATAAGCGAGCTGGCTCTCGATGGCTCCTAGTGACTACAGACTAGCAGTTCCCCTTTCTGCTGAAACGGCCAGCTGCACCGCAGAAAGCATACTGGCGCGACGATCAGGACGATCCTTGAGCATTTATAGGGCGATCTTGCTCTTCGTCGCCGCGGCATTTGGCTCACTGCCACTCGTTACCATACCGGTCTCCATGCAGAGTGTCGGTACTATTCGCCCGATCGTGGAGAAGACGCCCCTGATAGCGCCCGTCTCCGGACGCATCTCCCGTGTCCTTGCCTTTGAGAACGATGTCGTTGCTAAGGGGAAGGAAATAATCGCCTTTGACGATCATGTAATCGAGGAAAAGCTCAGCGGGGTTTTAGCCGACATTCATGCCAAGAGCGATCTTGCCCATGACTTCCAAACGCTGATTTCTTCCGGCGCAAGGCTCAGCGTCTCGCCCCCCCTCCAAACCGAATCCGCGACGGCTGAAAGGGTGCATTTTCTCAACTTGCTGCGCGAGAACCAAAATGCGCGCAGTAACGCCGCGGCGGAACTCGACCGCGCAAAGCGACTTGTCTCGGCTGCTGCGGCGCCGGCGAAGACCGTTGACGAGAAGGCTTTCGCTCTCCAAAATATCGAGGTCCAAGGCGAGATCCTCGTGCGACGCAAAACCGCTGATTGGAACCAGAAGCTCCTTGATGCTAACCTGCGCTTAAAGGAACTCACGGCCACCTTGCATCAGCTCGAGCACGAACGGGACCTGCACCGCATCCGCGCCCCAGTATCGGGTGCTCTCGAGCAGTTCTCCGGCCTCGCGCACGGAAGCTACGTGCAGAGCGGGCAAACCGTTGGTTGGATCTCGCCGAACGACGATCTGGTGGCGGAAATCTACGTCTCCCCCAACGACATTGGCTTTGTGCAGCCTGGTCAGCCGGTGCGGCTCCAAGTGGATGCCTTTAACTACAACCAATGGGGTGTCATCAAAGCAAGGGTGGTCGAGGTGGCGCAGGACTTCACTCTGCATGACGGGAACCCGGTCTTCAAGGTCCAGTGCGCGCTCTCTCGCAGCGAACTCGCGCTGAAAAGCGGGGCCATCGGCCACCTGAAGAAAGGCATGACCGTGCGGGCTCGCTTTCTGTTGGCCAATCGCACTCTCCTGCAACTGCTCTACGACGAGGCAGACGATTGGCTCAACCCGATGCTGGCGGGGCGCTAATATTGTCCCAACAGCCAGCGAGCCTCCATGTCGAGTAAGGCCATTAAGTTCAAACAGCGTGACATCACGGATTGCGGCGCCGCCAGCCTCGCATCTGTCGCAGCCTTCTATGGCTACAAGTTGCCATTGGCGCGCATCCGCCAGTATGCGTCGACCGACCGCTCCGGTACGAGTGTGCTGGGGCTCACGGAAGCGGCGCAGAAGCTGGGCTTCATCGCGAAAGGCGTCAAAGGTGGCTTCGACAGCCTGTACAAGATCCCCAAGCCCGCTATCGCGCACGTCGTCAAGGAGGACCTGCACCATTTCGTAGTGGTCCATGCGATCGACGCCAAGTGGGTCATCGTCATGGACCCTGCCTTGGGCGAAATCTGCAAAGTGCCGCATCAGGAATTCATGGAGCAATGGACCGGCGTTCTGGTTTTGCTGGTTCCGGCAGACACATTCAATCGTCGAGACGAGACCACGTCGCCCCTCGCCCGATTCGCCCGCCTACTCGCGCCACACCGCACGGTGATGGCGCAGGCTCTCGTCGGCGCTCTTGTGACGACCGTCCTCAGTCTCTCGACGGCGATCTACGTTCAGAAGATCGTTGATCACGTGATCCCAGCGGGAAACCGCAACCTGCTCAACTTGATGAGCATCGCAATGCTGCTGATCCTAGCGATACAGATCCTGATCAACCTCCTAAGAGGCCGACTCGTCCTGCAGACGGGGCAGAAGATCGACGTATGCTTGATCCTCGGCTATTACAATCACATCCTGGCCCTGCCCCAGAAGTTCTTCGATAGCATGCGCATGGGAGAAATCGTGTCGCGCATGAACGACGCTGTGAAAATCAGGAGCTTCCTGAACGACGTTTCGATAAACATGTTTGTTGACATTTTAATGATACTGTTCTCGTTCGGAATGATGTTCATCTATTCCTGGAATATTGCTTTGATCGTGGCGCTCGCCATTCCAATGTACATCCTGGTATATTGGGCCATCAATCGGATGAATCGAAATCTCCAACGAGTCATCATGGAAAATGACGCCAAACTCGAGGCGCAACTGGTAGAATCACTCGGAGCTGTCTCCACCATTAAGACTTCCGGCGTCGAGAGCTTCGCAAACTTCAAAATGGAGACCCGCTTCGTAAAGATGCTGCATTCCGTCTACAGCTCCGGGCTGATCTCAATCTGCGGCGACAACGCCTCGACGTTGCTGTCGGTCCTGTTCACCATCGTGCTGATGTGGTTTGGAACCACGCTTGCGCTCGAACAGGCCGTCACGCCCGGCGAATTGCTGTCCTGCTATACGTTGCTTGGCTATATCACCCGGCCGGTCGCCCGCCTGATCCAGACCAACCGGATCGTTCAAGACGCGTTTATCGCGGCGGATAGACTTTTCGAGATCTTTGAACTGGAGTCGGCAAGCAGCAGCGGCATCGATGCTACGAAGACCGATCTCGGAGATATTCGCCTGGAGAACGTCACATTCCGCTATGGCGCGCAGGCGGAGGTTTTCAGCGATCTAAGCGTCTCCTTTCGCCAAGGAGAGTTGACGGCCGTCGTGGGTGAGAGCGGCTCGGGCAAAAGCACCCTTGCGGCTCTGCTGCAGAATGTCTACCAGCTTGAGGATGGATGCATTCGGATCGGCCAATATGCCCTCCAGGATTTCTCGAGCGCATCACTGCACAAGGTCATGGCTGCAGTACCGCAATCGATAGACGTCTTCTCCGGTTCCGTGATCGAGAACATCGCCCTGGGCGAGTTCGAACCGGAGTTCGATAAGATCGTACGCATCTGTGATCGAATAGGACTGCGGGAGTGCATCGAGCGCTGGCCCGGGCGGTTCCAGGCCCATCTGGGCGAGAACGGGGTTCGCCTCTCCGGAGGTGAGAAGCAGCGCCTCGCATTGGCTCGGGCCCTGTACCGGGATCCCGACGTTCTAATCCTTGACGAAGCGACCTCCTCTCTGGACTCGGCAGCCGAAGAATTTGTGCTGCGGGTTGTTGAGGATCTGTCTCGCGCTGGGAAGACCATCATAGTCATCACTCATCGGTTGAGCACCGTTCGTGGGGCGGACAATATTGTGGTCCTGGACAAGGGGCGGGTCATTGAGGAGGGAAAGCACGCTGACCTAGTGAGAACTGATGGCCCTTACGCTCGATTATGGCGGGCGCCAAGGTCGTGATCCGTGTAGGCCCTGTCGGCTCGAGGATTGAAAACGGTTGTGAACGTCACGGTTAAGCAGCATGGCAACATTGTCGGCTGTGAACTTGAAGCGGCGGTGATCGGAACGTGGGCGATGGACTTCGTTCACGACCAACTCGCAACGGGTAAGAAACTGCGCGTGCTGACGGTGGTCGACACCTTCTCGCGCTACGTGCCGGTGCTTGATCCACGTCATAGCTATAGAGGCGAAGACGTTGTGCAAACCCTTGAACGGGTGTGCCAAAAAGCCGGCTATCCGAAAACGATCCGTGTCGACCAAGGGACCGAGTTCGTGTCGCGCGACTTGGACCTGYGGGCCTATTCCAAGGGTGTGACGTTGGACTTCTCACGCCCCGGCAAGCCGACTGATAATGCTTTCATCGAAGCGTTCAATGGCCGCTTCCGTGCAGAATGCCTGAACCAGCATTGGTTCCTGACCCTTGCGGATGCCCGCGAAAAGATGGAGGATTGGCGTAGATACTACAATGAGGAAAGACCTCATGGTGCGATCGGCAACAAGGTGCCGATCTCGTTGGTGAATTCGGGAGGCGCAACCAGCCCGCCTCCCTGAATGAAGCC
>NZ_MAWZ01000040.1:0-5022 GCF_001854685.1 Rhizobium sp. RSm-3 | reverse complement strand
GAAAACTCTAGCATCCGGTGGTCCAACGTTTGGGAGCGTTTCAAAGACCGCCGAGGCTCTAATCGCCGCCGGATGAAAATTCAGTGGCAGGTCATTTGTTCTCGATGTTGCACAAGGAGCCAATTCCAGCGGCCACGAAGTACTTGGTATGCACCCGTGGGAACAACATGGGCGCTTCAATTGAACGGAAACTCAAATTTATGGCTGGCTCTGACAAATTACGGACGATCAGCGATAGTTCGGGTCTCCAGCGGGATTGCAGCATGAGGCCGGCAGTCAATACCAAAGGACATTACTGCGACTTCGCCGAATGCCGGTAATAGACATCCGCCAGAATGTGGTGGTCATGGCGGTAGACTTCGGCCATGATATTATAGAGGCTTGGATCGTGAGCCTCGAAATCTTCTGATGTGGCAATGGTGAGATTGCCTCGGCTGTAAGCCAAGTTCGTATTGAACCAAAATCGCGTGCCCTCGGCCCAATACTCATCGACGTTGTTCTCCATATAGGAACACGCCCAGAGGCCTTTCTCGTAGGCGTGCGAATAGGCACGTTCAACTCGTGCAACGAGATCAGGATCTACCGTGCGCAGCGCGTTGAAAATATTATGTGAGAATTCGTGAACAAGAATGTTCCCGCCGTAATACCGCGTGCCCGGCACGCCCATCAAATTCTCCACAGCTCCCGTCGTGTAGAGCCCGCCCATGCCGCGCGCCCTTTGTGCCCAGTAGTCTCGGGCAGTCATCTTGCCGATCGTGTTGGCGTAATCCCGCCGCTCGTCAGGGGTGAGACGTGGATCATCGGGAAGAGGCTTCTTCCAATCCCGCTGCTCGGGAATATCAGTCGTCGTCTCGTCAATTGCCATGACGCCCACCCGCGCTCCAGCCTGGATTAAAGCATCGCGGACATCACGGCGTTCTGACAACATGTAGAGGACAATGTCACGTGAGATCAATAGTGCCGTGTCTGGAACCTTGTTTGACGAAATAATAGGTATGCCCGCTGCGTCAGCATATTTGGCATAAAATGGATCCAGATTGAGTGATGTCGGTGGGCTGCGAACTATGAAAGTCTCGAAACTCGATACATCAGCCGCGGACAAAGGCGAGTCAGATAAGACATTCTCAGCGCCGCCGAGTCTGCCTGCGGATGCAGCAAGAAGGTACCCACCGCACAACACCATCCCCATCGAGCATACATCCATCATCGTGACCTCTCGTTAACGGCTGTCTTTCGTGAGACGACGCAACAACCGTGCCAGTCACTAAGTATTTCCTCGGGGGCTCATCGGCGCCGCCGGCTCTGTACCAGACCATGTGCGTGACGATCGGCATCCGGTGACCAGGGTATGACGATCACCTCATACCGTTATCTAGGAGAAAATTGCGATCTCGCGGCCGCCTCGCCAGTCCTGGGAGGCGTTTGCTGTGTCCGGGGTCCTAAAACTTGCACCGGAAACGCACTGATCTAGGAATCCATTCCTGTACCCATCATCTTCTCCCGAGGTCGGGATCGCCAGGCAAGTATGTCCTCTGGCAATCTTCGCCGATACCCAGCGTGCCGGTCCATGGGCTGCGATAGCCAAAGCGAACCAGGGCGTTTTGCGAGGGGAACCCCTTTCAGATTCAACAGGAGAATGCTGCTGCCTATCGCCGCGTCCCATTTTGTGTGGAATCAGACTGTCGCAAACCGAACATTCCGAAAAAACCCCTCCGCCAGGTCGGGTCGTTCGACGACTTTCGACGCCGGGATAGACCAGCCCGGTTCCGCCGAGGGTTCTAATGTGATCTCGACAATTTGCCTGATTATCGCCGAAAACGTCTTTGGCTTGCTTCTGCCTGAGTAGCGAGCCTCTCAGTCATGGTCAACTTTTCAGTTCAATGTCCTGGATGCCTGATCAAGATGATCCAGCATGATGGACAAGGCGGCATGTTCACGAAGAAGTTGGAGCAGCCGCTTCATCTGGCGTCGGCAGCCGATGGCAGGCCGATTGATTGGAACGCATCCATTGGACGGATGAGTTCCATCCAAACAAATGATTTCACCAGCTTATACCAGTGCCATTAGAAGCGCCCCAACGAGTGCGTATCAAGTAGTTGCTCTGTCGACGCCTGGACAGAGTATTAAGTGGAGGTTTAGGTATGAGCCCTCAGGTGCGGTGGAAAGTGTGCTGGGAAAACGAGTTGGAGCTCTCTGACCACACGGAGCTCGCAGATTTCTTTCGGAAGACCTATGGGCCAACTGGAGCTTACAACGCCCTTCCATTCGAAGGTGCTCGTAGTTGGTCAGGAGCTAGGCCCGAGCTTCGCGTAATAGGCTATGATGCGCACGGTGTGGCCGCTCACATGGGGTTGTTGCGTCGTTTCGTTCGGGTTGGCGAGGTCGATCTACTCGTATGCGAGCTTGGATTGTGGGGCGTGCGTCCAGATCTTGAGGGGTACGGCATTAATTCGATGCGCATTGTTTACCCAGTGCTGCAGCAACTTGGCGTTCGGTTTGCGTTCGGCGGTGTTCGGCAGGCGTTGCGCAACCTTGTTCTCAGGCTCTGCCGAAATGGTCTTGCGACGGTTTTGGAAGGGGTACGCGTGCGATCCACCCTTGCCGATGTTTATCTCAACCTCCCGCCGACGCGCTGTGAAAACGTAATTTTGGTAGTATTCCCAATAGGATGCTCAATGAGTGATTGGCCATCGGGGACCTTGATCGAGCGGAATGGCCCTGAGCTATGAAAGAGCATGGTCCCATAGCTGAAGTTATCCGAAGAGACGGTGGCGGCCCAGTGATCGGTGCGTCTATTTAACCCTCGATGACGGACCGACCCACACGATGACACATCCCGCACCTTTCGATCTGCGAACGCTTAGACGTCAAGCGTGAGATATTCGAGACAAGCAGGACCATCAGGAACATATGCCCCGAAGCCTCGGTACCGCAATCCGGGCACCTGGTGGAAGTATGAACATCATCGGCTAATGCCGTATTTTTGCGCGCTCGCGGGTTCACGATCCGCGCTCCTCGTTCGACCCGCTAACTGACGCCACTGCCGCAGAGCACGGCATCGGAGCCTGCGCACAAGCGCACTGCCGACCATACTGCGATGGCCGACAACCCAGATCTTCTTGTTGGACAAGTCGTACACTCAGAGCTCTTCCCGGCTGTTCAGGGCCTTCCAGTGCTTGACATCCTCGCGCACCATCTCGGCGACGAGCTCCTGAACCGGGGCCTTGTGTTGCCAGCCCAGCTTCTGGCGGGCCTTGGTCGGATCACCGGCAGAAGATCAACTTCCGTCGGGCGGAGGTATCGAGGATCGACTTCAACAAGGCAGGCACCGGACGCGGAGTCGTAGCCAGTCGACGCCGGACGCCTTCCATTCCAAAGTAATGTTCACGTCGGCAAAAGCCCGCTCGAGAAATTGGCCGACACTCGTCGTCTCGCCGGTCGCCAAGACGTGGCCATCCGGTTTGTCCTGCTGCAGCATGCGCGACATGCCCTCGACATACTCACGTGCGTGGCCCCAGTCGTAGCTCCTGGCGCTGTTTTTGGCCAGCTGTCGGGCGCGGCGGGCCTGCGCGATCGAAGTTGGCTTGTTCAGCCACAAGGCGAAGCTCTATCACCTGGGCGCTCGCAGCGTCTCCCGTGCGATACGCCATTTCTCTCTTGGCTACAGGGATGTGCGATTGTCTCCTGTTTTCAAAGCTCTTTGTCCTGCTGATGGTCGCGGTCGCGCTGGCGCGCGGTCGACCTAGACATGTCCTGCGATTGATGAATCGATTGTGAGGTGACGAGAGCGACCGAAGCTGATTCAACATCCACAGCGGAGAGGTGGATGATGGGACAGGCCCTGAGCGATGATCTCCTAATACGGGTTTTGAAAGCGTCTGCGGCGGGCATGTCGGCTCGACAGGCTGCGGCTCGTTTCGGAGTTGGGATTTCGACGGCGATCCGCTGGATTGAAGAGCGAAAGAGGGTGAGTTAACTGCTCTGCCACAGAGCTGGAGACGACCTTCGGCAGTGGATGCACACGAGGAATTCGTTGTCGCGTTGATCAACGAGCGTAGGGATGTGACGCTCGATGAGATGGTTGAGCGCTTGTCCGTCGAGCGGCAGGTGAAGATCAGCCGCAGCGCACTTGGCGCCTGGCTTCGAGGCCGTGGGTGGACCTTTAAAAAAAGACCGCACACGCACTGGAGCAGGACCGACCGGACGTCCTGAAGCGCCGGCGCGCCTGGTTCGATGGTCAATTGGACCTCGATCCGGAGAAACTGATCTTCATCGACGAAACCGGCCTCTCGACCAAGATGTCACGTCTGCGCGGACGTGCATTGCGAGGTGAGCGTTTGCCGTGCCGGCGTGCCGCACGGCCATTGGAAAACAACGACTTTCACCGGTGCGTTGCGCCTCAGCGGAATGACCGCCCCATTCGTCTACGATGGCGCGATGAACGGCAACGTCTTCCTTGCGTATGTCGAACAGGTGCTGGTGCCGCCCCTGGAGATCGGCGACGTCGTCATTATGGATAACCTGCCTGCACACAAGATAGCCGGTGTCCGCGATGCCATCGAACGTGCCGGCGCCAAGCTCATGTTCCTGCCGCCCTATAGTCCGGACTTCAATCCAATCGAGAACGCATTCTCGAAGCTGAAAGCCATGTTGCGAGGCCGAGCCGAGCGAAAGATCGATGCTCTATGGGATGCGGTCGGGGCCTTGATACCTCGCTTCACTGCGGCAGAATGCGCAAACTACCTTAAGGCCGCTGGATATGACCCAGATTGAGCAGGATTTGCTCTAGCGGTGCAAGTGATGCCATCACGACACCGTCTGTCGGCTTTGTCTGATCGGCGACATTAGGTTTGTTTGGCAGTTTCCTGTGGTGGTTCGGAGTAACTTTCTGAAACCCAACAAAARGATCTTTCCTTTGGCTCGATCGGCCCACATGGCACGGGTTTTGAAGATTGCCATGCGAGGCGGCGCGAGCTGCCTGCCTTTTACTCAGCGATGGATGGAACGAAAGAAGGAAGGCGA
>NZ_MAWZ01000039.1:0-13468 GCF_001854685.1 Rhizobium sp. RSm-3 | reverse complement strand
GCGACGCTTTCATCGTCTTCTGGTCCCTTTCCCAGCCAGGAAAATGCACCGGAAAACTCTAACCAAAATTGGTCCAGTTTGAAGGGTTCAGATCAGCATCAGCCGCAACTTTCTACCAGCGCCGTCGCTTATCCGATCCGACGACCATGTCTATTTTGTGGGGGAGAACGGTGTTGCCGGTGGTCATGTTGGCGATCGGTGCTTGTACGTTCGCAGGCCTGTCCACGTTTCAAAGCATATATGCCGAAACGCGCGGACTCTCACCGAATGTCTTCTTTCTGACATTCACCGTCACGACTGTCACATTGCGATTCTCCGTCGCGGGTATGATCGGTAAGTTGCCGCTTGGGCGCCTAGCACTCACCCTCTTCGTGACGACACTGATTGGGATCGGACTTTTGGTTTTGAACCCGGGAAGCGAGCTGCTGTACGTCGTCGCCACCGTTCTCTTTGCGATAGGCTACGGTCTCACTTATTCGACCTTGAATGCGATGGTGGTGAACCTCGCTGGCGAACGTGGTCTGTCAATCTCAACGGCCTCCCAAGTCTTTACACTCGCTTATTTTCGTGGGTTCGTTCGAATTCCCGTATCTCGGTGGCACATTAATTGCTGTTTATGGCATCGACGTTGCCATGCTCGTGATGGCGGGTCTGGTCGCTCTCAACATCGCAATCGCCAGTCAGACATTGTGGAGGGCGGTGTAGGAGACAGACGTCCTTCGATAATGATTTCCGTATCGCTGCCCACGTGCCCGCCCAACCAAAGGAAGTGTGTTTATGCAAGTGCTGGATCTCATCGGTATAGGCATCGGACCCTTTAATCTTAGTCTTGCAGCACTCGCGTGTCCGACGCCGCTGCGCACTGCCTTTTTCGAAAAGGAAAGCGGCTTCGATTGGCATCCTGGGCTGCTGCTGCCCAACAGTCGCCTGCAGGTATCTCCGCTGAAGGACTGTGTGACACTTGCAGATCCGACCAGTCCGTTTTCGTTTCTCAACTACCTCGCGGTGCATGGACGGCTGTACAGCTTCGTAAACCGGTGCGACGCGACCACGTCGCGAAGAGAGTTCACACAGTATTTCCAATGGGTTGCGCATCAGTTGCCACAACTCCGGTTTGGGGAGGAGGTTACCGACGTAACCAGATTAGACGAGGGTTACCGCGTGACGACGACTCGAGATCACTACCATGCACGCTCAGTTGCGATTGGCGTCGGTGTCGTTGCAACAATTCCCGAATGCGCCAAACCTTGGCTGGGCGAGAAGGTCTACCATGTGGCGAGCTATCTGGATCGGCCACAAATCGACATCGGTGAACGCGTATTAGTCGTTGGTGGGGGGCAGAGCGGTGCGGAGGTTGTTGAACACCTATTGGGCAGTCCGGGTATCGGTAAAATTACATGGGTGACGTCACGCGGGAACCTGTTCACGAGGGATGACAGCTCTTTTATCAACGTGTCATACACGCCGTCTTACAGCCAGCGCTTTCATTCGCTGCCACTTAAAAAACGTCGCACTATTGTCGACGACGAAAAACTCACCAGTGACGGCATTTCAGCAGAATTGAGCAACCGCATTTACGAAACTATCTATCACCGCAGCGCGACTGGCAATATTGACGATGTCATTCAACTGCTACCCGCAGTCGTCATGAAGGAGTTGTCTCCTCATGCGGACGGTTGGCACGCGCTGTTGGCTTCGCACGGCACCTGTCAGCGACCGACTGTAGTGGCTGATCGGGTCGTACTCGCCACCGGTTTCGAGCCTCGCCCGCTAGCGTTTATCGATCGCCTATTGGCTTCCGCTTCTATGGAAGGCGGTCTGCCGGTCGTGAAGGACGATTACTCCGTTCAATTCGAGGACAACGCCCCCGGCCAGGTATATCTGCAAAACCGATCCCCAGTCCAAAGTGGCTTGCAGAGTGTGAATCTATCGCTCGTCGCCTACCGAAACGGTCGCATCATCAATAGCCTGCTTCGGCGTGAATACTATCTGAACGTCCCAGATCGGCCGATCCTTGGGTGCCTAGGTTTACTTCCCGCTCAAGAGACACAAAACGCAAGATAACACTCCAGTGCAGTGCAGCTCGGGGCGCCTGCTCACGACGCAGCTTTACCAGGCGGCTTTAAATCTAAAAAGGAGTTACACATGTTAACCAAAGAACAAAAATCAACATGGGATGACGTTGGATACATTAGGATTGAGTCATTTCTCGATCTAGAAAGCCGAGATAAACTTTCAGCTCTTGTGGCTGATGTTTCGTGCTGGGAGACAAGTGAAGACAAATGGCTGATATGGTTCGAAAAAACAACTGACGGTAGGAGGATCATTTCGAAGGTCGAGAACTTCCTCGAATTTAACGCCCCCCTGCGTGATTTACTGCTGGCTGACCACCGTATCGAGTCGATCGTCGAAGAGTTACTGGGGGAAAATGCCCGCATGCTCAAAGAGTTGCTGATCTTTAAGTACTCCGACAGCGGCGGCTATCGCCCGCATCAGGACATCTACCATATCCCACATAAGCTACCAGACCGGATGGTGCACGCGATTGTTGCAATAGGCATCGACGATTCCGGCCCAGACAACGGAGGGCTTTTCTTCAGCCCCGGGAACCACAAAAAGGGCGTGTTCCCAATGGACGCCGGCGGCGTAATGTACCCCGAGGTCGCGGACAGGCTGGCCTGGGAGCCCGTAACGTGGAAGGCCGGTGACATTTTCATCTTTGACGACTATGCCCCACATTACTCAAAGCCCAACAAAAGTGAAAATTCTCGAAGGGTGATTTATCTCGTGTTCCAGCGTGCCTCAACTGGTGGGCCAACGAGGGCCGAATACAACAAACTGAAACGCGCCTACAACCCTCCCGAGGGCAAGGTCTCCAACATCGACGAGCTCAAGCCGCCGAACGGCATTTTCTATCGCGATTGAAGGCAGAGGACAGAGGCAAACATGTATACGAAACAGATCGACCGCTCAATCATGCGCCAGGAGTATGGCGTTCTGGTGTGCCGGTTACTTGAGCATCTACCGCAGGCAGTCGCAACGGCTTTCGGCACATCGATTGTGGAGGTGGTACCTGGCGATGCGGTCGATCTTCATTCGCACCCAGAGCACGAACTCTGGGTATTGATCTCGGGCAGCGGCGTGTTTCAATCCGATGGAGAAACCTCCGCAGTCAGTGGGGACACGATGGTCTATATAGCGCCGCACCAAAAACACGCGATCAAAAATAGCAGCCCTCAAACCAGCTTAAAGTTCCTTTCGATATGGTGGGATTGAATTGAGAGCAAACCAACATACTTTTTTTGCCTGCTCGGCGCCGCCGTGCCCGAACGGCAAGCTGCATCTTGGGCATATAGGTGGCGTGTACCTTCTCGCCGACGTGTTCGTACGCTACCACCGCATGGTAGGCAACGCGGCCTATCACGTGACAGGTGCGGACGAACATGGCACTTACACGCTGGTGAAAGCCCGAAAGCTTGGCAGGCCGGTTGATGACGTCGCACACATGCACATTGAAGAAATTCTGCAGTGTCTGCGGTCAGTTGATATTGAACCGGACGTATTTGTAAGGACTTCAAGCGAAGACCACAAAGACCGCAGCTTGGCGATCTACGACCAACTAAGAGCGTCCGGCTACGTTGAGCTGCGCGACGGAGAGCAACTGTATTGCGGGACGTGCGAAGAGTTCGCCGCAGACTCACTCGCGGTCGGAGAGTGTCCAGCTTGTAACGCGCCAACAGATAGTAACCTTTGCGAAGATTGCGGCTCGGCGCTGCAACACAATCTACTACGCAACCCGATTCACACGACATGCGGCCAGAGCCTTATCTTGCGCCCGATTCGACAGGTTCATTTTGAGCTTGAAAAATTTGCTCCGGGGCTCGATCACGCCATTGAGGCGAGCGGATGGCCGGAATCCATAAAGCGCAAAGAACTTGACTGGCTACGGTCAAAACTGATGGCATTGCCGATGTCGCGGCATTTCGACCGTGGTGTGACTTTGAACTACCCGGTGGAGGTGGCAGGCCAAACTTTAATGACTTGGTTTGAAGGATTGTGGTGCTATGAGACAGGAATCGAACGCCTCTGCAAGCAAAATGGCGCAGATCTCGATGACACTATGCGCAACGCGAGCACGAGACTCGTATTCTTCATGGGTCAGGATAACCGGTTTTATTACACGATCGGCGTTACTGCTAGTTTGTTCTCGCGCGGTTATGCGATTCCATACAACCATGCAATTCAGGACTTTTATAAGCTCGAAGGCGCGAAATTTTCTACTAGCCGTGACCACGCTGTGTGGGCTGACGAGGTGGCAGCAGATATCGACACGAACGTGCTGCGCTACTATTTGGCTAGCCTCGCCAAGCCATTTGGCGCAAACGACAACGATTTTCTGATCGAGGGGCTGCTTCAGACCGCGGCTAGAATTCGTGCTTTCGAAACGGCTTTGCGCAAGTACGCCGGATGTAACGAGACGCTGACGGCCGACAAGCTGACAGTCGAGCAGAACCACAATGTTAAACGATATTCCGAAGCGGTGCAGGACTTGCGCGTCTGGGATGCCATGGACGCCATAGACGCCTTTTTCGACGTTGCGTCTTTTTCAAGGGCAGATACCTCAGTCAGCGCAGCGGAAGTTTCCGTATTTCTAAGCCTTCTTAATCCTGTGACCCCGATGCTTGCGGCGCGGTATGGTGCTTTCTTTTTCGGAGCCGGATGGCGGCCGGGGCTCGATGGCGGCACTATCCGGCCAAGCACCGGCTTACGCAAACCGGTTGATTTCCCATTGTTTAGCGACCCGATTCCGGAAGCCTTCATAGAGGCTTATGAAAGACGATTTAGGCAAGTCCGGCCGAATTCTTAGCTTTTAATGACGGCAACCGCTTTGACGATCCCGAGGCGAGTAACGCGGACGCCGACCGGATGACGGCATCTCGATAGCGGAGAACGCAAGGCGGCAGTCGGGCGACCTACTTCGTTCCGAAAGGCCCACGACGGCTTTCTGGCGTGCGACGGCGTCGCGCTTGGCGGCGGGCCTTTCTATTTTTTTAAGGAGCTCGGGAAGTGGGGCCGTATCCAGGATCTGCTCGGCGAGCAGTCTCTTCAGTGTGGCGTTCTCTTCCTCAAGCGCCTTCAGGCGCGTTGATCTTTTCATCACAAATTACTGGCACGCCACCAATATCTTGAACATGCTTCCAAACAGAAGGAGCCCGCCAGTCGATAGCCAGCGTACGGCAAAGCCTCTCCGGTATCGCGATATGATGAACCTACTTCCGCCCATCCGTTCACTAGCATTTCATGTCGCTCGGTGACGCCGCTCCACATCGCCTATTGCTAAGGTGCCATTCGATATTTAAAGTGGATTATCTGCAACTATAACGTCTATCGTAACTATGCGGCCTACTTAATTGATCACCAAACTAACCTAAGCCTTTTTGACGAACCTTCATTGGATCTATGCTGGAAGGTTCTGTACTGGAAAAATCGATTGTTTGGATATAAAATATCCGTTGTTTGGATGTGACTAAAGATGCGTTTCAAGGGCCTTGATCTAAACCTGCTCGTTGCATTGGATGCGCTCACGACCGAGCGCAACCTAACGGCTGCCGCACGTAGTATCAATCTAAGTCAACCAGCAATGAGTGCCGCCATTGGTAGGCTTCGGGACTATTTCCGCGACGAATTGTTTACAATGAATGGTCGAGAACTTCGGCTGACGCCCCGTGCCGAAGGACTTGCCTCGGCAGTGCGTGAAACTCTCTTGCAGGTACAATGCTCAATCATCTCTTGGGAGCCGTTTAACCCGTCGAAGTCTGACAGATGCTTTAGAATAGTTCTGTCCGATTTCATGATGCTGATATACTTCAATAAAATCATTGAGCGAGTTGCTCGAGAAGCGCCCGCAGTCAGCTTTGAGTTGCTGCCTTTGGATAGTGATCCGTACGAGATGCTTAGCCGCGGTGACGTCGACTTCCTCATCGTGCCTGAATTTTTTCTCTCGGGCGCACACCCGAGCGCAAAACTGTTCACAGAGAAGTTTGTATGTGTAGCCTGTTCGACAAATGTGGACCTACCTTCAGCGCTGACGATCGAGCAATATGTCTCCACGGGACACGTCGCTGCCGCGTTTGGGCGCTTTTTGAAGCCATCGGTCGAGGGCTGGTTCTTGCTCGAGAATGGTATTCAGAGGCGGGTGGAGGTCGTCGTGCAAGGGTTTAGCTTAATACCACCAGTCCTGCGTGGCACGAACCGCATAGCTAACCTACCGCTTCGCTTAGTCGAGCATTACGAAAGTACTTTCCCTTTGCGGATCATCAACCTTCCGTTACCGCTCCCCGTCTTCACAGAAGCTGTTCAATGGCCAGCGCTCCATAATGCCGATCCAGGGAGCATCTGGTTCAGGGAGATATTGGTTGAGGAAGCTTCCCGTATGATGTCCTCCAACGCACCTAAAATACATGGGTTGCTACAACAATCCGGTTCCTGACCAAGGTTCCTGCTTGAGTAAGATCCGCCCGAGCCCGAATAAGTTCAACAGCCACCAAAGAGGCTTTTCAAAGGTATCCATCCGGGGAAGGCCGCTGACCTTGCCCCCAAGTTTTATCCAGTTTTGAGTTCGCTCCGACGGTTTTGGGTTGCTGTATTTGCGGCGGTAGCGGCGGGTTGCGGTGCGGAGCAATTGTGGTCCCCCAGCACCCTTCGATTTGCCGCCGAAGGTGCTAGACAGCACGTCGCGCAATCGTCCGAAGGGCGGCCGATCGGCGACGGGCGTAGCGCTCAGCTTCGTCGATAAAATGGCCTGCGGGTCACTCACAGGTGGTGCCGTCTTCAGCTAATCGGCCGCGTCGCGGGTCGTCGCTCCCAATGCAGCCCAGCTTCCTAGGTTTCAGGATGGTCACGGCAATCGCGCTGCCTCCTGAACCATTATATCTCGCATCCAGATATTTGCCGGATCTTTGTCGTGAAGTACCGGCCATTGGACTGCCTCGGTGAATGTCGGCAGCGCTATCGGGGGCGCAGTCATCCGCAATGGTATCGTGTCCTCAAAAAGCCCAACTAGTCGTAACGGAACGGTTGCGATGCGATCGGTGCCCATTAGGGCGGCGGGGATCATGCTAAAGCTTGAAACAACGACTTCGACCCGCCTCTTGAGGCCATGCTCCTGCAAGAAGCAATCTTCTATGGTAGGCTGCTGCGTCCGACCGAACCTAACTACCGCGTGCCCCATTGAAGAATACTCCTCGGCAGTAAGGGCTTCCTCAAGTTGTTTGTTATTACTGCAGCCGACGCAAGTCAGTCGTTCCTGAAATAGATCTATCTTAGGGTGCGCGCTCGACATGAATAGCGGTGGGCTAATAAGGAAGTCTACGTCGCCGCGTCGCAAAAGCTCGTCTGGATTGTCAGTAAGAGGCAGCAAGTCAAAACTAATGCCGGGTGCTTCCCGCGCAAGACGCTCCAGTATCTTCTGAAAAAGAACAACTGTAACGAAATCGCATAAGCTTACTCGGAAATGACGATCTGATTGATCAGGAGTAAATTTATCCCAGGGTATGATATTGAGCCGAATATGCTGTAAAGCCTCACGAATCGCAGGCGCGAGGTCTTCCGCACGCGGAGTTGGAACGAACTCACGACCACGCATCGTAAATAGTTCATCGCGGAAATAGGAGCGGAGCCGGCGGACAGCTGCACTCATTGCGGGCTGGCTCAGATTAATGCTACGTGCCGCCGCAGTAAGGTTGCGCTCAATCATTAGTGCATCGAGCGCGACAAGGAGATTTAGATCGAGGCCCTTAAATCGCATATCTTTTAACTATCCAATAGTGCAGCCCATTCCACAATGGCTGTTCCTACGGCGATGGCTGAATTCGCCTTGACGCTCCTCAATCGATTTGAGGGCGCGGCCACAGAGACTTAATCTCTGTGATCGGAAAGCAACCTGAGGCCAGTCCAGATTAAGCCATAACTCCAGAGTGAACGCTCGTTGCAGTGTAATAGGAAGCCTCCAATGGCAAATCACCAAACGCCAGCTGGCAAAGAAGATAATTAGCACCTGCTTCCTCGACATGATCGAGAAGATCTTGCCTAACTGAAGCAGCAGTACCAACTACGCACAACTGACAGTCTACTGCTGCATCAAAATCCGGCGGGAGGTTCTGAGGAGTCTGTATCCCGTTAATCTCGTACAGAAACCTAAAGCTCCGAAGCCACCGTTGATAAGCCGGGGCCGCGAGCGAAATGGCATGCTTCGTCGTGCTGCCGGCCACCACCATTCGGACCAACCCAAGGAACGGCGCCCGTTTCCTGTCCCCGGCGGTACGTCTCTCGTGTGCTCGGTAGGCATCAGTGATCTGGCGAACAGCAGAAGCAGGGCCCCCGCAGGCAAGATTTGTATCGTTCTCAGCCGCCCAGCGCGCAACCTCAGGACGACTGGTTGTAATCCATGTCGGAGGCTGAGGACGTTGATGTGGCCGCAACATCAACGGGACTTTGTCTAGTTCAAAGTGGTCGCCTTTGTAGGAAAGAGCCTGAGCTCCTTCCTTCATCGCTTGGATGACGATCTCGCTGGCTTCGAGATAGCGCGATGTCGCCACCTCCTCATCAATACCGAAAAAGCTCCATTCGATTGGTAAGGAGCCGCGCCCCATGCCCAACTCGAGCCTGCCACCGCTCAGATGATCCAGCATGCAAATTTCTTCAAACGCACGTAACGGATGATAAAGGTTCAACAGCATAACCAAAGGACCGAGACGAAGATGCTGCGTGCGCTGAGCTACGCTTGCTAGAAATAGATTCGGCGAAGGTCCTCTGCCGTGGGGAGTACAGT
Source organism: Rhizobium sp. RSm-3 (assembly GCF_001854685.1). Classification (NCBI taxonomy): domain Bacteria; kingdom Pseudomonadati; phylum Pseudomonadota; class Alphaproteobacteria; order Hyphomicrobiales; family Rhizobiaceae; genus Rhizobium; species Rhizobium sp. RSm-3. The sequence goes on along the minus strand of NZ_MAWZ01000039.1, from coordinate 4,638 downwards.
GGTGCTCTGCGACGTGATATCCATAAAAGCCAAGGCGATCGCAGACCTCTGCCAACTTCATCCGATCTTCATACTGGCGCCCAATCTCCCTTCCGTCTTCGTCCAAATGGTCGAAGATACCAACCATCAGCTTTGCGGGAAGAGAGTTTGTCATTTAAATGTCTCCAAGTTTGGCGGCGAATTTTCGGTGACCAAGACCGGAGGGTGGCCCCGATGTCTTTCGCCAGGAATCATCGAAAAGCTGCTGGTTCTAAAAAACGATGCTGACGCCGATGAGCTAATCATAATGCTCACGTTGAAATGACATTGAATCATTCGTATTCATGTATGACTTCGCGGTGGGTAACACCCCATCTCGCATACCCACAGCTCCGTTCACTTTTGAGAAGCCAAGGATTGGCAAGATCGGATAGTGGTTGTTCAGCTTTTGTGGCGACCCAAATGTGTTAAAGCTGGTATTCGGTTTAATGCGACGAGGCTCCTGCAGTAGGCGAAGAAAGGACCCAGAGCTATGTCTCGGCGCTTGATTGGCAGACGAGAGCGCCTTCTGCAGTTCCACGTTGGCCATGTTCGTCTCCATTTACCGGCCAGGTCTGTGACCTTGCCCTCGGCTGCTCTCGGTGGAGCAACATCATGGGGTCCCCAATTCATAATCGAGGTGTTTAATAACATCCCATGGCTTCGTAAAATTGATTGTTTGTATGGCATTGATCCACCAGGTGAATAACCAGGAATCTTCACCGTCAAAGGGTTGCTGATCGAACTAGCATACGGTCGACCCAGGCGAGATCACGGCCCCTTCCGAAGGTGGAAGGATCAGGAGCCAGTGCGGTTTTGGCCGCAGCGCAACAGCGCCGATACCAGAAATAGATGTGACGCAGTTGGCTTCCGCGTCTTTCGTGCACGCTGTTGTATGTCCTTAACATTCCCCATCTTAACTTCATAGGATCACAGGTTTTACGATAGGGAAATTGCTCTCAACCCTTCAAACTGGACCAATTTTGGTTAGAGTTTTCCGGTGCATTTTCCTGGCTGGGAAARGGAMCRGAASACGATGAARGCRTCGCAGTTTTCGGACGCTCAGAAGGCGTTCATTYTGAAGCARGGTGATGARGGCGTSTCGRTYGCKGARATYTGYMGSAAGGCGGGGATCAGYCAGRCGACTTAYTTCAACTGGAAGAAAAARTACGCSGGCATGYTGCCRCCRGAGATGAAGAGGCKSAARCAGCTYGAGGACGRGAATTCGCGMYTGAAGAAGATCGTCGCGGATCTGACGYTGGACCGYGAGATGYTGCAGGAYGYCATCCGCCGAAAGCTCTAAGGCCTGAGGGGTAGCGGGAGGTGGTGTCATGTGCCGCGATTGGGCGATCTCGATCCGGCGTGCCTGTGGCGCGTTGAACTTCGATCGGTCGACCGATCACTACATCTCTCGCCGCGCCGAGGCCGGTCTAGACCTGTGAGCGCGGGTGCGCTACGGCTATCGTCGCGTGCATGTGCTTTTGGAACGCGAGGGTTGGGGCACCAACATCAAGCGAACCTATCGCATTTACAGGGACTTGGGACTGCAGCTGCGGAATAAGACTCGGAAGCGCCGTGTTAAGGCGAAACTTCGCGAGGATCGGCAAATGGCTGTCGGACCAAATGACGTGTGGGCGATGGACTTCGTGCACGACCAGCTCGCAACCGGAAAGAAACTGCGGGTCCTGACGGTGGTCGCCACCTTCTCACGCTATGTTCCCGCGCTTGATCCGCCTCACAGCTATCGAGGTGAAGATGTCGTGCAGACGTTGGGACGGGTGTGACGATTTTCGTTATAGTGCGCACTATGAGTCCGATTACGCAACATACGTATTGAACCCTCATTCTCTAATCGAGGCGCCGTTACGTGGAACCGCATTTCCTTTCCCGAAGAAATAACCTACCTCACGGCATCTCTATGAAAGGTGACGAGGCGTTAGGTTTGACTGGCCCGTCCACGCGTCTGTAACGGCTGCCCGATCTTCCAAAGCATGCTTGTGTCGATCTCAAGCTCGACTCCAACCTTGCCCGCACCTGTGACTACGGTAGGATAAGAAAAAAGGGCGGTGTCGATCAGTACAGCGATCTTCTGGAGACCGAATGGTGATACGCTTCCTGACGGGTAGCCGAAGAGATCGAGTACCTGTTCTTTCTGAGCAAGCTCGGCTCGTTTCCATCCATACGTGCCAGCAACCGCTTTCATGTCAATCTTTGAAGGTGATGGCAGCAAAACGGCACAAAGGTGGCGCGCAGGATGAGACCGGCGCATCACATCGTTCGCTTTCTGCTCGGCAATAATCATCGTCTTTGCAACGCGCCCCACGGGAACGCCGATAGCGGAGGCTAAATCGGAAGGAGATGTAATAGGGGTGGCGAACTCACTATAGCGCCACAATCGTACCGTCGACGCTCCGATCTGGTGCAGTTCAGCAAGTACGTTCGGATGAACGTCCAACATAGTCGTTTCCTTCCGGTTCACCTGGTAGGACGATCGAGGATAGCTGTTTCAGCGACTGCGAGTACAGCCCTCTTGCGAGTAAGTTTCAGGCGGTTCGCTCCAAAAGCTGCCTAATGCGGCGGCGACCCTCGTTCCCAAAAATACTGAAGTAAGCCTCCAGGCACTTATCGCTATCGAGCATGAAAGGAGCATCATATTTGGTGATATGCCGAATAGCCAAGGCTGGAACCGTTGTGTCGAGCGGTCGAAACATCCTGTTGTGCAAACCGGGCTCCGGGCAACCTGGATAAAATTCACCGATCATGAAACCTTCCTGAATGAAGTCGGGCTTCAGCCGTTTTTGCAGTTGACCAATCCTGATAATCTCTCCTTCATCCTGTATTCCAGGAAGGGCAATGATAATGGCCTTATAGATCCAGTCGCCCGTTCGATCGTTGAAGGACTTTACGGGTTTCATCTGGCTGAAGACGGCGAGCATACGCGCCAAATCGTTTTCGATTTCGTCAACTGCAACAGCTTGCGACGCGGCAACCCGTAAAAGCCCCTTCGTCAGAGCCTCGGGAACGAAAGGGCAAACGCTCCCGTCCCGACCTAAATGAGGATGTGGATTGGAGAGGAATTCTGAGGCATACCGAGCAAATTTCTGAAGAGCTGCGTTTGCATACTCATCATAGGCGTTGTATCCCGCATCAATATTCTTTTCCAGAATTTCGCCCACTGTCATCAATGGACCAATCGTCCCGAAAGGTTGGCTGTAATCTTTCCAAATTTCTTTATTCATTTCGGATCCCTGGTTCGAAAAGCCACGTGCAAAACGGAAGGTCGGGCTCTTGCATGCCAGCTCGGGCGGCGGGCGAGCTGGTCGGGGGCCAATCAAGAGACCGACCTTCCATCGGAAGCGAAGCTCCCGAATTTTTGGTAGCACTCGTAGTTACACTTGTGTAACTGTTTTTTTAAATGGATGTGAAAACAAGAGCGGGGGCTCGTGCACGATGAAGGTTAGTCTCACGACCGCCCGCAAATTCTTATATTCGTCGTAGTTATGAAGACATACATATGATAAATGTCGCCGCGATGGGATCCGGTAACAGGCTTTGGGTGAAAACAGAACGACCCATTGCGCAGAGGCGTGGCCGTGGCGAAGACAACACGAAGAGAAATATATACGCCAGAACAGATCGACGTCGGCGTAAAGCATAAGCTTGAGAAAATTGACTCGTTTTTGTCAGATCTCGTTAGCGAAAATTCCGAAGAAAAACTATTCCTGAGGAATATTCTTGGATTGATGCTTAAAGTATATCATATGGACGCCAATAACAAACCCATGACGAAGATGCAGGCGTGTCGCTATCTGCCTTTCAAAAACCAGACTGTTTGCCAAAAGTATGTCGAGGCAGCGCATTTGCGTGGGTTCATCGACATCACTCGGGATAAAACGGACAAACGGCGTCTGATTGTTGTTCCAAAGGAGCCGTTGGTTGTCTATGTCAATGAATATATAGCTGACTTCCTTGATGACTGCCGTAGAGCGATTGACAGTGCCGCTCAAGTAGCTACGCTTCCTGAGGAAGGGATGGCAACGGCAAGTTCTTCATCTATTGATAAATCGCCAGCGTCTTCTGGGGCACCTGTGGGTTCCTCTCAAAAGAGAGTCGATCGAAAAGCCAGGAAATTTTAGCGAGTTTTATTGTGGGAAAGCAAAAGTAAGAAGCCGGTCTCGCGCGCGTTTATCCTTTCATCAATCAAATGTTTCCTCCGTAAACAAGCTTCATCGAGGTAACCCGCTTCGCTTAACCGGCCTGACGGCCGGTGCAGGCGCTGCTAGGGGGAGCGGCTGTATCGTCGTTTCGGCCAAGAAACTGCGCGGGAAGTTCGGCGGCATCCTCAGCCTTATCACCTTGGCATTTACGCTATCTTTTTAGGCGAGGCGGAAACCGCTGACGCGGTCCTCCATCTCTTGGTCGAGACAGTGTGACCTGCCACTGAATTTTCATCCGGCGTCTGACCTGCCACTGAGAATTTCTGAACCGCTCCCAAACGTTGGACCACCGGATGCTAGAGTTTTCGGGCTTCATTCAGGGAGGCGGGCTGGTTGCGCCTCCCGAATTCACCAACGAGATCGGCACCTTGTTGCCGATCGCACCATGAGGTCTTTCCTCATT
>NZ_MAWZ01000038.1:0-13772 GCF_001854685.1 Rhizobium sp. RSm-3 | reverse complement strand
TCAGCGTCGCAACGAGCGGCGACGAGCCTGGCGATGAGCCGAAGGCCCTTTCCGAATGCGACGTCAAATCGAACATCAAGTCCATTCCGGGCGTGATGACGATCCGCGGCTGCGCCTATGCCGGTTCCAAAGGCGTGGTATGGGGGCCGGTCAAGGACATGGTCCACATCTCGCACGGGCCGGTCGGTTGCGGTCATTATTCCTGGTCGCAACGCCGCAACTACTACGTCGGCCTGACGGGCATCGACACGTTCGTGACGCTGCAGTTCACCTCAGACTTCCAGGAAAAGGACATCGTGTTCGGCGGCGACAAGAAGCTTGAACAGGTCATCGACGAGATCGAGGAGCTTTTCCCCCTCAACAACGGCATCAGCGTGCAGTCGGAATGCCCGATCGGGCTGATTGGCGACGACATTGAGGCGGTGTCGCGCAAGAAGGCCAAGGAGCACGAAAAGACGATCGTGCCGGTACGCTGCGAGGGCTTCCGCGGCGTCTCGCAATCGCTCGGCCACCACATCGCCAACGACGCCATCCGTGACTGGGTTTTCGACAAGAACGAAGTCGAGTTTGAGACCGGCCCTTACGATGTCAACGTCGTCGGCGACTACAATATCGGTGGCGACGCGTGGGCTACGCGCATTCTATTGGAGGAGGTGGGGCTGCGCGTGGTCGGCAACTGGTCGGGTGATGCCACGCTCGCTGAGGTCGAGCGCGCGCCAAAGGCCAAGCTGAACCTCATCCACTGCTACCGCTCGATGAACTACATCTGTCGGCACATGGAGGAAAAATACGGCATCCCGTGGATGGAATACAATTTCTTTGGTCCGTCCCAGATCGAAACCTCCCTGCGCGAAATAGCCAAGCACTTCGGTCCGGAAATCGTCGACAAGACCGAGGCTGTCATCACCAAGTACCGGCCCCTGGTCGATGCTGTCGTCGAYAAGTACCGGCCGCGCCTCGAAGGCAAGACGGTGATGCTCTATGTCGGCGGCCTGCGTCCTCGCCACGTCATCACGGCCTATGAGGACCTCGGCATGCGGATCGTCGGCACCGGCTACGAGTTCGCCCACAACGACGACTATCAGCGCACCGGCCATTATGTGAACAAGGGTACGCTGATCTATGACGACGTGACCGGTTACGAGCTGGAAAAGTTCATCGAAGGCATCCGCCCCGACCTTGTTGGGTCCGGCATYAAAGAGAAGTATCCGGTGCAGAAGATGGGCATCCCCTTCCGCCAGATGCACTCCTGGGATTATTCCGGCCCGTATCACGGCTATGACGGCTTCGCCATATTCGCCCGCGACATGGATCTGGCCATCAATAATCCGGTGTGGGATCTCTACGACGTCCCCTGGAAAAAARAGGCCGCGCCAGCTGAGGCGGTTGCGGCCGAATGAGAGCCTGGCCTGTCTTGGRARGGGGCAGGCCAGGCYCTTCCCATCGGACTTGATCCGCACTCGTGACAGATGACATCCCATTGCCGCCACCGGTGCGGCGCGATGAAAAGAAAGGTGCTTACTATGCCGCAGTCGGCGGAAAAAGTTCTCGACCATGCTCCCCTGTTCCGCGAGCCGGAATACAGGCAGATGCTCGCCGAGAAGAAAGCCAATTTCGAATGCCCCCACCCGGATCAGGTCGTTGCCGATCAAAACGACTTCACGAAGACCTGGGAGTATCGCGAAAAGAACCTGGGCCGCGAAGCCCTGGTCGTGAACCCGGCCAAAGCCTGCCAGCCGCTCGGTGCCGTCTTCGCAGCCGCAGGCTTTGAGCAAACGATGTCCTTCGTCCACGGCAGCCAGGGCTGCGTCGCCTATTACCGTTCGCATCTGTCGCGTCACTTCAAGGAGCCTTCATCGGCGGTCTCGTCCTCGATGACGGAGGACGCGGCGGTGTTCGGCGGGTTGAAGAACATGGTCGACGGGCTCGCCAATACATACAAGCTCTACGATCCGAAGATGATCGCCGTCTCGACCACCTGCATGGCCGAAGTCATTGGAGACGACCTCCACGGCTTCATCGAAAACGCAAAGAACGAAGGGTCGGTCCCGCACGACTTCGATGTTCCTTTCGCCCACACGCCTGCCTTCGTCGGCAGCCACGTCGATGGCTATGACGGCATGATCAAGGGCATTCTGGAGAACTTCTGGAAAGGCAACGAGCGGAAGGAGGTTGCTCAAGCCATCAACATCATTCCCGGCTTCGACGGCTTCTGCGTCGGCAACAACCGCGAACTGAAGCGCCTGCTCGACATGATGGGCGTATCCTACATCTTCATCCAGGATGCCTCCGACCAGTTCGACACGCCGTCTGACGGTACGTACCGCATGTATGACGGCGGCACGAAGATCGAGGACTTGAAAACGGCGTTGAATGCCGAAGCGACCCTGTCGCTGCAGCACTATAACACGCGCAARACGCTGGAATATTGCAAGGAGGTCGGTCAGGYTACGGCYTCGTTCCATTATCCGCTGGGTGTYCAGGCGACCGACGAATTCCTGATGAAGGTCTCGGAGATTACCGGCAAGGAAATTCCTCCGRCAATCGGCCTGGAACGCGGCCGTCTCGTCGACGCTATGGCAGATAGYCARGCCTGSCTGCACGGGAAGAAATACGCGATCTACGGCGATCCTGACTTCGTCTACGCCGTTGCCCGGTTCGTCTTGGAAACCGGCGGTGAGCCGACCCACTGCCTTGCTACCAACGGCACGYCGGCCTGGGAAGCCGAGATGAAGGCGTTGCTCGCATCCTCGCCCTTCGGCMAGGATGCCCAGGTCTGGGCGGGCAAGGACCTGTGGGCGTTGCGCTCGCTGCTCTTTACCGAGCCRGTWGATCTTATGATCGGCAATTCCTATGGCAAGTATCTCGAGCGCGACACCGGCACCCCATTGATCCGGCTGACCTTTCCGATATTCGACCGGCACCATCACCACCGTTTCCCGCTCATGGGCTACCAGGGCGGCCTGCGCGTCCTGACGACGATCCTCGACAAGATCTTCGACAAGCTCGATCGCGAGACGAGCGAGCCGGGTGTGACGGACTATTCKTACGACCTGACCCGCTAGGAGCGCGGCGGTCGGCCTTGTGAGGCCGGCCTGCCTTCATCTGAACTTGGAGACCGCAATGCCCTTGCTCAATGCTAAAGTCCAGGATGTCTTYGACGAGCCTGCCTGCGAGAAGAACCGCAGCAAGGATTCCAAGGCGCGCAAAAACGGCTGTTCGAAGCCGCTGATCCCCGGGGCGGCAGCCGGCGGATGCGCTTTCGATGGCGCCAAGATCGTGCTGCAGCCGATCACCGACGTCGCGCACCTGATCCATGGGCCTCTCGGCTGTGAGGGCAATTCCTGGGACAACCGAGGATCGGCTTCTTCAGGTCCAACGCTCTGGCGCACCAGTTTCACGACCGACCTCACTGAAACCGAAGTGGTGATGGGGCACGGCGAGCGGAAACTTTTTAAAGCAATCCGCGAGATCAAGGAGGCCTATGCTCCACCGGCGATTTTCGTCTATTCGACCTGTGTGACAGCATTGATCGGCGACGACATCGAGGCCGTCTGCAAGCGGGCCGCGGAAAAATTCGGCCTTCCGGTGGTGCCGGTCAACGCACCGGGCTTTGCCGGCTCCAAGAACCTTGGCAATAAGCTCGCCGGTGAAGCGTTGCTCGATCATGTGATCGGCAGCGTAGAGCCGAACGACGTGACCGCCTACGACATCAATATCATTGGTGAGTTCAACCTATCCGGCGAGTTTTGGCTGGTAAAGCCGCTTCTTGACCGGCTGGGGATCAGAGTAAGGGCCTGCATTCCAGGAGACGCCCGATATCTTGACATTGCTTCTGCGCATCGCGCCAAGGCGTCCATGTTGGTGTGCTCGACAGCACTCATCAACCTCGCCCGCAAAATGGAGGAGCTCTGGGATATCCCGTTCTTCGAAGGCTCCTTTTACGGAATTACCGACACCTCGGAAGCACTCAGACAGATCGCCAAGCTGCTCGTGATGCAGGGGGCGGATCCCGAAATCCTCGAGCGCACCGAGGCATTGATCGCGGAGGAGGAGGCGATTGCCTGGATGAAACTCGCAGCATATCGACCAAGGCTTGAAGGCAAGCGCGTGTTGCTCAACACCGGCGGCGTCAAGTCCTGGTCGGTTGTCCATGCGCTGATGGAGGTGGGCATCGAGATCGTGGGCACCTCGGTCAAGAAATCCACGCCTGAAGACAAGGAACGTATCAAGCAACTCCTGAAAGACGAAAAACACCTGTTCGAGTCGATGGCGCCGCGCGAGCTTTATAACATGCTCGCCGACGGTAAAGCCGACATCATGTTGTCTGGCGGGCGCACGCAATTCATCGCGCTGAAGGCCAAGACACCTTGGCTCGATATCAACCAGGAACGCCACCACCCCTATGCCGGCTATGACGGCATGGTGGAGCTCGTTCGCCAGATCGATCTTGCTATTCACAATCCGATCTGGATGGAGGTGCGGGAGCCGGCACCGTGGGAATGCCAGCATGCGGTGGAAGAAGAACTGACGAATACCAAGAGCGAGAACGAGACTGGGTACGTCTTGCAAAACTTTGTCGGCGCGGTCGCCGGCAGCTTCGGCAAGCGTTGAGGAAAGCCGATGGTTCAAGTCTTTCCCCAGACCAAATCAGCTGCGGTCAATCCGCTGAAATCGTCGCAGCCGCTCGGCGCCGCGCTCGCCTTTCTTGGCGTCGAGCGTGCCGTGCCGCTGTTCCACGGCAGCCAGGGCTGCACCAGCTTGGCGCTGGTACTTTTAGTCCGGCACTTTAAGGAAGCCATTCCCTTGCAGACAACGGCATTGGACGCAGTGGCGACCATTCTTGGCGGCGCAGGCAATCTGGAAGAGGCGATCCTAAATCTCAAGAGGCGCGCAAAACCCAAGCTGATCGGAATTTGCACGACAGCCCTGGTGGAAACCCGCGGCGAAGATTTCGCAGGCGATCTCGCCAACATCAAGCGGGATCGTGCCGATGAGCTCGCGGGTACGGAGGTTGTGCTGGCGAATACCCCGGATTTCGAGGGAGCGATCGAAGAGGGATGGGCGAAGGCCGTCATCTCTATGGTCGAGCGCATCACCACTCCAGGCGAGCAGAGCCGCCACCAAAAGAAGATTGCGATCCTACCAGGATGGCATCTGACAGTCGCTGACATCGAGCTTCTGCGCGAAACGGTCGAAAGCTTCGGTCTGAAGCCGGTGATCCTGCCGGACATTTCCGGCTCTCTCGACGGCACGGTGCCCGGCGATCGTTGGGTTCCGACCACCTATGGCGGTACTCCCGTCGACGAGATACAAGAGCTTGGCACGGCGGCGCAATGTATCGCGATCGGCGAGCATATGCGCCGCCCCGCAGAGCTACTGCGGACCCGGACGGGAGTCCCTTACGCATTGTTCCAGTCGCTGACAGGATTGAAACGAGCCGACCGGTTCGTCTCGTTTCTTTCTGAGATTTCTGGTGCGCCGGTGCCAGCAAACATCCGCCGTCGCCGAGCACAGCTGCAGGACGCCCTGCTCGACGGACATTTCCATTTCGGAGGCAAGAAAATCGCAATTGCTGTGGAGCCGGACCAGCTCTACCAATTCGCTACCTTCTTCACCGGCATGGGCGCCGAAATCGCGGCAGCGGTCACCACGACCGGCACCTCAAAAATACTCGCGGAAATGCCGGCCGAATCGCTCCAGGTCGGTGATCTTGGCGATCTCGAAGAACTTGCCGTCGGCGCTGATCTTCTCGTCACGCATTCGCATGGACGACAAGCGGCGGAGCGCCTTGGGATTCCGCTCATGCGGGTGGGCTTCCCGATATACGACCGACTCGGCAGCCAGCATAAGCTCACAAGTCTCTATCAGGGAACGCGCGACCTGATCTTCGATGTTTCCAACATCTTCCAGGCCAATCAGCGCGCGCCGTGTCCTGGATCGCTTGATCCCTCCCGCAAAGGAGAACTGCCTAGATGATCGCCGCTCGTCGCCTTTCCCTCGTCCCTGACGGGGTTCACTCGTCAGCTCCAAAACGGAAGGCTGGCGCGTTGCGCGTCGCAATCGCCACTCAAGATATGAAATCTCTCGACGCCCATTTCGGATCGGCAAAACGTTTCGTCGTCTATGATGTGAGTCCCGACGACTGGAAACTGGTGGAAGTCCTGGACTTCGAAGACGTTTCCGACCAGAGCGGAAAGCATCGGAACGAGGACGTCGATCGTATTAACCCGAAGGTGAAGGCGTTGGAAGGTTGTCACTTATTGTTCTGTCTGGCGATCGGTGGGCCATCGGCAGCCCGAGTTGTTTCGGCCAAAATCCACCCAATTAAAGTATCCGATCCTCAACTGATCGAAGATGTTTTGTCGCGAACTCGGGCGATGCTCAGGACTACTCCGCCACCCTGGTTACGCAAGGTGCTAACCGAAGCAGGCGCCATTGAAAAGAAGCCTTTCGATGAGGAGGACTAAGAAATGGGTACATTGACAGGAAGTACGGATGGCCCTGCTGTCAACGAGGATGGGGATCTCGCCACCCCTTTTCTCAGATGCCTGATAAGGCTCATTCGCGCTCAGGATGCCCATGGGGCGTGGGAAGGCAAATCGGACACTGACCTGCTGGCCGACTTCATCCTCACCAAGGAGCAGCGCCGTAAGATCCCGATCATAGGCGATCCGGATCCGTATGTGCTGTGGAGGCTACAGAACTTTTACAGTTGCGTGGGGCTTGTGATCGAAGAGTGCACAGGCCTGTTGGCATCGCCGATCATGACGATCGGCCATGAGGGCTTCGGCCGCTTGCTTTTCACGACTGGACGGTTGGTCGTTCTGTCGAAGACCCTGCGCGATGTCCACCGGTTCGGCTTTGAGACGCTAGGCAAGCTCGCCGAGACCGGCACGAAAATGGTCGATGACGCTATTGAAGTTATCGAAACCTATCCCGACGTGGCGCGGGCATCATGAAATCAATTTTCGAGGAAAGAGATCATGTCAGACATTGTGGAGCAGCTGAAGAAGGTCCGCAAGCTGCAGTCCCGCGCCGCCGCTGCCAAAATCTCAGCATTTGCAATGGCCAGAACGAGAGTTCGATGGTGAGCTCACTGGCATGATCATGGCTCTCAACCACGCGGCGGTTGCCGCCTGAAGAACTGCCAGACTCTCGTTGCCGCAGACGACATTGCTGCGCAATCTCGCGAACAAATCAGGAGAACGGTGTTGCGTTTCACAATCTTTTGCGGCCTCCTGCTGCTCGTCGTCTGGGCGAAGGCACTAACGAGTTACTTCGTCTGGCATTCCATCCACGAAGTCATCGTTGCAATGGTGGCTAGTTTGTTGCTTCTTCAGTGGGCGTATATCGCAAGCCTGCTCTTTTCCATCTGGCAATCCAGCCGTAATTACAGGAGTCGCCAAAGGGCTCGACGATCCGATCATCGCTAGACTAGAACGTGGTGTCAGCCACAGCCTATCATGAGGGCGAAAACCTCGGCGTTCTTTGGAACGCCTCTCATCAAATCAGATCCAACCATGAGTCAACGGAATTCGAACCTGCCGGATGACGTGGATGCGTCGAGAGCCCTATCGCCGCGCAAGCTCTGCAACCTCGGCCGTGCCATGATGACGTGTAACAGGTGGCCTGCTCATGCCCTATCTGTGGTGGCTCCGACTTCATTCGCGGCGGCGAGACCGTCAGCGAAGTGCTGGACTATGTTCATGCGTCCTTCCGTGTCGTGCATCATGTCCAGCCCCGCTTTACCTGCAAAGCAAAATTGGCCCTTGTTTAGATAGTCGAGGCCGCACTGCCAGAACACAGCGAGGCGATTTTGTCTTGTGGCCAGGTATGTGAAAGACGCTCATGCGAGCCCACTGGACAGGAGAGGTCAGCATTTGAATTTAAAAAGGTACCTTGATCCAAAAGTGGATGTGCTCGCTTCAGTAGCTGAATTGGATGGTCTGTACCGCGTCCAGAGGACCATAAAGAAACGTAAGTTATAAGGCTGAGCCTATGAATTTCATGAGAACGGAGCAGGGGCTTCTCTGCGTTTCAATTGCCGTTACCATCCTCCTTGCCTGCATCGGCATTTTGTTCGGGATCATTTCAGGTTCGTTCGCAATCATATTCGATGGTGTCTACGCATTGACGGACGCTGCTATGACTGTCGTAGCTCTGCTTGTTACAAAGCTCATCGCGTCATCCGAAGCGCCCTCCAGCAAAGGAAAACTTATCGAGCATTTCACGATGGGGTTCTGGCATCTTGAGCCCATAGTCTTGGCTCTCAACGGCATTCTCATAACCGGGTCGGCTGTTTACGCACTTGTCAACGCAATCGGCAGCATTTTGCATGGGGGACGTCCGCTCAACTTTAGTCAAGCGATCGTCTACTCCGTCGTAACACTCGGTGTGACAGCCACCATGGGGGTTATTGGTGATCGAGCTAATCGTAAGATCAAATCTGATTTCGTTGCCCTGGATACGAAAGCTTGGCTGATGTCCGCCGGGCTAACGATCGGGTTACTCGTCGCGTTTGCCATCGGATATTTCATTCAGGGGTCTTCTTACGAATGGATCTCGCCGTTTATTGACCCGGTCGCGCTGGCATTAATCTGCATTGTGATCATTCCCATTCCGGCGGGCACGGTTCGGCGAGCGCTCGCCGACATACTGCTTGTTACGCCATTAGATCTCAAACAACAAGTTGACGCGGTCGCCAAAACAATCATCGAACGACATGGATTCATATCCCACCGGGCTTATGTGGCCCGGGTCGGCCGAGGCCGGCAAATCGAGCTACATTTCGTTGTCTCAGAGGACCTCCCGGCGAGGAAATTGCAGGAATGGGATAAGATCCGTGACGAAATCGGGCTCGCGATTGGTAACGAGGGTCCGAGTCGTCGGCTCACCATCGCCTTTACAACCGATCCTGAGTGGGCGGATTAGGATTTTGAACCGAATTTGGAGCCCTGTATCGCAGGCATTCCATAGCGGGCGTGATCCTCGAACCGGATGCATAGCTCGGCGTTTTTTCCAGCCACCATGCGTCAATTTGTAAGCGACAAGCCGTGGCCGTTCAGGCGGCGTAGTTCCATGGCATGAGCGCGTCGATTTCACTGCTGGGCCATCCATTCGCAAGGCGCTCAAGCGTCTGGGTCAACCAAGCTTGCGGATCGACTGCATTCATCTTTGCCGTTTGCAGGAGCGTCGCGATGGTCGCCCAAGTCCGGCCGCCACCGTCGCTTCCAGCGAATAGACTATTTTTTCTCGTGATCGCTTGGGGTCTGATTGCTCGCTCGACTATGTTGGAGTCGAGTTCGATGCGGCCGTCGGTCAGGAAGCGCTCGAAGATGTCTCGACGCGAGATGGCATACCGCAGAGCTTCGGCGAGTTTGGATTTTCCAGAGACCCGTGGCAGGGTCGCCTGCCAGAGAGTGAAGAGGTCACGGACGATCGCTGCGGAGATCTCCTGGCGTGCAGCGACACGAGCTTCAGGGCTTTGGCCGCGCACACGCTCCTCGATCTCCCATAACCTCGCCATACGCTCGACGGTGTCTGTAGCGACCTTCGAGCTCTTTGCGACATGCAACTCGTAGAACTTTCTCCGGCTGTGCGACCAACAGCCGGCCAGGATGGCGCTGTCATTGCCTCCATCTTTCCGGACGAGCTTGTTATAAGCGGCATATCCGTCGACCTGCAGGATTCCACGATAGCCGCTCAGGTGTCGTGCGACACACTCGGTGGCTCGACTGTCCTCGAAGCGATAGGCTACCATCGGTGGACCGCTGCCCCCAAAAGTCCGGTCATCCCTGGCATACGCCCATAGCCATGCCGTCTTCGCTGATCCGGAACCAGGTGCAAGTGTGGGCAAGGTCGTTTCGTCGGCAAAGATCCGTTCGGCCTTCTTGATCTCATCGAGGATGTAGTCGGCGAGGATATTGAGCTCGAACCCCAGCTTGCCCATCCATTGAGCCATCAGCTTGCGGTCGAGTTCGACCTTGTCGCGTGCGTAGATGGCTTCCTGGCGATAGAGTGGCAGCCCGTCGGCATATTTGGAAACGGCGATCTGGGCCAGAAGTGCTTCCGTTGGAATGCCACCTTCGATGATATGTGCCGGAGCCGCCGCCTGGACGACACCATCCTCGTTCCTAAAGGCATACTTCGGCCGACGGGTGACGATGACACGGAACTTCGCTGCCACGACATCCAGCCGCTCGGAGACGTCTTCTCCAATCAGGATTTTGGTCTTACCTGCATGTTCTGGAAGCTCTTCCGGTTCGATCACGACCTCGACGCGCTCAAGATGAGGCGCAAAGCCCTTGCGTGGCCGCGGAGCGCGTTTGCTGTCCGCGCTACCGCGGCCTTTCGTGACCTGAGCCTTGATCGTCGCAATGCCGGTCTCGATCTCTTCGAAGACAAAGGCGTGCTGCTCGTCATCGACGGTGGATGATGCAAGCCTTTCCGAGCGTCGGCCAAATCGGGCGCGATCGAAAGCCTTCAGGATCTGCGTCAGCCGCTCGATGCGCTCATCGGCGTCCGCGTTGCGGGCCTCTAGATCGTCAACCTGCTTCTCCAAAGCCTCGACGCGGGCTGCTTTTGCGGCCATGGCAAGAACCATGGCTTTGAGAGCCTCTACATCATCCGGGAGCTCAATCTCGGGCCGCGTCATGGGTATGATCAGAGCATATTTTGCCGCGCTCCGCCCATGCTTTCAGGGACCTGATTCACTTCGCCGCAGCGGTTTTACCCAACAATCTCGGGAGGCTTCACCGGCGTGGATCGAACCCGCTTCCAGTCCATTCCGTCGACTAAAGCCAGAAGCTGGGCATGATTGAGCTGGACGCGATGATGGCCGATCCGGGGCCAGCAGAACTGGGCTTTTTCCAGCCGCTTCGCATAGAGGCAAACGCCGGAGCCATCCCACCACACGATCTTGACTCGGTCTGCTCTCTTGGCCCGAAAGACATAAAGTGCACCGTTGAACGGATCACTGCCAGCATCCCGTACCAGCGAAAGCAAGCTGTCCGGCCCCTTTCGGAAGTCGATGGGATGGCTCGCAAGAAAGACCTTCACGCCGGACGGGATCATGCCGACCGCACCGCTCGGATCACCCGCTGCAGGTGTGCTTCGCCGATATCTGCGTCGGCCCGGATAACGACGTCGCCGATGATAAGCTCGATCATCGCACGTGTGCCAATCGTCCCAGTCTCCGTCTGACCAGCCCGATTTGCGAGGAAGATCGTTGTCCGTCACGAGCATCACGACGCCAGCCAAATAGCTGCGAGGGATGTATGCCGATGCGATGCGCAATGGCTGAGACGCTTGCGCCGGGCTCCATTGCCTCAGCCACAGCCCGCGCTTTAAAATCATCGGACCAGCGGCGCCGAAATTGCCGTGGGGCGCCCTCAAGCCGTTCCGGAACAGCCTCGATCATATGGAAGTTTCTAGTTCCAGAGCTAGGCGCAGACATAGAAGCTCACAGTTTGTGAATCGTCTGTCCGCAATACAGCGGCCAACGCTACTGACGCCAGATGGGGTCAGCTTGTCGCTTACGTCAATTTCACGGTTCGTACCAATCTTCGATCAATGCGGCCAGTTTCGATGCCGTAGTTTTCCGTTATGCCTCCAGGCGCGATACTCGATTCAGCGAATAGGGTTGGCTGAACCCAGATCGCGCCTTTGCGTTCAAGCTCCACAGGCGGTTTCGCCGTCTTGATCTTGTTGAGATCCTGCCGGAGGCCGATTGTCTCGCGTTCTTTGAAACGAGCGACGCCTATGTCCTTGTACTGGCTCAGGAGGGCGCGGCCCAGCTGCCCAGGTTCCGATAGATGTCATCGCGCAGCTGTCGGACCTGTCGATTGAGCTCACCAAATTGCGCAGGCGTATGGTCGGAAATTTCCAGAAGAGCGTCGCCCAGGCAGCCAGCTCGCGACCTCAGCTCCGGCCCGCGTAACCCGCCGGGTGATGCTGCGGGCGGCAAGGGTCATCAGCGACTATGGTTCCGCGAACGCGACGAGGCGCCCGCGGATAGCCGTCGGCAACATGAAGTCGCCTCGTAGGTCAGACCTTGTGCAGAAAATCGACCACGCCGGTATCGAGATCATAATAGGCGGGCACGATCTTCACCTTGCCTTCCTCGACCAGGCGAGAAACAATCGCACTTTCGGTGAGGATGCGCTCGGCGCCGTTGAAGGCATTGGCATGGACGGTCTTGTCGACAAAATTGTCGCCGCGATCGGTCTCCGCCAAAGCCACGGGCAGGATCGGCTGGGTCATCTTGCCGATTGAGCCATCGAGCTTGGTGCCCTTGGACACGACCTCGCAGGCGGCGGAGACCGCCCCGCAACGCTTGTGGCCCATGACGACGATCAGCGGCGCATGCAGATGTTCGGTGCCATATTCGATCGTGCCGAGCACATCGGTGTCGACCACGTTTCCGGCATTGCGGGCGACGAAGAGTTCGCCGAGCGTCACCCCGCCGAATACAAGTTCCGGCACGACACGGCTGTCGGAACAGGTCAGCACGATCGCCCAAGGTGCCTGGCTCTTGGCGACGTCCTGCCGGCGCTTGGAAATATTGGCGGCGCAGGCTTCCGTGTCGGTGACGAATTTCTTGTTGCCTTCCTGGAGTTTTGCCAGTGCTTCATCCGGCAGGAGGGCGGGAGCGTTCGAGGCGAATGCCGGCATGGTCATGTCAAAGCCTGCAGTCATGACGGCCACGCCTCCGATGCCGGCAAATTTCAGCAGGGAGCGACGGCTGAGTGGGGAGGAATTGCATTCAAAGCACATGGTATCGGTCCTTTTGCAATATCCGGGATGGCTGCGGAGAAATGGCACCTGCTCCAAGTCATGTCCGGCCATTCTCCGGGAATCGGAGAATGGCCGATTGGTTATGCCTTGATATGGCACTCATCAAGCGGAATTTTGACGCATCGGAGGAGCTAAGCCAATCCTGGAGTATTGCCCCGGCCGTACGGTAGATCAACCCGGCCCTGACGGGTTCTGGCGAGGGATGCTCATGCGCGGCATATTGGGTTGCAAGGGACCCTTTGGGCGCTGCCTTCTGCTTCTTTAGTGGCTCCGCTGCCGCCGGCGGGATCGCATTCATTAACTCACTCGGGAACCTAGGAGCATTTGTGGGGCCGTTCGTTATAGGGTATCTCCGTAGTCAGCCCGGAGGTTTTTCTACAGGCCTATACGCTTTGGCAATCATGGGCCTAGCCGCGACAGTCATGTTGATTTTCCTCCTGCGCCTCCTGCGCCAAACTTGATAGAAACAACCAGATGTTCTTGTGTTTGTTGTCACGTGAGCCGAGCCGGTTAGGTGCACAACGAGATGCGGCTCGGGTCCGCGAGGAACCAACAGCAAGAGCTCGCAAAATTCCTCAGCGTCACCGGCCGCCGTCTTCGCACCCAAGGCCGAACCCGGCAATGCCGCTCATGTCGGCGCACCGATGCCGGGCGCCATCTCGCGCGTCTTTATGTCGCCCGGACAGGCGATCAATGCCGACGATGTGCTGGTGTCGACCGAAGCGATGAAGGTGGAAACGGCAATTCACGCCGAGGAGAACGGCACGATCGCCGAAGTTCTCGTCAAAGCCGGCGACCAGATCGATGCCAAGGACCTGCTTGTAACTATCGCGGCCGGTTCAGCGTAAAGTTCCATAACGTTGATTATGCTATTTGGTGTTGTAGAGGCTATTTAGTAATGCGACAGTTGGGCCAGTTAGAGATGCGACAATCTCGCCTCTCGACGACTGGTCAATGCCAATGTCGGGAGCAAG
>NZ_MAWZ01000037.1:0-16947 GCF_001854685.1 Rhizobium sp. RSm-3 | reverse complement strand
GAAGGAAAATGCAATGACCAAGATTTCCGAAAGATCCTTTGAAACGATCGAAAACCCGGGGTCATCGTCGCTCAAGGTGCCAGATCAGTTCGGCGCATCTGTTGAAAAGGGGAACAAGAAGGTGACAGAGGCTTTTTTGAAATTTGCGTCCGGCGCTGAAGCGACRCAGAAAATGCTGCCTCCGATCCTCGAAACGACAAGTCTATTCGGCAACGAATTGTGGTGGAAGACGATCGCTGCACTGCAGGCCGACGCCGAGGCCAGCTTCTCACATTTGCAAGCTTTGCTGGGCGCGAATTCGCCGTCGCAGATCCTCGAACAGCAGTCGACCTTTTTCCGCAAGCGCGTTGAGACAAGTTTGCAGCACGCCAAGGAAGTCCGGGTGCTCTCAAGCAGGGCGGTGGAGGAAATCTCAAAGCCGGTCAAGGATGCTTTTGACAAGGTGCTGACGGACCTCAAGGCGACGTAAAACTGAGGAGACCCTAGAAATACCGCGCGGTGATCTGCCCGGTGAAGAAACACCTGAAGTTCGCACTCGCTTCGATGACCGCCCGGTAACCCCGATCTTTCCCATTCATCTTCTGTGCACGGCTGATGCGCGGGACCATGTCTATGGCGCTTATATTCGCGGCCGAATGCAGAGCCCGCTTGAGCAACTCATTGTTGGCTGCGGGATAGAAGAAAGCGATTAGCGTCTTTTCAGGCGACAGCAGGGCGACCTCATTGATCGAGGCGCACCTTGACGATCACGTCGGCGGCCGCGGCGAGGGCCTGTGGAATTGGAAAACGACCACGACTTCCGCGTTTCGGTAGGCTTCGCTCGAGATTCCCGCCGTTAGGCCGGCACCAGTTCCACTGGCGATCAACAAACTATCGCCGGGGGCCAGCGCATGGAGCGAGCCGAAACCGTGGGATGGCTCGACCGGCGACAGCACGCGGACACCAATTTGTTTCACCCGTTTTGCGTATCAGTCATTCTTGCTCATTTCCTTGTGGCACGTCTCTTCGAACAGCCGGGACCGCGGCTCGACCCATGTCAGAACGAGATGTTAGGCGGGTTCGAAAGTGCTGACTTTCACAGCGGACAAAGATCCGGCTGATTCTGGCCTGAGACGTCATCATTGATTTGGGACAAGGAAGCCGGCGCGGCCGGAGGTCATAAAGCATCCTGTTTTGAAAAGGGATGCGAAAATGTCTGATGATCTGATCGCCAAATACGGCGATGCGCGGGTTCCGCGTTATACGAGTTACCCGACGGCGGCGGCTTTTTCTGCAGCCGTGGGGCCGGATGAATATGCCGGCAATCTCGCCCATATCGCCGCGGCTGGCCCGGTTTCGGTTTATCTCCACGTCCCGTTCTGCCGTTCGATATGCTGGTACTGCGGCTGCCACACGACCATCACCCGGCAAGACGCTCCGGTCGCCGACTATCTCGACGTGATGAAGGAAGAGATCGAGCTCGTCTCTTTTGCGGCCGGAAACGACGTGCCCGTCAAGTACGTGCATTTCGGCGGCGGCACGCCGTCGGTCATGAAGCCGCAGGAATTTTCGGCTCTAATGGCAAAGCTCAGGAGTGCCTTCACGTTTGAAGCGAAAGCCGGCGTCGCAGTCGAGATCGACCCTCGCACATTGGTCGCCCCCATGATCGATGCGCTCGCCGAAAACGGCGTCGACCGCGCAAGCCTCGGCGTCCAGAGCTACGATCCGATCGTGCAGGCCGGTATCAAGCGGCTGCAATCCTTTGAGCAGACGGAAAGGGCGGTCGCCGGGTTGCGCTCAGCAGGCGTCAGCAGCATCAACTTCGACCTAATTTATGGCCTTCCGAAACAGACTGTCCAATCTTGCATCGAGACGGTCCGGCTGGCTGCAGAACTGCGTCCCGAACGTTTCGCCGTTTTCGGTTACGCTCACATACCCGCTTTTAAGAAACATCAGCGCCTGATCGACGAAGCATCGCTGCCGGACGCAAAACAGCGGAACGAGCAGGCGGAAGTGATCGCCGAGGAGCTCCAGAAGGCCGGATATCTGCGCATTGGGCTCGATCATTTTGCACTGCCGAACGATCAGTTGGCGCTCGCCGCGCGCAACAGAACGCTGAGGAGAAACTTCCAGGGCTATACCACGGATGATTGCGATAGCCTGATCGGCCTCGGCGCATCTGCGATCGGGCGGCTGCCGGCCGGCTATATGCAGAACCACGTGCCTCTCGGCCTCTATGCCGAGCGAATTGCCTTCGGGGTGCTGCCGACCGCCAAGGGATATCTTCTCAGCGAGGAGGACAAGCTTCGGGCGAGGGTCATCGAGAGGCTGATGTGCGATTTCGAAGCCGATCTCGGCCAGTTGAGCAGCGGATCGGGTTTCGACACCGGCTTCCTTGTCGAGCGCAACGACCGTCTCGGCGAGCTCATGGCCGACGGCGTCGTGACGATCAGCGGTGAGCGGATTGTCGTATGCGAGGAGGCGCGCTTCATGGTCCGTGCAGTCGCGGCGGCATTCGACGCCTATTTTAGCTCGCACGGGCACACGCACAGCAAGGCAGCCTAGTACTTGTCGCCGGAAGTGTGCATCGGTTCCGGCGACACGAAACGCATCAAAGGCCGCGCGAGAAGACATCGAGTTCCCGTTTCTCGATCGAGGACCCTGCAGTTATCTTCCCAGGAGTCCCGTCGACAACGGCACGTCGAGGAGGATCGACGTCGCAAGTTCGTGTGAAGCAGGGCGGGCGCACTCACAAATACGGTCATCGGGCCGCCCTGTCACAAGTAGATGGGCGCCCGTATCACCGCCTGGACGTCGAGGTCGTTATCGTCGAGCTTTTCGGCTCATTCAAATACAGCTCGATCTCGGCAGGCCCCGGCCCAGGGTATCGTTGGCGACTGACGTCGAACCTTTAAGGTGGCGTGGGCAAGCGCCGGTCCGCAGAGTTGTGCCCATCGCGATTATGGCGGCCGCGCAGGCGCCTGAAGGAGCCTTTTCGCGAGGTGAGCTACCGAGCGCCACATGATCGACGGCTCTCGCCCTCTCACGAACGCGGTTGTTCGAGCACGTCGAAGGACGAGGCAGGGGTCTCCTAGTTGTAGGACTTGCCTGCCGCGGGGATTTCGATCAAACGTTCGACGGCGCCTTCCGTGCAATTCTTGGGTAACCAGAACGAGACCCCGGGTTTTGGCTGGCATCTCCTTCGCGACTGCCGCGCAAAAAAACGACCTCGTTATATTCGTCGTCAGCGAGATTGCCGCCGGGCTAGTGATCTTGCCCACGCGTTCCTTCACAGGTCTGCCGTGCAGATCATAGCTCTTTTCACAGGCCACATTCACTTTCTCGACGGTCCCACCAGGTTTCGGCATCGGCTTTGCCGACAACCGTGTCCGACCACTGCCTTGGACGTCTTGCCTGACAGCGCCTGGCTCTGCTCGATGCTCACTGAGCATCAGCTGCTCCTGGCGAGGCAAACAGCTGCCACGAAAGCCATCGTCATGGGCTGCGCGGTCATCCGCACCTGCTGTGTCTCACTGGGTGATGTTTGTGAGGTCGGCATCGAGCCGCTTGCGCACCATGTTCGGCACCTTTGCAGTCTTGATCGCTTCGAGATTGGGCGGACTGTCACCCACCTGGATCAGGGCAACCATGCCCATGCCGGAATGTGGGGTGCATTTCAGGACATAGACGCCTGGAACATCGAATTTCGCGCGATATAGCTCATTCGGCTTTGACTTGAAGTCGGCAACGCCATCCGGAATGAGGCCTTTGAAGGTTTCGACGTTGTGGCCCTTGTCGGTGGGGATGAAGGTGACGGTGTCGCCGGGGGCGATCTTCAGGAAGCCAGGCTCGAACACCATCGCGCCTTCCGTGCCTTTGTTGAGCATCCGAACCTGGTGGTCGGCCGCCATCAACGGCGCTGCCGAAACAATCAAGGCTGCCGCTGCAGCGATCAGACCGAATTTTAACCGCATTTGCAAGCTCCTTTTCTGCGAGACCCAATCAGCCTCATGAATGTGTCTTAGCAGATGCCGGAATTGGGCTCTTTGACGCCCGTCAAATTCGGGGAAAAAAGGCAGAAGGTCCCAATTTTTGCCTGCTTGCCCAGCGCCCTTGCGAGGGACATGGCAGCCTGCAAGCGATGTAGGAATCACCGAAGGACAAGCACGCTCGGCGAACGTCGGCGCTGCTGAACAGCTTAGGATTGCCGTGACTGAGCTCATATCGCGTCGAGAAGTTCGCGGAGGGCATGAATGTCGATCCCGCGGCTTGTCGCGTGTGTTGAGGTTTACCCTCTGACAGAAATCCTCGGAAAAATCATCAGTGTCGCCCGATAACCGTACCAGCGGGCAAGATTGACGTTCCGCAGGTCGTGCCTGCCCTCGGGAATAACGATGTTGCGCGACGCAAGTTTCGTAACGGTGTGGGCCAGGGTCTCAATGGTCAGGCCGAGATGATCCGCAATGTCTTGACGATTCATGGAAACGCGCAACGGACCTTGGCGGACGCGGGTTGCGCCGGAATGCAAGCTTCACGATGAAGCTGCAGGGGCGCTCCTCGGCGTTCTTCTTCGGCAACAGCACCATCTGTTCATGCGAAGCGGCCGCCTCCTGCCAGAGCAACGAGAGCTAGGTCGAGCGAGCGCATTAGACCGAGCGACTTCCCCGTGGAAACTCATGTGCGATATCCGGCGGATCTTGCATTTCGTGACGGCCTCAGCCGTAAATAGGAAATCGTTTTGCAGCGACGCGCCGTTGAGATCGCCGGCGAATTGAAGAGCGATTATCACCCGACGATCTTTCGCCGATGATACGAAGCAGGCGCACGACACCTTCTTCCACCTGGACAAGATGGTTGCTTATCACCCTCCCACCAAATCGCCTTACCGGCTGCGACGGCCTCGGCCGCCGAGCCTACGAACAGCGAAGAGAGGGATTGGCCGGCATGTATGGCTTCGCGCCCCTTCGCGCCATTGTCGAACGCGTGGTTGTTCTGCACAGCATCTTCATCGCCCCTTGTGGCAGTGGGTGCGGTAGAAAGCAGCTGCGTCACACGGGAGTAAGCGGGCGGTGCCAAAGGGGGAAGTTTGCAACAGAGTGTAACAACGTCGGTTCGTCCACCGCTTCCAGTCCGCTTGTTGATGTAGATCAAGGAGCCGTTCCCGTCTTCGTGACAGTCCTGCCTCGAAATCCGAGAAAGCCGGCCGCGAGGCGGTCGTCTGCGCACTGGAGACGACATCATGAATTACACGACAGAAACGATGGTGATCGCGGTCGCAGCGTTTCTGGCGCTGCTCGCGGCCGCATTCGCGCACGATCATCTGTTTGCAGTCCATATGGGTATACTTTGCCTCTGCCTGGTTGCGGGAACGCTGCTGCTTGTCAGAAACGCAGAGTTTTCGCCGACGGGCCAACAGCGCAAAACAGAGCTTACGGGCTATTGCGACGAGGTAATCCGCTACGGCCTGATCGCTACGGTGTTCTGGGGCGTCGTCGGCTTCCTCGTCGGCGTGATCATCGCGCTGCAGCTGGCCTTTCCCGACCTCAACATCGCGCCCTATCTCAATTTCGGCAGGCTGCGGCCGGTTCATACATCGGCCGTCATCTTCGCCTTCGGCGGCAACGCGCTGATCATGACATCCTTCTATGTGGTGCAACGCACCTGTCGCGCGCGTCTCTTCGGAGGAACACTCGCCTGGTTCGTCTTCTGGGGCTACCAGCTGTTCATCGTGATGGCTGCGACCGGCTACGTGATCGGCATCAATCAGTCGCGCGAATATGCCGAGCCCGAATGGTACGTCGACCTGTGGCTTACCATCGTCTGGGTCGCCTATCTGGCCGTCTATCTCGGAACGATCCTGAAGCGCAAAGAGCCGCATATCTACGTGGCAAACTGGTTCTATCTCAGCTTCATAGTCACCATTGCGATGCTGCATGTGGTCAACAACCTCGCTGTTCCGGCGTCGTTCCTCGGCTCCAAGAGCTATTCTCTCTTCTCCGGCGTCCAGGATGCACTCACCCAATGGTGGTACGGCCACAACGCCGTCGGCTTCTTCCTCACCGCCGGCTTCCTGGGGATGATGTACTATTTTGTGCCGAAGCAGGCCAACCGGCCGGTTTATTCCTACCGGCTGTCGATCATCCACTTCTGGGCCCTGATCTTCATGTATATCTGGGCCGGCCCGCATCATCTGCATTACACGGCGCTGCCTGACTGGGCGCAGACGCTCGGAATGGTCTTCTCCGTCATGCTCTGGATGCCCTCCTGGGGCGGCATGATCAACGGTTTGATGACCCTTTCGGGCGCCTGGGACAAAATTCGCACCGACCCGATCATCCGGATGATGATCGTCGCCATCGCATTTTATGGGATGTCGACCTTCGAAGGCCCGATGATGTCGATAAAGGCGGTCAATTCGCTCAGCCACTATACCGAATGGACGATCGGTCACGTGCATTCCGGAGCACTTGGCTGGGTGGGTATGATCACCTTCGGGGCGATATACTACCTGACGCCGAAACTGTGGGGGCGCGAGCGCCTCTACAGCCTGCGGATGGTCAACTGGCACTTCTGGCTCGCGACGCTCGGGATCGTGATCTACGCCGCGGTGCTCTGGGTCGCGGGCATCCAGCAGGGGCTGATGTGGCGAGAATACAATTCCCAGGGCTTCCTCGTCTATTCCTTCGCTGAAACGGTCGCGGCGATGATCCCCTATTACGTGCTGCGTGCCGTCGGCGGAGCACTCTACCTAGCGGGTGGCCTCGTCATGGCCTGGAACGTGTTCATGACGATCCGCGGCCACCTGCGCGACGAAGCGCCAATCCCGACCAGTTTGGTGCCCCAGGCACAGCCTGCCGAGTGAGGTGAGACATGGCATCGTTACTTGATAAACATAAGACCCTCGAGAAGAACGCGACGCTTCTTCTGGTCGGCTCGCTGCTGGTCGTCAGCATTGGCGGCATCGTTGAAATCGCACCGCTGTTCTACCTGCAGAACACGATCGAAAAAGTGGAAGGCATGCGGCCCTACACGCCGCTAGAGCTCGCCGGACGGAACATCTACATCCGTGAAGGCTGCTATCTCTGCCACAGCCAGATGATCCGGCCGTTCCGTGATGAGGTCGAACGTTACGGCCATTATTCGCTCGCCGCGGAATCGATGTACGACCACCCGTTCCAATGGGGATCCAAGCGGACAGGGCCCGATCTGGCCCGCGTCGGGGGGCGTTACTCGAACGAATGGCACGTCCAGCATCTCGCAAATCCGCGGGCCGTGGTGCCGGAATCAATCATGCCGAGCTACGCCTACCTCGAAGAGAAGGAGGTGACGGTCAGGAGTATCGGAGAGGACCTCAAGGCCAATGAGGACGTGGGCGTGCCTTACAGCGACGACATGCTGGCGAATGCCGAGGCCGACATGAGAGCCCAGGCCGATCCGAACGCGGACACGGCGGCTCTACTCAAGCGCTACCCAAATGCGAATGTCGGCGATCTCGACGGCGATCCAACCCGGCTGACCGAGATGGACGCGCTGGTGTCCTACCTGCAGATGCTCGGAACGCTGGTTAATTTCTCGACCTATGACGACGCGACCGGCTACCGGTGAGGTGATCCATGGAAACTTACACTGCAATGAGACACTTCTCCGACAGCTGGGGCCTCCTGGCAATGGCCGCATTCTTCGTCGGCGCGGTCATGCTCACCCTTCGCCCAGGTAGCAAGCAGACGGCCAAAGATGCCGCCGATATTCCCTTGAAGGACGATTGAGATGTCGCAAAAGCATATCGATGAACTGAGCGGCGTCGAAACGACGGGTCATGAATGGGACGGCATCCAAGAGCTCAACAATCCCATGCCGCGCTGGTGGATCTGGACCTTCTACGTGACGATCCTCTGGGCGATCGGCTACGCCATCGCTTACCCGGCCATCCCGATGATCACTTCCGCCACTAACGGCTATCTCGGTTATTCAACGCGCGCCGAGCTGCAGCAGGACCTCAATCTCGCTAAGTCATCGCAGACGGAGTTCCATGACCTGATCGCTGCCAAGACAGTGGAGGAGATCGACGCGGATCCTGCTCTTCGTAAATTCGCGATCGCTGGCGGCGCATCCGCTTTCAAGGTGAACTGCGCGCCCTGCCATGGATCGGGAGCGAGCGGCGGTCCGGGGTTTCCGAATCTCAACGACGACGACTGGCTGTGGGGCGGGGATCTGAATGCCATCCAGGCCACGATCTCTCATGGCATCCGCTTCGACGGCGATACGGATAGCCATTCCTCCGAAATGCCGCCCTTTGCCGGTGTTCTGGAGCCCATCCAGATGAAGCAGGTCGCCGCCTTTGTCTGGGGGCTGACCAATAC
Source organism: Rhizobium sp. RSm-3 (assembly GCF_001854685.1). NCBI lineage: Bacteria > Pseudomonadati > Pseudomonadota > Alphaproteobacteria > Hyphomicrobiales > Rhizobiaceae > Rhizobium > Rhizobium sp. RSm-3. Next base: position 8,608 of record NZ_MAWZ01000037.1, on the reverse strand, counting down.
GCCCTCGGATGTCGGTCTGGCGGCGGCCGGAAAACAGGTTTTCTTCGACAATTGCGCCCCATGTCACGGCGAGGACGCCAAAGGAAAGGTGGAAATGGGTGCGCCGGATCTCGCCGACGCAATCTGGCTGAAGTCGCGGGGTGAAGACGCCATCCTTCGTCAGGTTGCCTCTCCCAAACATGGCGTAATGCCTGCCTGGGCAGCGCGCCTGGGGGACACAACGGTAAACGAGCTTACTATTTTCGTTCATGCGCTCGGCGGCGGCACGTAAGGAGAAAAGACATGACAGCCCACGACCGCAATCCGATCCTCCCTCTCTACGGCGCGCCGCGTGCTGTTATCCGATCGCGTGTCTCAGCCCGCGCCCAACAGATGCCTGCGTCTTCGGAGCAGGACGACCCGGCAAAAATCGGCAATTCGATGGTGAGTTTGATCTGCCTCAAAGACCACAAGCAGACGAGCCGATAGTTTCAGCTCCTGTGGAGGACGTCCCAGCGGTTTCTCCGCCGCTGTCCTCCGGCCACGCCCTTACTCTGGGGCGTGGCCTTTTCGCTTCTGCACGGTCGTTCTTGATCTGCATCAAGGAACGGATCCGCCACGGCTGGGAAAAGAGTGGTGAAAATCGGACAGGTCCTATGAATCTCTATACCCGCCCTAATCTAAATGACATTGACCACGTTCGCGTCGAACCCGTCAACGCCCGGCGCAACCGCCAGTCTCTCTATGCGCCGCGCAAGAAGATCTTTCCGAAACGAGCCGAAGGGCCCTTTCGCCGGTTCAAATGGGTCTTGATGCTGCTCACGCTTGGCACATATTACCTCGCGCCGTGGATTCGCTGGGACCGCGGTCCCTATGCGCCCAATCAGGCAATCCTCGTCGACCTCGCCTCGCGGCGCTTCTTCTTTTTCTTCATCGAGATCTGGCCGCAGGAATTCTACTATGTGGCGGGCCTGCTCGTCATGGCGGGCTTCGGCCTCTTTCTCCTCACCGCCGCTGTCGGCCGCGCCTGGTGTGGCTATGCCTGTCCGCAGACCGTCTGGGTCGATCTCTTTATCGTCGTCGAACGCGCCGTCGAAGGCGACCGAAACGCTCGGATGAAGCTCGATGCCGACCCCTTCACTTTCGACAAGCTCAGGAAGCGGGTGATCAAGCACGCGATCTGGTTGCTGATCGCCGTCGCCACGGGCGGAGCATGGATCTTCTATTTTGCCGACGCGCCGAGCCTGGCGGCTTCACTGTTTGACGGCAGCGCTCCTGCCGCTGCGTATGCCACGATCGCCACCCTGACCGCGACGACCTATGTGCTTGGCGGCCTCATGCGCGAACAGACATGCACCTATATGTGTCCGTGGCCGCGCATTCAGGGCGCGATGCTGGATGAGAATTCGCTTGTTGTCACCTACAACGACTGGCGGGGCGAGCAGCGGTCGCGCCATGGCAAGAAGGCTCAGGGTCTGCCGGTGGGCGATTGCGTGGACTGCAATGCCTGCGTCGCCGTCTGCCCGATGGGGATCGACATCCGCGACGGCCAGCAGATGGAATGCATCACATGCGCCCTCTGCATCGACGCCTGTGGCGGCGTCATGGACAAGCTCGGGAAGCCACACGGCCTGATCGCCTATGCGACGCTCAAGGAATATTCGAGCAACATGTCGCTTGCTACTGACGGAGGACGGACAGCCATCCAGCCCTCCAATGTCCGAAACGACGACGGAAGCTTCATGCCAGCTGTCCGGAATTTCGACTGGCGCATCATCTTCCGCCGAAGAATTGTCTTCTACGGTGTCGTCTGGGCATCGATCGGCGTCGCCATGGTCGTCCATCTCGCCTTACGCGATCGGCTCAGGCTCAACGTTATCCACGACCGGAACCCTCAATATGTTCTGGAAAGCGACGGCTCCATCCGAAACGGCTACACGCTGCATGTCCTCAACATGGTGCCGAAGCCGCGGGACGTGACCATCACCCTCGTCGGGCTGGAGGGGGGCACAATGCGCATTCCCGAGTTCGGCAGGCAGGATGCCCGCAGCTTCACCGCTCACGTCGAACCCGACGCGGCCACGACGCTCAAGGTCTTCGTCACGCGCGCCCCAGACGGGGCAGAGATCAACGAATTCCTCTTCGTCATCGAAGATATAGGTCAAGACGCAGGTCAAGCCGACCGGGCGAGCTATCGCGCCGCGTTCAACGCGCCGGGAGACGTGAAATGAAGACTTCTACTCAGGGCTTTACCGGCTTGCACGTGCTGCTTGCCACCTCGGCATTCTTCGCCGTAGTGATCGCCGTAAACGCCACCATGGCCTTCTATGCTGCGTCCAGCTGGAGTGGCATCGTCGTGGAAAACACCTATGTGGCCAGCCAGGAATTCAACACCAGGGCGGCAGCGATGAAGGCAATGGCCGCCTCCGGCGTCGAGGGCGCGCTCGTCGTTAAGGGCATCCAAATCCGTTACGACATCCACGACAAGGCCGGCACGCCTGCGATCATCGATGATGTCACGCTGAACTTCAAACGGCCCGTCGGCGATCATGAGGATTTCCGCGTGACGCTCCGGAAGACGGGCGAAGGGCGGTTCGAAGCCGATCACCAGGTTGTCGCCGGCGACTGGATCGTCGAGGCCATATCGAGAATGAACGGGGCGGTCGTCATGCATGAGGCCAAACGCTTCGACACCGCGGAGTTCCGCCAATGACCTGCTGCTCGATGGATGCGGAAAGCGTTCTCGGCCTCAGCGCGACATCCGCCAGCGCCGAGGAGGTATGCCTTGCAAGCCACCCGCTCGGGGCAGGGTTACGCCAGATCGACCTCAGCGTACCCGACGTCCACTGTGGCGGCTGCATATTGACCCTCGAAAAAGCGCTGTCGGCGCTTGCGTTCGTCAGGAAAGCCCGGGTCAATCTCACCGCCCGGCGTGTCACCTGCGTCTATCAGGAAGAGATCGAGGCGAAGGCGACCGATCCCTCCGAAATCCTCGCCGCGATCACCTTGGCCGGATACCGCGCCCATCTCATCACGTCGACAGCACCCGAAACCGACAGGATCCGGAACCAGCTACTGCTGGCGATTGGAGTTTCCGGCTTTGCGGCCGCCAACATCATGATGCTCTCGGTGTCGGTATGGTCGGGCGCCGATGCGGCCACGCGCGACATGTTTCACTGGATCTCGGCGATGATCGCGGCGCCGGCGCTGATTTATGGTGGACGCTTCTTCTTCAAATCGGCCTGGAGCGGGCTCAAGCGTAGGCGCACCAACATGGATGTTCCGATCTCGCTTGCAGTGACGCTGTCCTATGCGGTCTCCCTATGGGAAACCATGCACCATGGCGAACATGCCTGGTTCGACGCGTCGGTGTCTCTGCTGTTCTTCCTGCTGATCGGCAGAACCCTCGATCATGTAATGCGGGAAAAAGCCCGCGCCGCGATCAACGGGCTTGCCAGACTGGCGCCGCGCGGGGCGCAGCTGATGATGCCGGACGGGTCGCGGCACTACATCCCGGTCGAAGAGATCGCCGTCGGGGATAACATCGCGATTGCCGCCGGCCGACGCATTCCCGTCGATGGCATGATCGTCAGCGGCGAGAGCGATGTTGACCTCTCCATCGTCACCGGTGAAAGCAGCACGGTCGCCGTCGCCGCAGGCAGCGCGCTGAATTCGGGTGCGATGAACCTGACCGGTTCGCTCGTCCTGCGGGCGACCAAAGTGGCAAGGGATTCGCTTCTTTCCGAGATCATCGGCCTGATGGAAGCGGCCGAGGGCGGCAGGGCTCGTTATCGCCGGGTCGCCGATCGCGCCGCAGCACTTTATTCTCCCGCCGTGCACCTGTTGGCGCTGGCCTCCTTTCTCGCCTGGGGCTTGCTTGGGGGCGATTGGAAACAGGCCATGCTGGTCGCGGTCGCGGTGCTGATCATCACATGCCCCTGCGCATTGGGCCTTGCTGTACCGGTGGTCCAGGTGGTCGCCGCCGGCGAACTTTTCCGCAGGGGCATCGTGGTGAAGGACGGTTCGGCGCTCGAAAGACTGGCCGACGCGGACATGGTGGCCTTCGACAAGACCGGCACCCTGACGATGGGCCGGCCCCGCCTCGTCCGAAGCGACGCGATCGCGGGCAATAGCGCCATCGTTTGCGCAATGGCGGCGCATTCACGGCATCCGCTTTCCCAGGGTCTGGTGCGGGACATAGACATCTCTTACCCCTTCGCCTTCGACAGGGTCACGGAAATCGCCGGCGGGGGGCTGGAAGCCTGGAAAGGAGCGGACTTCTATCGGCTCGGCAACCGGGCCTTTGCCTGCGGAACCGGGCTCACGCCCGCGGGCGATACTCCGTTTTCGGAGGTGGTCCTGTCGAAAAACGGCGTCGATCTCGCCCGTTTCCTGTTTGACGACACGCTTCGTCCGGGCGCCGCCGAGGCTTTCCGCCAGCTCGCTGCAGCCGGTATCGAAACGCTGATAGTATCCGGCGACAGGCAGGCCGTCGTCGACAACACAGCGCGGGCTCTCGGTATCGGCAAAGCTCTGGGCGACCTGGCGCCGAAACAGAAGGTCGAGGAACTCCAGAGGCTGGGCGCCGAGGGCTATCGTGTGCTCATGGTCGGCGACGGGATCAACGACGCACCGGCGCTGGCCGCCGCGCAGGTCTCGATGGCGCCCGCAACCGCATCCGACGTCGGCAGGCAAGCTGCCGACCTTATCTTCTTCAACGATCGTCTCGATGCCGTTCCTGAGGCAATCGCCGTTGCGCGAAGATCCGCCAGCCTCATTCGACAGAACTTTGCTCTCGCCATCGGTTACAACGTGCTTGCGGTACCGATCGCAATCGCCGGCCTGGCAACGCCGCTGATAGCGGCGGTGGCCATGTCGACTTCGTCGATCATCGTCGTGACGAATGCGCTGCGATTAAATGCCTTCGGCAGGCGCCCCGGCCTACGGAGCGAGCCGCTTGCCGGCGGACGTGCGGAAGTTGAAACCACATGAACATGCTGATCTATCTGATGCCGATCGCACTGCTGATGGGGGGAATGGGTCTCCTGGCGTTCCTCTGGTCGCTGACGAGCCGCCAGTACGACGACCTTGAAGGAGCAGCTTGGCGAATCCTCGTCGAGGACGAAACCGATTGCAAAAGACCTTGAACCGCTCACGGCCGAAACGAAAGGAAGATCGATGCTATCGAGACATCCCATACTTTTGCGATCTGACCTGTTTCACGGCCTGGACAAAGCAAGGATAGAAGAACTGGCCGACACGGCTCAGTTCCAGATCTTCGCACCGGACGAGCGGATTATCGCCGAGGGCCAGCAGGCGTCGTTCGTCTATTGCGTGATGCGCGGCTTCGTGCGACTTTCGAAGTCGGAATCCGCGGGGCGCCAGGCAGATATCTGCATCTGCGAACCGGGCGAGACGTTCGGCGAATATCTCCTGTCGGGAGGCGGCTCCTACACCTACAGCGCATGGTCCGCCGACGGCGCAGAGGTCGCGTTGTTCGACCTTGTGGAGTTGCGGGCGCTTGCCGACCGGGACCCCGTCATGCGTCGCAACGTGATGCGCATCATGGCCCGGCATCTGCTCGGTGCCATGGATTGCATAGCGGGAGACCGGCTGCACACGGCTGCACAGCGTGTTGCGAATTACCTCGTCAGCCGCTGCCCGGCCTCAGCATCGCAGGCCACCTTTCGCCTGCCTTACCGGAAGAGAATTCTGGCCGGCAAACTGGGGGTTGCGCCCGAAGCCCTTTCGCGGGCTTTCGCTGCCCTCGGTCCTGCAGGGGTCGAAGTCAGAGGCAGGGTCGTCGTGGTCGACAGCGTCGACCTGCTGCGGAAGGCGTGCTGACCTCGGGGTAGGGCGATAACCGCGCCGGAATTCGACCGCCGTCAATGTGGCGATCGCTTGCTCCGTTATGGCCAGGCGCAAAATGTACCAGGACGTCATGCTCATCGGGATTGTTCTTGTCATCTCGACTGTTTTCATCGCTTGCTTCAGGCCTTGTCCGCATCAACGGTGGCGCTGACGACACATGCGGATACCGTCGGACTGGCGGGCTTAATAGGGAAGTGCAGACGAACGTTCGCAACGAGCACCAACATGCGACGGAGAGCGTCCGGCGTTATTCTTCGAGGAGCAGGGCCGTCGCGAGATAACCCATGCTGATGGTGCTTGCGAAGAGGTAGATGAACAGGCCCTGCGCGAGATAACTCTCAACCGTGCCTGCCGCGGCAAATCCATTTTGCCAAACGAAGAAGCCCACGGCGGATCCAATTGCGAACCCCGTCGCCAAACGCGTGAGCATGAACCTGATCATGCGAGGCATGGCACCACCTCAGACTTACTCATTACAAATGGCCGGGCAACGGGAATGGTGGCTGGCCAATTGAGTTTTGTCAACGACTGGCGCAAGCCGTCATGCAAGCAGCGGCGGGAGCCGGAGACTACAACAGTGCATCTTCTGTCTTTCGCAGCCGGCGTTATCACGCCTGCGAATGCGTCGAGGCTGAGGGAGTTGCGAGTTGCAAGGACGATGCGCGCTAAGGACCTAGCGCGGCGGCGGCTTCTGTGGTCGAGCGGTTTGCCAGACGTGTCGGGATGCGGGAATAAAGAACGGCTCCGGCCACGCCCACGACCGCATAGAGCACGAACATCAGCTTGATGGCAATCTGTCGACCAAGCCCGACGAACGCCCTCGCATCAGGCAGGGCGTCGGCTAAGGCGCCGACGAGGCTGTGGCGCGCGAACGTCCTCGTCCCATCGGAATCGCCGACGTGCGAGCTTGCTATGCCAATGATGCGGGTCGAGCGCGCGGTGCCGTTTCCACTCACCGAAGGCGCCCAATAGCTACCCTTCACAACAATGATCCAGCAAGCCTTTGGACGCGCTAGAGCAAGTCCTGCGATCGATGAATCGATTGTGATGTGACGGCGTCCATCGATGCTGATTCAAACATCCACAGAGAAGAGGTGGATGATGGGACAAGCACTGAGCGATGATCTTCGAATACGGGTTTTGAAAGCGTCTGCGGCCGGCATGTCGGCTCGACAGGCTGCGGCTCGTTTCGGAGTTGGGATTTCGACGGCGATCCGCTGGTTTGCAAGAGCGAAAGAGGGTGAGTTAACTGCTCGGCCACAGGGCTGGAGACGACCTTCGGCAGTGGATGCACACGAGGAATTCGTTGTCGCGTTGATCAACGAGCGTAGGGATGTGACGCTCGATGAGATGGTTGAGCGCTTGTCCGTCGAGCGGCAGGTGAAGATCAGCCGCAGCGCACTTGGCGCTTGGCTTCGAGGCCGCGGATGGACCTTTGAAAAAAGACCGCCCACGCACTGGAGCAGGACCGGCCGGATGTCCTAAAGCGCCGGCGTGTCTGGTTCGACGGCCAACTGGATCTCGATCCAGAAAAGCTGATCTTCATCGACGAAACCGGCCTTTCGACCAAGATGGCACGGCTACGCGGACGTGCACTTCGAGGTGAGCGTTGCCGAGCTGGCGTGCCACATGGCCATTGGAAAACAACGACCTTTACCGGAGCGTTGCGCCTCACTGGGATGACCGCGCCGTTTGTCTACGATGGCGCCATGAACGGTAATTGTCTTCCTGGCTTACGTCGAACAGGTATTGGGGCCTACCCTGGAGATCGGCGACGTGGTGGTCATGGACAACCTACCGGCTCACAAGACAGCGGGTGTACGCGACGCCATCGAACGTGTCGGCGCCACGCTCATGTTCCTGCCCCCTTACAGCCCAGACTTCAATCCGATCGAGAACGCCTTCTCCAAACTGAAGGCGATGCTGCGAGGTCGGGCAGAGCGAAAGATTGACGCCCTCTGGGATGCAGTTGGCGCCCTGATACCCCGCTTCACCCCCGCAGAATGCGCCAATTGCTTCAAGGCTGCTGGATATGATCCGGATTGAACAGGATTTGCTCTAGACGCTAGGAGAGGATGCGCCCCCGCCTTGTCTCGTCGCGTGCTGCGCCCACATCGCGATCCAGTGAACACCTCTCCTCAATCCTGCGAGGGCGCCGAGAATTTGTTCAGCGGAGTGCCGGTTCATCAAGCCGGCTCATGCTCGGACGATTCATCAGTCAAGATCAAGCGAGTCGGATCTTTCAAGTCAAACTCAATAACACGTGGCACGAAGAGACGGGCATAGCGCGTGAAGGCGCTGGCCGGCGGAAAGCGAATTACCGTATCGCATCGGGCGAGAAGGTACATCTCTGTAAGAGCAGAGATACCGCCGTCCACTCCGAGCGATGCACTGTGTAATGGCCGGCCTGGGCCGCCTGAAAGCATTTCGGGATAGTGATTGATCGGGAAATACACCGAGTAAATGGTCCCGTACCTGCGCGCTGTCCGTACACAAGAAAACCATCACAGGGCGTCGATGCGGTATCGCTTTGGCCTTTTCGATGGCAGTGCACACTGACCTGCCACTGAGAATTTCCTCCAGAATGGATTAGAGTCCGGCCCATTGATCTGAACCCTTCAAACTGGACCAATTTTGGTTAGAGTTTTCCGGTGCATTTTCCTGGCTGGGAAAGGGACCAGAAGACGATGAAAGCGTCGCAGTTTTCGGACGCTCAGAAGGCGTTCATTCTGAAGCAAGGTGATGAAGGCGTGTCGGT
>NZ_MAWZ01000036.1:0-17902 GCF_001854685.1 Rhizobium sp. RSm-3 | reverse complement strand
ATCGCGGCTGGGGCAAATCGATCATCATCGGCGTTGCCGGCGCCGGTCAGGAGATCTCCACCCGTCCGTTCCAACTGGTCACCGGCCGCAACTGGATGGGCACCGCCTTCGGCGGCGCGCGCGGCCGCACCGACGTGCCGAAGATCGTCGACTGGTACATGCAGGGCAAGATCCAGATCGACCCGATGATCACCCACACCATGCCGCTCGACGACATCAACAAGGGCTTCGACATGATGCACAAGGGTGAAAGCATCCGCGGCGTGGTGGTCTACTGAGCCATGAAAACCATCTCGACCGACAAGTCTTACGGCGGCACTCAAGGCGTCTACGTCAGCCGCTCCGAGGCCTGCGACTGCGACATGACCTTTGCGGTATACGTGCCGCCGCAGGCGGCCGAGGGCAATTGCCCGGTGCTGTGGTATCTGTCCGGCCTGACCTGCACCCATGCCAATGTCATGGACAAGGGCGAGTATCGGCGGCTAGCCGCCGAACTCGGACTGATCGTCGTCTGCCCGGATACCAGCCCTCGCGGCGATCACGTTCCGGATGAATCCGACAATTGGCAGTTCGGCAAGGGCGCCGGCTTTTATGTCGACGCCACCGAGCCGCCGTTTTCGGCGAATTATCGCATGTACAGCTACATCGCTGACGAGCTGCCGCGCCTCCTTGCCGCGGAGTTCCCCGCCGACATGGAGCGCCAGGGGATCTTCGGCCACTCGATGGGCGGACACGGCGCGATCACCATCGCGCTCAAGAACCCGGACCGCTTCCGGAGCTGCTCGGCCTTTGCGCCGATCAGCCATCCCTCGGTCTCCGGCTGGTCGAAACCGGCATTGCGGAAATACCTCGGAGCCGACGAAAAGACCTGGCGGGCCTATGATGCCTGCGCGCTGATCGAAGACGGGCAGCGTTTCCCGGAGCTGTTCGTCGACCAGGGCACGGCGGATAGCTTCCTGGAGGACGGCTTGCGTCCCGACGAGCTTCGGCAAGCCTGCGAAACGGCGGGCATTCCGATCAGGCTGCGCATGCAGGAAGGCTACGGCCACTCCTACTTTTTCATTTCGACCTTCATGGAGGACCATCTGCGCTGGCATGCGCAGAGGCTGGGAAATTGATTGCAGGGCTCGGCCGGGCATAACGCAAACGGCCAAGGAGGGAAGGAGAACATCAATGAGCATAGCCATTCATCCGGCAGTGGATTCCGGCTTTCGAGCGACTGACGCCGCCTTTTCAGGCGGGACGCTGGTGTGCAAATGCACGAGCAACCCCGTGAAGGTCAGGATCAAGGGCGATATCGCCCACAATCACGCCTGCGGCTGCACCAAGTGCTGGAAGCCGGAGGGGGCTGCCTTTTCGGTCGTGGCGGTCGCTCCGACCGAGAGCGTCGAAGTCCTCGAGAACGGCAACAAGCTCGCCGTCGTCGATGCCGGGGCTTTGATCCAGCGCCACGCCTGCAAGGAATGCGGCGTGCATATGTACGGCCCGGTCGAGCGTGAACATGCGTTCCAGGGGTTGTCGTTCATCCATCCGGAGCGCTTCCAGGAAAGCGGCTGGGCGAAGCCCGGCTTTGCGGCCTTCGTCTCGTCGATCATCGAAAGCGGCTTCGATCCTGGCAAGATGGATGCCGTCAGAGCGCAGCTGAAGGCATCGGGCCTCGAGCCGTACGATTGCCTCAACCCCGGCTTGATGGACGCTATCGCCACCTGGACCGCCAAGAAGAGCGGCGTCCTCGCTGCTTGACGAGATCGACAAAGGCGCCTCGCCCACTATGGCGAGGCGCTCTTTGCCTTGCACCACGATACCGGTCGGCTTGACCTCCAGCCGTGGCTGCGATCTGTTTGGGCTGGAAGTCTCGTCCGTGTTCAAGAAACCAGCATCGGCACTATCACGACTGTTTTTCGGTCTGCTGAAGCGTAGAACATTCACAACATGATAATCGGCTACACATCGTGCGGCTCCGGAACGAGGCCCAGCTTTCCAATGCCTAACCAAGTCGTCTGGATTTCGTTTCCTCTAATGGTCAAGTGAGATTTGTGGTCGATACAACGCACTGCTGCAGGAGCGGTCGCTTTCTAAAACAGGGGTCGTTGCCATGACCGGAGCAGGTCAACGACCCGGAAGCGTCCCGGCGGACGATCAACCCTTTGAAATACTGCCTGACCGCGGAATAAGCGAACGATAGGAGAGAATCGTGACCAAAACCCCACGCCGCCCAGCCAATGCGCTTGATGCCGCGGAAGCCTTGTTCAAACCCGCCAAAAAGGTCGCCGCCGCACCCCCCGTCGCGCGGCCGGCGCTGCCGAACGTCAAGGAGCAGGTCATTCTGAAGCTCGACAGCGACGTGCTCGTCCATTTTCAGGAGGATGGCCCGGGCTGGCAGGACCGCATCAATGACGTGCTGCGCGCCGCCATGAGGAACGATCGCTGAGCGGTCATACGGCCGCTGCTTCTCTGCGTTATCGTCGATTGGTTCAGTCGTCGGGTGCTGTCGTGGCGGCTGTCGATCACGATGACGACCGCGCTTCTGGACCGTCTCACCCACCACTGCGAGATCGTCGAAACCGGAAACGAATCTTGGCGCTTTAAGCCGCTCAGCCGACGACATTACCTTGTTCGACGGAACAGGCGTTGGACTGCAGGATCTTGCAGTGGCCTCGGCTGTCGTCGACCTGGCCGTGTCGAAAGGTGTGGCGATCGAAGTCGACTTCTGATCCTTGTGGATGCGATTTTGTCTATCGTGACGGCGCGTTCCCATCCGCGGGGCTCGAATTCGGGACGTGGTGGACGGGCTCTGCGTCTTCCTGAGCGACAGCCGCGTCGAGATCGACAACAACAGCGTCGAACGAACCATCAGACCGATAGCGCTCAACCGGAAGAATGCTCTCTTCGCCGGACATGATGCAGGAGCGGAGAATTGGGCGACCATCGCATCGCTCATCGAAACCTGTAAACTTAATTCTATCGATCCGATGGCCTACCTGCGTGCCACGCTAACCGCCATCGTCAACGGACACAGGCAGGCCCGGATCAATGAGCTTTTGCCGTGGAACTATTCCGAGCAAACACACGGCTAAAGTCGGCTGTCGGCTCGAAGCGGACGACGTTATGTCGCACCTCTGTCAGGTTTGGATGTAGACCTCACGAGTTCTCGTAGCCAGGTCACAGATTTCGTAGGAAATGCTCCTTGGCCCCACAGTTTCGCATAGCCTATTGAGCCATGCTTATCGAGAACCTGGTCGGCGGCCTGAAGAACGGCAGCGCCAAAAGCTGACCTCTCACAGATTTCGTCAAGTATGACCTTGCCATCCTCAATCGGCCTATTTGACCAAAGTTCATCGAACTCTAATATGCGAACTCTGGTGCTTTGCCCGGCATTTTCGAGAACCCACCGATATTCGCCAGGTTCCTCCCAAAAATGCGCTTCGGATATCGCTTCTCCGGACATGGCAAGACACGCTGCCTCGACAAGTTCTTCGAGGGCATGCCCCAAGTAAGAGGCTGTAATGGTCACTGCCGAAGATCCAATCACCAAATCGCATGACGCCCACCCGACTGTGCCCGCAGCAAGTCGGTAATCAATGCGTACGACGGGCACCTGCGGTAAACTTAAATCTGCCATGCAGGTTTAGTATGCCATCGGTTGCAATATCACAAACGCAGTCACAAAGCTCCGCGGCTTTCGGCTCGTGATTGCCGTCTCAGGCATAGGGATGGTCTCCGAAACAGCACGCCATCGGTAGGTCAAGGTGCGAGGTAGGCAACGCTTACCCTGAACTTCGAACTGTTCGAGTATGAATCTGCCGGCCAGAGGGGAAGTCCTTGACGTGCACCAAAGAAACCACTCGTCCGTCAAGCGTTGGAGACGCTTGTTCGCGTAGTGTCTGGAAAACGCCATTGGACTCGGAGGAACCATGCCAGATGCTGAGGCAGCGCCGCGCCGCCGGAGCACAGCAGTTAAGTGATATTAGCAGACAGCTCGATCTGGATTGATCATTTCTGACATGGCGATGCAGAGCCACGCAAAATTATTGAAGACGATCGTCTACTTTGCCATCCGAGCGTGATGCCATTTGTCCTCTGGCGTCGCTTTGCACCAAGCTTCGCATAAGCTTTCGCAAACTCGACGCAACCTTCCGCTGAAAAGGCTGCTGAACTTTAGTTTGGTGGGGTTACGGCCTCAACATTGTCCACGTCGTCTGCGGAGCGGGTGCGAGCGCTAAAATTGCTCGGCATCCACCAATTAGGTTCGTTGCCAAGCAACATCTGGAAAAAGCCCGCCGCGTAGTCCGTGTCCTGGCTCGCATTTTCCCGAAAGGACCACCAGCTACGAAGATTGTCGACCATCTGGCTGACATGGACGTCCATGTGAAACTCCTGATCCATCGTCGCGGCGTAAACGGTCAAGCAAAATGTGGTGGCGACATATCCTTCAGGCCAGAACGCCGCTGCCGATTTCGCGTCAACGCGGGCGGGGGTGCACACCGCCTTAATCGGCATGTCCGCTACGAGTTCGCGCAACACGAGAGAGGGGGCAAACTGAAAAAACTCACGCCGTTCGACCTTCTCCTTCGGCTTTTGACGGTCGATACTATCCAGCCAGCGAACAAATGCGCTCGCCAGCTTGACGTCATCGATGGCAAAGTCGCATGCCAGCGCTTCGCCGCAGAACGCGGCGTGTGCACGAAAGGCTGCTTTGAACCAGTGCAACTGCCTGACGGCTACCCTGAGCGGCTTGTTCGTTCGGGGAAGATTGTGCATTGATTGTGATAAATCAAACATGGGCAGCGCACCATTTAAAGAGCGAGGCCAAAGCCGAGATATCTTTCTTCTGGTATAAATCCTGGATCTTCTCTTGCACGGCGGCCGCAATATCAGTCGCTGCAAAGACCATCGCCTCCCTCTGACCGTCGTCGGCCTCCGCGAGCAGTGAGAGTATCGCGGCAAAAACCACGACGACGGTGATGCGGGAACCCGCGACGGGTGATCGGTCGTCCAACTGATCGATTGTTATCGACCCATCATCCGTAAGGTGCAACGCCAATTGGGCTGCAAGCTCGAACACGTCTTGGGATTGGGCCAGTCGCGCAAAGGCCCGACGGCAGGCACTCTGATTGACCAACCCTCTTTTCACACCAAGATGGCTTAGTACGAGCTTCATCGTCACATAATAACAGACCGAAAACTTATAGTCGGGCCGCGAAGATGCAGCGATCTCGCGCAGATTTTCCGAATTCGTCAGAGAATCGCTCAAAACGGAATGTGTAAAATTGCAGAAAAAATGATCAACGTTGCGGGCAAAAACCTCAATCTCGCCAAGTGCGGAAAGAGCCATCCCCGATGCCGGTGCCGGCAGCCGGCGAGGCGCAGTCTCCTTCACCGCGTCGCGTCCCTTTTGAAGGGTATAGCGCAGTGACCTCAACGCGTCTTTCAGTTGCGTCGTTTGTGGAGCGAATCCCGGCGACATGCCAATCTACCCTCTTACCTAATTGCACCTCTGTTAGGCCATAATATCATATCGCAATTCGCGCCGAGGTGTCGCCTTAATAAATGCACGAGTCGCATCATAGCTGGCCACGCCGGCCTGACTTCCCAAGCCAGTGGCGTTCAATGCGGAGGACGCTTGGCCGAGTTCGACCGCATCTCGAGCGGACAGCCCCTTCACCAAGCCGCTCGCGAAACCGCCATTGAAGCAGTCGCCGCACCCGCACGTGCACTTCACGTCGACCTGGAACGCCGGCGAGCGGAACTCCAAGCCAGAATCGTCATGATAGTAGGCGCCCTCTGCTCCCAAAGTCAGAATGACACACTTCGCCCCTCTGCTGAGAAGGAAATCTGCCAGATCCTTGTTGTGGGCCAATCCAGAAAGGGCCTGCGCCTCCTCTTCAGAGGGGAGAAAGTAATCCGTGTAAGGCAAGAGAGCCGCAACCTTGGGAAGGTCGTCCGGGGTTGATGCGAAGACGTCAAGCGTTGTTATCACACCTCGACGGCGCGCTTCGGCCATGATTTCCGCAGTACGTCCGCAGTCGTCCATCCGATTCATCAGACCGACCCCACCCACATGCAGGATTTTGGTGTCTAGAACTCGATCTATTTCCGAATCTGATACGAAGAAGGCATCGGTCGCACCGCGCTTGTGAAGGGCCGGTCGCTGACCGTTTGGACGTGTCGTCACGATTGAGGAGGAGGTTGTGTAGCCCTCGTAGCGCCGCATCATGGCGGTGTCTACGCTGAAAGACTGGAGCTTCATACGGACCCAGTCACCCATGTCATCATAGCCCACTCCGCCGATCGCTTGCACCTTGAGGCCGTACTTGGCAGCCACAATCGCAGCGGAACCGGCCGCGCCGGATACGGCCAGGGTGAAGTCTTCCACGAAAAGGGTTTGACCCCCTGGAGGGATTTCCGCGACAGGCCGGCAAAGAGCATCGAAAGTGTAAAAGCCGACGCAGCTGAAATCGAAAGTTGCCGGCATCATTGAACTCCGATCCTGTTGCCGTCACTGTCGAAATAGTAGAGCCGGCTGGGATCAAACCCGATGGATACGGCGGAATCAATTTTTGCTCGGAAATCCCGGCCGGTTTTGATTTCAAAGGTCTTCTCTGGGGTACGGACGGACAGGTAGGTGATGTCACCCGTCGGCTCGACGCCGTAAACGGTGCCCTGGAGATTTTCGCCGCCGATCAGGCAATCCTCCGGCCGAAAGCCGAGGGTAACCTGACCGGATAGCTTTGCAGGGCAAGCGACCTTCACGCCAGGAGCCGAGAAAATTCCATTGTGCGCAGAGCCCAACACCAAATTCATCGGCGGCGAGCCGATGAACCCTGCTACAAACGTATTTGCTGGATTTGAATAGATCTCATCGGGGGTGCCGATCTGCTGAATTATGCCTTTATTCATAATGACGATCCGATCGGCCAGCGTCATTGCCTCGATCTGGTCGTGCGTCACGTAAACTGTGGTCACCTTCAGGTCGCGCTGCATGTGCTTGATTTGGACGCGCATGCTGGCACGCAGCTTCGCATCGAGGTTCGAAAGCGGCTCGTCCATCAGAAAGACTTGCGGCTGGCGAACGATAGCGCGCGCGAGCGCGGCGCGCTGTCTCTGGCCACCCGAAAGCGCGCCGGGTTTGCGCTCGAGAAACGGCCCAAGTTCAACCATATCCGCGGCGCGACGAACAAGGCTGTCATGCTTGTCCTTCGGAATGCGTCTCATTCTGAGAGGAAACCGAATGTTCTCGTAAATAGACATGTTCGGGTACAGGGCGTAGCCTTGGAAAACCATCGCGACATCTCGATCGCGGGCATCAACCTCGTTCACAACGTTGCCGCCGATGCTTATCTCGCCCCCGGTAGGATGTTCCAGACCAGCAATCATGCGCATGGTCGTGGTCTTTCCGCAGCCCGACGGCCCCAAGAGGACCAGAAACTCCTCATCGGCGATATCGAGAGTGACATCCTGAACGCCAAAGAAGGCGCCAAAGCTCTTCACGACGTTCTTAAGTTCAATAGAAGCCATGGAATTATCCTTTCACTGCGCCCATCGTTAGGCCGCGCGAGAGATGCTTCTGGATCAGGACAACGAGGATCAAGATCGGAGCGAATGCGAGGAACGAGACGAGTGCGATTGCGTTGTAGATCACCCCATCGGAGCCGCCTGTGAAGTTGGCGAGGGCAACGGACATCGTGTAAGCCTTTGAGGTCGACGCGATGAGAAGGGTGAACAAGAATTCGTTGATTGCGAAGATCGCCGCTATTACCGCAGCGGTGATAATGCCGGGTAGGCAAGCCGGGATCATGATTTCCCAAAGAATGGTCAAGTCCCCGGCGCCATCGGTGCGTGCCGCGTCCTCCAACTCCTTCGGAATATCCAGCATGTAGCTGCGAATGATCCAGGTGACGAGGCTGAGATTGATGGCCGCGTATATGAGCATCAAAGCCCAGACGGAATCCAGCAAACCCATATTTTTGAACAGAAAGAAGATGGGCACCGCAACGATGGCCGGCGCCATCATTCGCGTGGACAGGATGTAGAAACCGATGTCCTCGCGGCCACGGAACTCATAGCGAGCCAACGCGAAGGCTGCGGGAATAGCCAGCAGCAGATCAATGACGACAGAGCCCGCCACTGCAACGACGGAATTTCGCAGATACGAAGCTATAGGCCAATCGCTGACGAGCAGGCGCCAGGCGTCCAAACTCCACGTCGGCCAGTAAATCGGCCTTGGCACGATAATTTCAGTTCTTGGTCTGAACCCTATTGTGAGGAACCAGATGATCGGAACAAGGCAAACAAGGGCCCAGGCGCCAAGTATGATGTAGCGAAGAAGGAAGCTTTCGCCGCCGTTTTTTCGAATACTAGCCATATCATGATTTCCCAGATTTGAATGCGCGCTTGACGACAGTTTGAGCGATGGCGATCGTAAAGATCAGCATCAGCACCGATGCCGCGGATGCGTATCCGAAATTGAACATCCTGAAGCCTTGACGATAGATGAAGAAGCTCATCGTCTCCGTTGCCCCGCCCGGCGTGCCTTGGGTCATGATGTAGACGTTCGTGAACATCGTCGTGATGTCGATGCCGCGCAGCGTTACGGCAACCACGATGATAGGCCTCATCATCGGCAGTGAGATGTTCCAGAAAATGGCGCTCCAACTTGCCCCGTCCAATCGAGCCGCTTCCTCGATTTCCTCGTCCTGCCCTTGAAGGGCTCCGACGAAGATGATGAAAAGAAACGGTGTCCACTGCCACACGTCCGCGACAATCAGGGTCAACCTTGCCAACCAAATAGACGCAAGCCAGTCGACATTATTGGAGACTACTCCAATCGACATGAGGATATCGGAAATCACCCGGCCATCATTGAACGCAAGCTTCCAGATGAACGCCACTGCCGACGGCATGAACAGCATCGGCATGAGGAAGATAATTCGCCAACCGCGGACAAAGGGATCTCGGTAACAGAAGAAGGCCACAGCCATCGCGATCACCGATTGCAGGGCCAATGAGATGCCGCCAATGACGGCAGTGTTCCCTAAAGCAGCCCAGAATTCACGATCCTGGATGATCCGCGTGTAGTTGCCGAGCCCGATCCAAGACCAATTGACGAACTTGACGACAAAGAGGCTTTGATACATCGCGAATAGACCCGGATATAGGGTGATCGCGAGTAGATAGGCTACGGCAGGTCCAACCAAGAGATACGGGAAGACCTTCCTCGCCGTAGCCGAACGGGGACGAGGTCTAGCGGGTAACTTTACGGTGGAGGCGGCGAACGCCGCCTCCGTTTCAAGCCTTTGAGTTGAATGTGTCATGATCTTAGAAAGGCAGTGCCTTACCCTTGCCTACGTAGAGGCCTGGCTCCGCGTCCGAGTAAGCAATCGGGGCGCTTCCACCGGAGAAGCCATTCTTCTCCAGAATGCTCTTCCAGGCTTTTTGCCCGTTCTCAAGGGCTTCCTTGGCTGAAATCTGACCGGTGACCGCCCGGTTAATTTCATTCCCGAGCGCCTGCTCCATTTCGAACATCCCTGGAATACGGGGCGCGCACCACGCATGTTCCAAACTGTCCGCCCACACCGTCATGGGCTGGCTGACGGCGCGGAGACGTTCGTTGGCAAGAACGGACCGGTAGCCTGGAGCAACACCATTCGCATTCGCTTCGTTCATCGCCATGATAGACGAAGTCGTGAGGAATGCGAGCATAAGGAACGCGCCCTCGGGGTTTTGCGATGTGGCTGCAACGCAGGAGGTCGATCCGGCAATATTCGGCGGCGCGAATACGCCACCTGAAATGCGGGGCTCATAGATCGTAACAAAATCATCGACGATCTTCGACTGATCAGGCCGCATGGCCTGGGTGCCGCTGTCCTGCCAGCTGATATTTGCTGCAACCTGGCCGCCAAGCCAGGCGGCTCGGTTTTCACCCCAGCCGGCGCCGGACACGCCTTCGATGGCGTTTTTCTGAAGAGCCATGATGATATCCATGGCCTTCATTCCGGCATCACTCGTGAGCTGCGGATTCCATTGATTGTCGAACAAGGAAAGGCCGGCTTGCGCCGCGATATGTTCCCAGGTGTAAGTCGCCCAGAAACCACGGGCCGCCATCAGGCCAACGCCGGCTACACCGCCGCCGAGTTTATTTGCTTCGGCAGTGATGCGAATGAGTTCGTCGTAGGTTGGCACGGATTGAGCTCGGTCGATGGAGCCGCCGAGAATTTTCTCCATGATCGACTTGCGCAGATGCACCATTTGGACGTCGCAGTCGAACGGAATACCAACCAGTTTGCCGCCGACATAGCCGTAGTTCAGCCGATAAGTATCGTAAAAGTCGTCGAGCGGCAGTTTCCACTTCTCGGCATATTCGCCGAGGTCGGCCAGGAAGCCTGGGCCGGCGAAATCACCGAGCCAGGGCGAGAAGAACTGCAGCGCGTCGAAGGATGCGTTTCCGGAAATGAATTCTGAAACCGCCTTGTCGTAAAAGCTGTCGTCAGGGATCGGGACAAGTTCCACCTTGATGCCGGACAGCTGTTCAAAGGGCTTGAGCCCCTCGGCAGCTGACTCCTGGTCGGCGGCGCCTACGGCAAATCTGACCGTTTTTCCGCTCTGCTCCGAGCGAACCTTTTCCCAATCGACCGTACGGATCCAGTCTTTCGCCGGATCCCACAGCGGATCGTTCGACATTTTGTAGAGCTTCTGGTAGTCCTCGCGGACATAGTCTTTGACCGAAATCTTGTCCAAAACCGCCTGCACATCCGGCAGACCGGATTGCGCAAACGCGGGCAGCTTGAGGGCCGAGGCCGCGCCCGCGGCGAGCCCAAAAGCTGCGGTATGCCTGAGGAATCCACGGCGCGATACGCCGGAACTTAAGACTGTCATGATGTTATTCCTCCCAATCTGAATAAATCAGCTGAATGCCAATGGAGGCAAGACCGTTTCGGCGCGGCCTCCACTCCGCTCCATCATAGCACTTATCCGCTCGATGGCGCGAACATTTGCTATCGAGAAACACAATGTGTTCATAAGCGACGGCTGTCAACCCATTTTTTCTACCGGCCTTCAGTATGATTATCGAACATTATGCATCAATCACGCAACTTTGTGCAGTGCAGCGCTGCGGCATGCCACTGCTTCTTGCCGACCTATCCACTGAGAGATAAATCTTGTACACGACACAAAATTCAGAATGCGATGACGGGGCGCTGACTTCGCGGGAAGAGGGCTGAATCCCGCGCCATATCATCCGCGCCGACTGAGACACATCCGAAAGGAAGCTAGATGCAGACCACGCCGACAGTTGTCATGGTCCAGAGTGATTCTGAAAGGCTTCGGGCGCGAGTGGCGTGGCTCTACCACATAGAGAATTACACGCAGCAAGACATCGCCGCCCAGCTTGGCATCAATCGCGTAATGGTCGTTCGACTTCTTGCGGAAGCGCGTCGCCGTAACGAAGTGCGCGTTACCATATCCTCGCCGCTTTCCGATATGATCGCTCTTGAAAGAGAACTGGAGACGACGTTTGGGATCAAACAGGTCATTGTTGCGCCCTTCGCTGATACGGAAGGCGATCCAACCAAGGTGATTGCGGCAGCTGCGGGAACGCTGATTACCGGATTGATGCATTCCGGCATGATCGTTGGCGTGGGTTGGGGGCGCACCCTTTATAATACATTGCCGTTTATTGCCGGCGCCGCCCTCGACGACTTTCGCGTCGTCTCGCTCCTCGGAGGCATTTCGGCTGCTCGTCGCTTCAATCCTGCGGAGTTTGCCTGGCAGTTCGCGGAGCTTTTTAAGGGTGAAGGCTTTCTTGTCACAGCACCGGCCGTGGTGGATAGCCCCGAGACGAAGCATGCACTGCTGGAAAGATGCGGCCTAGCCGCGATTTTCGAAATGGCAGACAAGCTCGACGTCGCACTTCTCTCGGTCGGAGGCATCTCCACACTGACGACGAGCTACCGCACCGGCTATCTGAGCGAGGCGGACCGCCGCTCTTTGATAGACGCCGGCGCCGTCGGAGATGTGCTTTATAACTTCATCGACAAGGACGGCAACGTTATCGACCATGAGGTTAATGCTCGGGTTATATCGGTGAACCTCGAGCGATTGCGGCGCACGCCGGAGCGCATTTTGATCTCCGGGGGACCAGAAAAGCTGGCCGCACTCCGGGCATCCCTTATGACAATCAAGCCAACGACCTTCGTAACGGATGAGCAGACGGCGGGCGCTCTGCTAACCTTGATGGCAACCGATCCCGCCGAGCGCGAACGACCCTAGAGCCTTTCGCGCATCGGGTCCCGCGCACTGCTCCGCAGATCCGCACGCTGTTAAACCGCAGTGCAAAAAATCGTTTCAATAAAAATCGTTGACCGCAGCGGCGCCATGCTCCTCGGCCGTCGGCACCTGCGCACGCGCAGGCTCGTCTCAATGTTCATATTTGCAACAAAAGTTCTTCAGCACCCGCCAATCGGCGTGAATTGGTTCGAAATCCCGAACTGCAAGAACATATTTGTTGACGATATAACAAATGTACAGTACCAATTGCCTCGAATGAATTCGGGAGGATTGGAATGCCCATTAACGTTGCGCCAACCGGGCTTGCACGCGATCTCGTGCGTCGAGAGACCGAGGGAAAACCTATTCGCATTGGGTTGATTGGGAGCGGGGAGATGGGCACTGACATCGTAACCCGCGTTGCCCACATGCCCGGTATCGAGATCGGGGCAATCTGCGATCTCAACGTCGTCCGCGCTCGCGAGGCCGTTGATATCGCTTACCGGACCGACGGACATCATCGCGAAGCCGCGACCGCTGACCAACTCAACGATGTGATCGAAGCCGGTAAGATCGCCATCACCGCCGACGCCACCAATATCCTCAACAGCGGATTGATCGACGTTGTCGTCGATGCCACGGGTGTCCCGGCTGTCGGTGCGGAAATCGGCCTTTCGGCCATGGAGCACGGCAAGCACCTCGTGATGATGAACGTCGAAGCGGACGTCACGATCGGCGCCTATCTCAAAAGCGAGGCCGAGCGACTTGGCGTTACTTACTCACTCGGCGCCGGAGATGAACCGTCGTCTTGCATCGAGCTGATCGAGTTTGTTTCGGCGATGGGCCATCCGATCGTTGCCGCAGGCAAGGGCAAAAACAACCCCTTGAACATCGACGCGGTCCCGGACCAATACGCCGAAGAAGCGGCGCGTCGCAACATGAACGTTCGCATGCTTGTCGAGTTCGTGGACGGCTCGAAAACCATGGTGGAAATGGCCGCCATCGCAAACGCGACAGGACTTGTGCCGGATAAACCTGGCATGCACGGTCCGGCGGCCACGCTTGACGAATTGTCGAAGGTCCTCGTGCCCGAAAAAGACGGCGGCGTGCTCTCAAAGATCGGCGTCGTCGATTATTCAATTGGCAAGGGTGTAGCCCCTGGCGTCTTCGTCGTTGCGGACATGTCGCATCCGCGGATCTCGGAGCGCATGGAAGATCTCAAGATGGGGAAGGGGCCGTATTTCACCTTCCACCGGCCCTATCACCTTACGTCACTGGAAGTGCCGCTCACCTGTGCCCGTGTCGTTCTTTATGGGAAGCCGGACATGGTCCCTCTTTCCACCCCTGTCGCCGAGGTGTGTGCAGTGGCCAAGAAGGATCTTCAGCCCGGCGAAAAGCTCGATGCAATCGGCGAGTACTGCTATCGCGCATGGATCATGACCGCGCCTGAAGCGCGAAGCGCCGCCGCTATTCCTTGCGGAATGTTGCAAGGGGGCAAGGTTACCGCGCCGATCAAGAAGGGCGAGTTGATTACCTACAGCAACGCATCTGTCGCGGAAGGCTCTCGTCTTGCAGCCTTGCGCGCCAAGCAAGACGCGCTTGTTTACGGCAGGGAGGCATAAATGGCGAATTCAGCAAGAGTGATGAAGAGTGCCGATCCCAGCAATCTGCCCTTCATCTACCGACAATATCCTCGCGAGCAGTTGCTGGACGCTCTTCGGAAGATGCACCTCATCCGCCAGTTCGAAGAGGGCGCTGAGGAGAGTTACACACGTGGCCTCATCCACGGGACGATGCATCTGTCAATCGGCCAGGAAGCAAGCGCCATGGGCGTTTGCCTCCCGCTGACGCAACAGGATCAGATAACCTCGACCCATCGAGGCCACGGCCACTGCATCGCCAAGGGCGCGGATGTCAAGCGCATGTTCGCGGAGTTTTTCGGCAAGACGACCGGTTATTGCGCCGGCCGCGGCGGCTCCATGCATATTGCGGACGTTACGACCGGCAATCTCGGCGCGAACGGAATTGTCGGAGGCGGTTTGCCCATCGCCGTTGGTGCGGCGCTGACATCCAAGCGGCTAAAAACCGGAAAGGTGGTCATCTGCTTCTTTGGCGACGGTGCAAACAACGAAGGTGCCTTCCACGAAGCCTTGAACATGGCTGCCGTTTGGAAGCTGCCGGTCATTTTCGTTTGTGAAAACAACGGCTACGGCATGTCGACCTCGACCGCGCGCTCCACGGCGGTTGCCAATATCGCCGACCGCGCCGCCGCTTACAGCATGCCGGGCGTCATCGTCGACGGGAACGTGCTCTCCGAGGTGGCCGAAGCCACGCACAATGCCGTTGAACGCGCCAAGCGCGGCGAGGGGCCATCACTCATCGAATGCAAAACCTATCGGTACCGCGGTCACTCCAAGAGCGATCGAAACCGTTACCGCACGAAAGACGAAATCGACGACTGGATGAGCAACCGCGATCCTATCGTCCGGTTCGAAACACAACTGCGCGAATTCGGCGTCGCAAATGACGCGGAGCTGGAGGCAATCCGCCAATCGGTTCGCGATGAGATCGCAGCAGGTATTGAATTTGCAAAGGCAAGTCCGGCCCCTGACGTCTCTGAGTTGGCTGAGAATGTTTATACGGAGCAGGCATAAATGGACACCGGTGTTCGAGAACTCAGCTACTCCCAGGCGATCCAAGAAGCGATGGCCATCGCGATGGAGGCGGACGAGCGCGTCGTTTTGATGGGCGAGGACATCGGCGTCTACGGTGGCGCCTTTCAAGTGACCGGCGACCTCATCGACAGGTTCGGCCCGGATCGCGTCATGGACACTCCGATTTCTGAACTTGGCGGCGCAGGCGTGGCGGTCGGTGCGGCGATGACGGGACTGAGGCCGATATTCGAGTTTCAGTTCTCGGATTTCGCGGCCCTTGCGATGGAGCAAATCGTCAACCAGGCCGCAAAAATGCGCTACATGCTCGGCGGCGAAGTGTCAGTGCCGGTTGTTATGCGGTTTCCAGCCGGCTCTGGGACCGGGGCTGCCGCCCAGCATAGCCAGAGCCTCGAGGCTTGGTTGGGACATGTGCCAGGTTTGAAGGTCGTCCAGCCCGCCACTCCACACGATGTTAAGGGCATGCTGCTTGCCGCTGTCGCCGACCCCGATCCGGTGATGATCTTTGAACACAAGCTCCTGTATAAAATGAAGGGACCGGTTCCCGAAGGTCACTACACGGTTCCTCTCGATAAGGCAGAGGTCCGTCGACAGGGTAAAGATCTCAGCATCGTTGCGACGTCGATCATGGTTCATAAAGCCCTCGACGCGGCCGAACAACTGGCTGCCGAAGGAATTGACATCGAAGTGATCGACCTCCGTTCGGTGCGGCCGATCGATCGGGCGACCGTGATCGCAAGCGTGAAAAAGACGACGAAGCTCCTTTGCGTGTATGAAGGCGTTAAGACACTTGGGGTCGGCGCAGAAATAAGTGCCATGATCGCCGAAAGCGATGCGTTCGACTATCTGGATGCACCGATTGTCCGTCTAGGGGGCTCCGAAACGCCGATCCCGTATAATCCCGAGCTTGAGAAGGCTGCCGTTCCACAAGTCCCAGACATTTTGAGTGCAGCCCGGGATCTTGTGAGGGGAGCGAGATAGCATGGCAACAGAGATCATTCTCCCGAAGGTCGACATGGATATGGCGACCGGCAAAATCTCGAAGTGGTTTTTCAACGAAGGTGACCGCGTTGGGAAGGGCGACGTTCTGTTCGAGATCGAGACCGACAAGGCAGCGATGGAGATAGATTCCCCCGTTGCGGGCATTCTTCGAAACATCACCGGCAAAGAAGGCGTCGATATCGCCGTAGGGTCGGCAGTCGCCTGGCTTTACGAGGAAGGTGAGGAATATCAGGCCGCGACTAAGCTGTCTGCTCCGGCCAACCCCGTGGAGGTCGCGGCTTCCGGCATGACCACGGTCGATCTGATCCACGCACCAAGCCATATTGGATCGCCGGATGCCGGAAGTGCAATTAGGGCTACGCCGCTGGCAAGACGCCTCGCGCGGGAAAGCGGCATCGATCTGGGATCCGTGGCGGGAACCGGCCCCCATGGAAGGATTATCAGTGCTGACGTTTCGAAGGCTCGCGTCGCCGAAGCGGCTGTTGCGCTGCCGGCGCCGGCTGGAATGCAGAATGTGGGGCAAGAAGCTGCGTCTGTTGGTTCCCTGAAACAGTTCGCCGAAGGCACGTTCGATTTGCAACCTCATACGCCTATGAGGAGGACGATCGCTCGGCGGTTGCTGGAAGCAAAGACCACTATTCCGCATTTCTACCTGACGGTTGATTGCCGCATCGACGCCCTCCTCAAGTTGCGAGCGGAGCTGAACGCGTCTGCGCCAATGGAAGATGGGGCGCCTAAATATAAGTTGTCGGTCAATGACATGGTCATTAAGGCCTACGCGCTGGCCCTTGGATCAACGCCCGACGCCAACGTGTCTTGGACGGAAGAGAGCCTCTTGCGCCATCATTCTGTTGACGTAGGAGTTGCCGTTTCCGTGGCCGGCGGGCTGATCACGCCGATCATTCGGCATGCGGAATCCAAAACGCTCTCGAGCATCTCCAACGAGATGAAGGACCTCGCTGCACGCGCGAAGTCAGGCAAATTGAAGCCGGCTGAGTACCAGGGCGGCACCGGAGCGATTTCAAACCTCGGCATGTTCGGGGTGAGAGAATTCGCGGCGATTATCAACCCTCCCCATTCGACCATCCTGGCCGTTGGTGCCGGGGAGAAAAGGCCCGTCGTCAACGCACAAGGCGAGCTGTCGGCGGCAACGGTCATGACCGTGACGCTGTCAACCGATCATCGTGCGGTCGATGGCGCCCTTGGCGCGGAGCTTGTCGGAAAGTTCCGAACGCTCATCGAAAACCCGATGAGTATGCTGATCTAGTTTCCTCCCAGACCTCGGGGGATCTTGCCGCGACGCGAACCAGTCGCGACGGATCCCCCAATTTTTTCAAGGAAAACGGATGTCCTACGACGTCATCATCATCGGCTCGGGCCCGGGCGGCTATGTCGCCGCCATCCGCGCCGCTCAGCTCGGCCTCAAGACCGCGATCGTCGAGCGCGAGCATATGGGCGGCATCTGCCTGAACTGGGGCTGCATCCCCACAAAGGCGCTGCTGCGCTCGGCCGAGGTTCTCGATCACGCCAATCATTTCAAGGATTTCGGTCTCGTTCTCGAAGGTTCGGTCAAGCCGGATGCCAAGGCCGTTGTCGGCCGCTCGCGCGCCGTCTCCGCCCGTCTCAACGCCGGCGTCGGCTTTCTGATGAAGAAGAACAAGATCGACATCATCTGGGGTGAGGCGAAGCTTTCAAAGCCCGGCGAGATCGTCGTCGGCAAGTCGTCGAAGCCTGTGGTCGAGCCGCAGCATCCGCTGCCGAAGAACGTCAAGGGCGAGGGCAACTATAGTGCCAAGCACATCATCATTGCCACCGGCGCCCGCCCGCGCGCGCTGCCGGGCATCGAGCCCGACGGCAAGCTGATCTGGACCTATTTCGAGGCGCTGAAGCCGGATGCGCTGCCGAAGTCGCTGATCGTCATGGGCTCGGGCGCGATCGGCATCGAATTCGCCAGCTTCTAC